>JAFGSL010000322.1 GCA_016934645.1 Anaerolineae bacterium
GATTGACGCGATGGTGCCGGTCTCCAAAACCTTTGTTGCCTACGACAACTTCTTCGATGCGATTGAGGCGCTGCGCACGCGCGAGATCGACGTCTACGGCGACATGCGCCACCGGCTGGAGCGCGCGCGACGGCTGGTAGCAGGGACAGAAGTCGTGGCGCAGACAACGTGGGCGCCAATGGCGATGGCCTACCGTCAAGATGACCCCTTCTTCGCCAACCTGGTGGCACTGACATTCCAGGATATAGCCGTTGACGGCACACGTGACACGCTCTACACGCGCTGGCTGCCGAGCGTCTCACCGCCGAGTATCGCATCGTTGCCGGGCAGCGCGTCGGCTCCCACATCTACCGAGACACCACAGCAGCTTTCCACATTGGATATACTTGCGCGTATTCGCGTGCGTGGATCGTTGGCGGTAGGTTATTTCACCGACCGCTGGCCTTACAGCGGTAACCGTGCCGACGGCGTGCCTACCGGCTTTGAGGTGCGGTTGGTCGAACGCATTGCCGAGCGGTGGCTTGGCAGTCGTCAAGCTGTCACTTTTGTGCCTGTGACCGAGATCGATGCTTTTACACGACTGGCCCAAGGTGAGGTCGATATGCTCGTCGGCAACCGGATCCATACCCGCGAAGCCGAGTTACAGGTTGATTTCTCACTCCAGATTATCGACGATGGTGTCAGTATTTTCTCGCTAGCTGCTGCGCCGGTTGCGGATTTGACGGCGCTTGGTGGGCAACCTGTGGGTGTACTGGCAGGATCGGAAGGTGAGCGCGTTTTGCCCAGTTTGGCCCAGGCGGCCGGCGTCGGCCTCTCAACCGTGCAATACACAGATGTCCCCGCTGCCATCACGGGTTTGCAACAGGGCGAAGTGGCCGCGATTGTATCCGAACGATGCCCATTTTTGGAAATCCTCTTTACGCAGCCGGGATTTGCGATGACTGACCGACGCTATACTTATCGCCCGGTTGCCATCGTCCTGCCGCAGGGAGATTCAAGTTACCGCGATTTGGTGAATTTGACATTAGCGACACTGCAAGAAAACAGCACATATCAGGAACTATATAGTGTATGGTTTGATGATCCCGTGCCCACACTAGATGTCCCGCCTGGACATCCGGCGGTGCCGTTGGTAATCACGCCGGCGGAATAAGGCACTGAGTTTATCAGGCCGGTATGAGCAAGGGAACACTTTGCACACAAAATTGCCGTCTACAAAAACTCGCCTATAATAAGAAATGGGAACTAATCACGGCCAGGAGAAATCAACGATGAAGGCAACCGCCTCAGAAGCAGGCGTCGACAAAGATGTGATGGGTGTGCTTTTGGACCAGTACATGGAGACCAATGAATATCGCCGCGGCGACGTGGTCGAAGGTGTGATCGCATCTGTCAGTGACAAAACCATTCTCAGCGACATCGGAGGTAAGTGTGATGCCATCGTTCATCCCCGCGAAGTAGAAAGGATGATGCCCAAAGACCTCTATGCCCTCAAACCGGGCCAAGGCGTGAGTGTCTACGTAATCGAAAAAAGCGATGATGATGACACCATGCTGGTATCGTTGGCACGGGCAGCGCAGCAGAGCGATTGGGATCGTGCACGTAAACTGCTGCGGAGCGAAGAGCCGGTGTCCCTACCGGTAGTCGACATCAACAAGGGCGGCGTGATTGTACGTTTGGGGCGACTACGCGGCTTTGTGCCTGGTTCACAGTTGTTGTCGAACTGGCGTATCCATCAAAGCAATGATGAAGAGGAACAACGTTGGGAAGCACTTCTCGGCCAAACCCTCACACTGTGCGTCATTGAGGTCACGCCGGAGCGCAATCGGCTGATCCTCTCCGAGCGGCGTGCGGCCGACAGCAAAGTGGTCAAACGCCGCCTTCTGGAGAAGCTCAAGGTGGGAGCCATAGCGCGCGGCATCATCAACAACGTGGTGCCGTTTGGCGCTTTCGTCAATGTCAACGGCGTGGATGGTTTGCTGCACATCTCTGAGCTGTCCTGGAAGCGCGTTACCCGGCCACAGGAAATCGTGCAGGTAGGCCAGGAACTGGATGTCTACATCTTGGACATCAATCTGGAACAGGAACGACTGGGGCTGAGCCTCAAAAGGCTGACTGCCGATCCCTGGGAGAGCCTGGGAGATATCTACAAAGAAGGCGATCTGGTCGAAGTCACCATTGTCAATCTGACGACGTTCGGTGCCTTCGCCGCGTTGATTGAAAAACCGGAAATCGAAGGGCTAATTCACATTTCGGAACTAGCCAATCACCAGGTTGCTCGCCCACAAGACATCGTCAAGATTGGCGAATGCCATCTGGCAAAAATTATCTCCCTGCAGCCAAGCGAACGGCGCGTCGCCTTTAGCATAAAGCAGGCTGAGTCAGTGCCAACAGAGATATCAGAAACGGTAGTGGATGAGGCAGTCGCCGATAGTACCGCTGAGGCCGGACCAGATGTTGAGGCACAGCCAGATACTGTATAACCTTAAATCACATAGATAGGCCTTTGCCCGCGGTTTGGCAAGCGCGACGGTAAAGCTTCACAACGCAGCCCCGGTACCTTGCCGGGGCTTTTGTGACCCAAGATCGAGAGGCGAGGATTGCACAATGACAGACGATAACCCAGGCCATGTGTGTCCCAATTGCGATACGCTTAATGAACAATCGGCTAGCTTTTGCCGGAAGTGTGGCGTCGCTCTAACGCGGCGTTGTTCATACTGCGATACCGTTAACTGGATCGATGATGAACACTGCGTACAGTGCGGGGCAGCCCTTGATATCCTAGAGTGGATTGTCCGGCGCGACAATCTAGGCGTGGCAGGTCGGCTCAATGAGCAGATGGATGAGGCCGGGCAGATCAAGGCGGTCGAAACGGCCGCTTCGCAAGCACGCATGGAGCGTATGCTGGCCGAAGAGCGCGAAATGCGTGAAGCGCTGCGACTACGTCTGATCGAACAGAAGGCCCAGGAAAAGAAAGCTCTGACGATTGTGCTATCCGTTGCAGGCGTCGTCTTGCTCATCATAGTGATTGTGGCACTGGTCGTAGGATTGTAGCACGGCGCAACGCAGGTTGCTTCACAAATACCTGGAGGTACAAATACCGCTCGCCGTCTGCATCCAGATTGACCAAGAGCTGGAGCAAAGGGGAATTTGATTACTCCAAAGGAGTGCCGGTATGTTGAAGGAAGCTGAACTGGTACGCGAGTTGAAAGATCAAGCCGTTCAATGCCGTGTCTGCGAGCATTATTGCACGCTGCATCCCGGAGACTGGGGTAAGTGCGGCGTCCGCGTCAATCGCGAGGGAAAAATCTACCTCGCCGTTTACAGCAACGCCGTCGCAGCTCACGTCGATCCGATTGAAAAGAAACCCCTGTTCCACTTTCTCCCCGGTAGCCGTGCGTTCTCAATCGGGACATATGGATGTAACATGCGCTGCGCCTGGTGCCAGAACTGGCAGATTTCTCAGGTCCGCCAGATCGACACACGGCGCAATAGCGGCAGAGATGCTCTGTCGCCGGAGGAGGTGGTAGAGGCCGCGCTACAGCATCATAGCGCTTCCATTGCCTACACCTATAACGAGCCCACCGTCTTCTTCGAATACACCTACGACACGGCAAAACTGGCCCGCGAACACGGTCTCAAGAATGTCTACGTCTCCAATGGATTTATGTCGCCCGAAACATTGGAACGCCTTGCGCCGTATCTCGATGGCATCAACGTCGACCTCAAAGGCTTCACAAACGAGCTGTACGAGCAGTATTCGGGCGCGCGGCTTGAACCGATCAAGCGCAACATCGCCGCCATCGCCCACGAGACTAACATCTGGATCGAGGTGACGACACTCGTGATCCCCGACCTCAATGATTCGGATGACGAACTGCGGGCGGCAGCCGCGTGGTTGGCGAAAGTTGATCCGGAGATACCCTGGCATTTGAGCGCATTTCATCCCGATTATCAGATGCTCAATCGCTCCCGTACCCCTAACGCCACGCTTGAAAGGGCTTACGCTATTGGCAAAGCCGCCGGGCTCCGGTACATTTATCTGGGCAACGTGCTCGATCCCAAACACGAAAGCACCGTTTGTCCCGCCTGTGACACCGTGTTAATTGAACGCTATGGATACAGCACCCGCGTGCGTTGGGCGACACCGGGCGTGTGTCCCACATGCAACACGCGGATACCTGGAGTTTGGAGTTAAACCAAAGACTACAAAGGCCTTGTGAACCACGATCCGCTATGAACTCCTTATGACACAGGCATAGGTCGAGGCTTTTGCCCTCTGACGAAAGGAGAATTGCTATGACTGAAACGATACGCCCCGCTGCAGTAGCCGGTATGTTTTACCCGGATGGCCCAAACGCGCTGCAGAAAACCGTCAATGATTATCTGAATCAGGCCAACCCGCCGGCACTGTCTAACGCACGTGCGGTGATTGCGCCGCATGCTGGATATGTTTACTCCGGGCCGGTCGCCGCGTTTGCCTACAAGGCCCTTCTCAACCGCGCCACACCTCCCAAACGTGTCTATGTGATGGGGCCATCCCATCGCGTGTGGTTTGCGGGTGTTGCGTTGGCGGACTATGCCGCCTTCGATACCCCACTTGGCACACAACCGCTGGACAGCAAGAAAATCCACGCGCTGATCGACTCCGGTGCGCCGTTTGCCGCGTACAACGCCGCGCACGCCCAGGAACACAGCCTCGAAGTCCAATTTCCCTTCTTGCGCGTCACCTTTCCCGATACACCTGTCGTGCCGCTGCTCTTCGGCGATGTGGATCCACTCGTCGTGGGCCGGAAGTTGGACGAATTCCTCGAACCGGACGATGTCATCATCGTCAGTTCGGACCTGAGCCACTTCCATGATAACCGGACGGCGCACACACTTGATCATCAATTCCTGGACGCGGTACTCAGCGGTGACCAGCGTGGAGCAGCGCGCGGCGAGGCCTGCGGGCAAGCGCCAGCGATCGCGTTGATGCTGTTAGCGGACAAGTATGGCTGGAAACCCTACCTGCTGGACTACCGCACCTCCGGCGATGTCACCGGCGACACACGGCGCGTGGTCGGATACGCCTCCGTCGGCTACGAGGAGGTAGCGCAATGAGCACCGCCCCTTTGACGGTCGACGAAGGCAGCTACCTGCTCGAGTTGGCTCGCGCGACGATCGCGAACGTCGTAGGTGCCCAACCCTCTAGCACTTTGCCCGATCCTCCACTCCGGCTCACTGCGCCCGGTGCAGCGTTTGTCACCCTGCGCACGCGGCGTGGTGACCTGCGCGGCTGCATCGGCTCACTGGAGGCGCGCCGTCCCCTCGTCGAGGATGTGCGCGAGAACGCCATCGCCGCCGCCCTCCGCGACCCACGTTTCCCACCGGTGAAAACTGCCGAGTTGGCCAACCTCGTCGTGGAAGTCTCGGTGCTGACCACACCGGAGCCGTTGGACTTCGACGGGCCGGAGGATCTCCTGCGCAAGCTGCGCCCCAATATTGACGGTGTGCTCATCGAGCGCGGCTGGAACCGGGCGACGTTCTTGCCGCAGGTGTGGGAGCAATTGCCGTCGCCCGAAGAGTTTCTCGGCAATCTGTGTTACAAAGCCGGCCTGCCGCCCAACGCCTGGCATTGGCCTGACCTCAAAATCTCGATCTACCAGGTGGAGAAGTTCGAGGAGGCATGACGATTTGCTCCGGTGCAACCTTCCTCCCAAGCGTGCGTATTAAACATAGATATTGCATATGAGCACTACGCGCGCTCAATGAGAATAAATTCAGGGAGGAACAATGAATACCGAAAAAGAATTCTACAATGTAACACCGGAACCTGACGCGGAGTCGACTGCGGCGAATCCCACTCCGGCAGCGACTGCATTACAGCCGCTTTCGCCCGCCGACGAACGCACCTGGGCGATGCTGGCACATCTGAGCGTCCTGCTCAACCTCGTCACCGGCTTCTTGGGCGTCGGAGCGGCGCTGTTGATCTACCTCATCTACAAAGACCGCTCGCGCTACGTGGCGTACCAGGCGATGCAGGCATTCCTTATGCAATTGCTCTTTTGGGCAGGGGGCGGCGTGCTGATCGGCATAATGTGGGCCGTCGTTGGAGCGCTCAGCGCGATCCTGGTAGGCATCTTGCTCATCCCCATTGCGCTGCTTCTCACGCCGATCTTGCTGGTCTTCCCCCTCATCGCGCTGGGGTACGGCGTCTACGGCAGCATCGAGACATCCAACGGTAAAGATTTCCGCTATTGGCTGGTCAGCGACTGGGCATTGAATCTGATTTAGCTCACGCGCCAGACCAACGTGCGCCAGCCTGCACCTTGATGGGTGCGCCGGTTCACGACGTGACGATGGCGGAAACGCTCGCCCTCATTGCGCAGTGGATTGACGCAGGCGGGACGCACCAAATCGCCACCGTCAACCCGGAATTCTTGATGAAGGCGCGCCACGATCCAAACTTTAGGGCGACCCTGAAAAGGGCCGCCCTTTGTATTCCCGATGGGATCGGCGTGTTGTGGGCCGCGCGGCTGCGTGGCAAGAAACTGCGCGAACGGGTCGCCGGATCGGATCTCGTACCCCGGCTCGCGGCGGAAGCGGCGCAGCACGGCTGGCGCATCTTTTACCTGGGCGCTGCGCCCGGCGTAGCGGAGAAGGCGGCAGCAATCCTGGCGGCGCACTACCCTGGGTTGAACGTCGCGGGATGTTACGCCGGTTCACCCGCACCCGAAGAGGAAGAGGACATCGTAGCACAAGTGCGCGCAGCGCAGGCCGACATTCTGCTCGTGGCCTACGGCGCGCCCAAGCAAGACCTCTGGCTGGATTGCAATCTAGCCCGCACCGGGGCCGCTGTCGGCATCGGCGTGGGCGGGTCCTTCGATTTCATCGCCGGGGTGTCTCAGCGCGCGCCACGCTGGATTCAACGCCTCGGCCTGGAGTGGCTCTACCGGCTCGCGCGCGAGCCGTGGCGCTGGCGGCGGCAGTTGGCACTGCCGCACTTCGCGTGGCTGGTTCTAACGGGGCGTGACGCGCCTTGAATGTGTACCCCCAACTCCCGTGATAAAAAGCTTGCGCGGGATCACAATCCCGCACCGCCATAGCAACGGCGGATTGTGATCCGCCGGAAGCACTTGGGAAAATTAAGCGCGCCCCAAGAAACGCCTGAGCCAGGAAATCTGCTTGGGTGTCGGCTCCGGGCACGCCGCGGTTTCGAGTGGCCGCCTACCGTTCTTCCTCTCGCACGCATTTAATGCCCGCTTCGCCGCAAAAGCGACGTGCTCCACCTGATCCTGCGTCAGCTTTTTCAACGCAACTTGCACTTCGGGGGTTGCGCCATCCAGAGCGCTGAGCGTGTGGGCCAGAGCAGCCCGCAGATAGGCATTGGTGTCGTCCACCAGAGGCAAGAGTTGGGGAATCAGGGTCTTATCATCGAGTGCCCCCAGCGCCTCGATAGCGGCCGGGCGCACCAGGGGACTGCTATCGTCGTAGGCCATAGCAAGCAATGTTGGAATCGCCGTCGCATCCTGGAGGTTGCCGACCGTGAGCGCGGCAGTGCGGCGCAGGCGCGGATCCGGCGAGGTCAGGAACTCGCGCACGGCCGGGAGTGCCGGCTGGTACCTGATCCGCCCCAGGCTCTTGAGCGCGGCCAGCTCCAGATTGACGCTTTTATCGGCTAGGGCTTCGACCAGCACCGGTCCCCCTTCCAGCCCCCCGATTTCTCCGATGGCGCTGGCGGCGAGCGAGCGTGCTCCTACATAGCCCCGCACGACATCAGCCAAAATCGGGATCGCATCCGGCGGATGCAAATCCCCTAGGGCCACGACGAGTGTCTTGACCACCGGCAAATCACGTTGGCTGGGCGCAGACAGGTAGGTCTTGAGCATCTCGATCATCTGAGGTGCGGCTTCTTGCGCATTTAAGCGGCGCAATGCGATGAGGACCGTGCGTCGGATACGCTGATCGGGCGTATCGAGCAGGGGAAGCAAGACCGCGCTCATATCAGAAATTCCCAACTTGCCAATCGCATTGATCGCGGCGCGTCGGACATAGAAATTGCCATCGTCCAAAGCGTTGAGCAGCGCCCCCTGCGCCTCTTTAGCCTGCATCTGCCCTAGCGCAATTGCAGCAGCGCGACGCACAAAGGAGCAGGGATCGTGCATGGCATCCATCAGCGGGAAAATGGCGTCATTGTGTCCGATGTGGCCGAGTGCCTCTGCCGCAGCGCTGCGCACGTAGGTGTTCACATCTTCTTTGAGAAGTGTGATAAGATTAGATACAGCATAGTCAGCTTTGAGCTTGCCTAGCTCCTGCACGACCTGCGAACGCTGGCGTGGATTTGGACTGTTCAGATTTGCAATATGGCAATCTCTGGCACGAGAACTTTGTTCCGAGACATGCACAGACGGAAGATCATCATTGTGGTTCAATTGACTCACCTTCAACTTTTTATGGGCTTGGTCTTTTGCCGAGCGAGTTGAGTATATCACAAGGAAGAAAAAAGAACAATGACAAACTAGCAAAGAGGAGGAACAAATTCCCTTTGACTGCCGTCTTGATACTAGAGAAGCTACGAGCTTCTAAACCTACAAAGATAATACAGGAGGTGTTGCAGTGAAAACGTCTTCTATCAAGTGGATGACCGGGGTTATCCTGATAACGTTGTTAGCGCTGGCGGGGGGCTATGTTCCTGTGTTAAGCGCAGGCAGTTGGTACGCTGAGTACTTCGCTAACATGAGTCTGTCGGGCGGACCGTCGCTCACCCGCTACGAATCAGGCCTGTACTTCGAGTGGGGAGCCGGCAGTTCGGGGACGGGCATCCCTAGCGATAACTTTTCTGCCCGCTTCACCCGTGACGAATGGTTCGAAGGCGGCACGTATCGCTTCTCGTATCGCTCGGACGACGGTCTACGTCTGTGGATCGACGACGTCCTGATAATCGACGATTGGCGCGACCGCGCAGCCACCTGGAGCATCATCGATCATTATGTCGCGGCAGGCACACATCACGTGCGGGTTGAATACTACGAGCGCGGTGGCAACGCGACACTGCAGGTGGCCTGGGAAAAGACCAGCGGGGGTGCCGACTGGCATGGAGATTACTACACCAACCAGACGCTGTCGGGCAGCCCGGTGCTGGCCCGTTATGATGCAGCCATCGATTTCGATTGGGGAAATGGCAGTCCCGATTCGGCGGTGCCTGCGGATAATTTCTCCGTGCGCTGGTCACGCACGCTGGGCTTCGAAGCCGGGACATACCGCTTCTACGCCAGTTGCGACGACGGCGTGCGCATCTACGTCGACGGTCAGTTGGTGATCAACGCCTGGCAAAATCAAAAGCTGCCCAACACGAACTCCGGTGATATCACACTCGGTGCAGGCCAGCACACCGTTGCCGTCGAATACTACGAGGAAGGTGGTGTGGCCAGCGCGCACGTCTGGTGGAACCGGCTGGACACACTCACAGGCTGGGAGGGACGCTACTTCGACAACCGTGATTTGCGCGGCGGCCCGGCGTTGATCCGCGGCGACGCCGAAATCAACTTCGATTGGGGACAGGGTGCGCCCGTGAGTTGGATGGCGAGCGACAATTTCTCCGTGCAATGGACCCGCACGATCAACTTCACGCCAGGGCTCTACCGCTTCAACACCCGTTCCGATGACGGGATGCGACTCTGGATTGACGACACCATCTTGCACATGGATTACTGGAGTCCACAGGACAATGTCTGGCGCTATCAGGATTGGCACTACCTATCCGGCACGTACACTTTGCGCGTGGAATACTTCGAAGCCGCCGGTAACGCGCGCATGCAGTTCTGGTGGGATTATGCCGCGACGGTCGAAGCCGCGCGAGCGATGGCTCCCTCACCGAACTACGGTTTTGCCAGTGCATCTGGGACCGGCACATCGGTCACCAGCACACCTGCAACCTCCAGCCCACCTGCGACCTCCAGCCCACAACCGAGTGTGCAATATCCCGGGCCGTGGCAAGGCGAATACTTCGATAGTCGCGACCTCAACGAGACACCCGTGCTGGTACGCACTGACGAAACCATCAACTTCGACTGGAAACTCGGCTCGCCTGCTTCGGAGATTCCGGTAAACGAGTTTGCCGTGCGTTGGACCGGCACGTTCGCTTTCGAGGCGGGGCGCTATCGCTTCACCACGACGAGCGACGACGGCGTGCGCGTCTACGTGAACGACCGTTTGGTCATCAACAGTTGGTATCCCATGCGGGGGACACGCTACGCCACCGCGACCCTGCCTAAGGGCAACGCGACCATCCGCGTGGAGTATTTCGAACGCACCGGTGCAGCGAAGGCACAACTGACATGGAGAAAATTGTGACTCCTGGCGATCAGCTATCAGCATTCAGCGATCAGTGAGGTGTAAAGAAATTGTGAGACGTACACTAAAACAAGGGTTGTACCTCCTGTTGGTCGTGGGGATGGTCGGGTGTGCCCGGCTATCCCCACTGCCGGACGTGGAAACCGCACCGCTCGCTGCCGCGCCTACAGAGACAGGCCTTCCAGCATCCACAGAGACGACATCATTGCCGACAGTTCCGCCACCCACAGCAACACCAACACCAGCGGCAACGACGGCACCTCCACCAACGGCGACGCCTTCCCCCACCCCACCGCTCACTCCCACAGACACGCCAAGCCAAGCCCTGGCTGCGGGACTTCTGCCATCTGAACCGGTGACCGCGCCACCCGTGGACTGGACGCCCACCCGTCCCGCGGCCTTCGACGTGGAGAAGGACACACAGGCGTCGTGGGTGCGTGAGTACATCCAAACCGTCACCAACCTGCTCAATATGAACACCAATATCGATGCACAGGCCCGCGTAGACGCGGCGCTGGCGCAGTTAGTGACCTGGATGCCGGCGGACAGCACCTACGAAGGGCCACTCCCACCCAATGCCTGGACCGTCGCTCGCGACCTCAACGCCGACGACAAAATCGAATGGCTCATCAGCGTCCCTGCGCGCGACCGGGGATGTTGGGCCACGTACTGTCCCGCCTACGTCCTCATCTTCGAGATGCGCGACAACTTGTTCGTCCCGGCTGCGATCCTTATCGAGGATGAGAATGTGTGGGATCTTTCCGACCCGAAGTTGTTAATGGTCGCTGACATCAACGCCGACGGGCATCTTGAGGTCGTGATAGAGCAAGTCTCGTGCGGCGCGCACACCTGCTTCACGGGAATCATCATCGGGCAGTGGAACCGGCGGCGCTGGCGCTCGCTCACCGCCGATCCGGTAATGCAAGCTTACACGGACTACACGATCGTCGATCAAACTGGTGATGGCCTGCTGGATATCGTGATGCACGGCGGAATGTACGGTTCGGTAGGTGCAGGATTGCAGCGCCCGCACACGCAGGTTTTCGCCTGGCGCGATGGCGCTTATCGGCTGGTTGAAGATACACCCGATCCAGACGAGCATCCCTATTTCCAAATGCTTGATGCAAATGCTGCATTGGCGAACGGGGAATGGGATACCACACTCAACCTGGCATTAGCCATAGTCAACTACCCCGGCGTCTACGAAGATGAGGGTTGGCTGACCACAGAAACCTGGGCGCGCATCGTGGGCTACGCTACCCTCGAAGCCATGTTCGTTTACGCACAGCAGGGCAGTGTGGAGGCGATGCGCCAGGCTCACGCTGGCTTGTTGTCGCGCTCGGCCAGTGCGCCGAATGATCCGTATCCCGACGCCGCCTGGCAGGTTTTGCAGACCTACGAGGCCACCGGCGATCCGTTGGCAGCATGTCTGGCAGCGGAGGACTTCATCGCCGCACGTGCTGAAGATGCAGCCTTTTTTGAATGGTACGGCTATGGTATGGAACGTCTAACGTTGGATCGCATCTGCCCGCTGGATCACGCGACAGAGGAAGGGCCACAGCTTTAGACTCTATCCGAAAATTATCTTCTTTAACGCTTTAGGCGGATCATAATCCACCGTTGCCGCACAAGCGCGGGATTGTGATCCCGCACAAGCATGTGCTTTTGATATGTATGCACTGGCGGGCGTCCTTTTGAGACGCCCGCCAGTCGTTACACTTTATCTCGTACAGGTATCAGAATCGCCCGCGACCCCCTCGAGCGGGTTGCGTTGAGTTGCCAGACCCTCCACGCCCGCCATTGCTACCGTTCTGCCCCCCATTTCCACCACTGTTTTGACCGTTGCCACCGCTCTGCCCCCCACTCCCACTACTGTTTTGGCCGTTGCCACCGCCCTGTCCTCCATTGCCACTGCTGTTTCGGGAATTGCCTCGCCCCGTCGTACCGCTCACAATTGCATCATAAACAGCTTGCGTGAGATATTGCGGCGTATAGTTCGTCCCGGCCTGTTGTTCCAGGGTTCCAACAAACGCGCGCAGGTGATTGCGTGATCCGGCCAGCAGGTTCTCGTAAACCCGTTGGATGTCCGCCTTGTCCGTCTGCGCCAGCCGTTCTTCCAGATCCAGGATATCGATCTCTTCGATTGCCGCGCCGACCCGCAGAGCGGCTTCCAAAGATGCACTCCCCTGTGCGACCAGTTGATCGTAAAGACTCTGGAGTGTTGGATCGGTAAACTCGCCTGCTGCCAGGCCAGCCGCTGGATCATCCAAGCCGTAGCGGGTGATCAATTGCAGCACAGAATCGGTGTGTGTTTGCTCGCTTCCCGCGATATTCTGGAAAATCGGCAACTGCCATTCTGCATAGAGCGCAAGATAGACATCGTGGGCCAGTTTCTCCTCTTCGCGCATAAACAGCAGGCCAGCGGCTTCATCCTCGCTGAGGGTTCCCGAGCTCGTCTGCGCCAGATCAAGATCTGAAGTCGTCGCAACGGAGGCTGTGTTCGCCTCATACACCGTCGCCATTTCACTGGCTGATGCAGGAGTACTGCTGCAGCCACTTAACACCACTGCCATCACGACAGCACCTACCATCACTTTTTGTAAGAGCCTATTTTTCATCGTTTTCTCCTTTGTCCCCCACCTGTGTTGGTGGTCAATTTATTTTCTAAAGATAACTATATTCTAATCCATCTGTATGAAGAAACGATGAAGGCATCGTGAAGATTTTGTGGGTGTTCTGCCAGATCCAACAGGACGACAGGCAAACCGTAAAATGTGAATGAAGTGGATACTGAATATTTGTTTTGCCAAGCTTCTTGGATGAAACATGTAGCCAATACAGGCTTCTAGATTTGACTTTCATTTTCGATTGCCATATACACTTCACCAACAAAGAAGGCGCTCCCCATTAACAACCAAATGTATTCTTGCACAGAATCGCTGTCGGAAAAGCGGCCCGAGACATTTGCGTATCTGCGCTATAAGAGCACGTTATCAAACAGATGATGCCAACCCATATCCAGGAGGTCCCCGATGTATACCAAGAGAACAATCGCCGACGCAATTCGCCATAGAGTGGTTCCCATATTGCTCGTCGTGGTCACGTTAGCCGCCGCTGGTCTGTTCACGGCAACACCAGTGCGAGCGGCCACAATCTATGTAAGTGGCACGATATCGAGTAACGAGACTTGGACAGCGGACAACGTGTATGTAATCAACGGCGATCTGACGATCGCTGCTGGAGTGACGTTGACTATTGAGGCCGGGACGGTGGTCAAGTTCCAGTACCAGAGTTTTGTCTACAGTATGCGGCGGATGGTAGTCAACGGCACGCTGGATCTACAAGGTACAACGGTCAATCCAGTAGTGTTCACCTCGGAGCGGGATGATACCTACGGCGGTGACACCAACGGCGATGGTTACGCCACACTGCCCGCAGCAGGTGATTGGGGTTACATCCAGTTCACCAATACCAGTGTGGATAACGTGTTTGAGTACGCTATCGTGCGCTACGGCGGGTGTCGTAATGATGGCGGAGATCTCTTCTATATACTCTGGGTTGACCGGGCAGGGATCAGTATTCAACACGCGCTGCTGGAACATAGCTACAACGATGGCCTCTACATTTACCGCTCTGACACCGACCCTGCGGTGACGGTCCAGTACTGTACTTTCCGTCTTAACAATGGTTCAGGCGTCCGCGTGGTGAGTCCATAAAGATGTTCAACTCGTGAGGAGAAGATCGACTATGAAAACCAAAACGATCTACCGTGGGTTGAACGTCTTACTCTGCGTCTTACTCTTTGTACCGATGCTGCCAACACCAGCCACCGCCGCCACCCCTTCAATTTCCCTTCATACCCCTGTCGCCACCTCGGCTGCCAAGGTCTTACCAAAGATGGCACTCTCCAACTTGGTTCAAGACTTACTAGACCAACCATCGCAAACAGGCCAGTTGAATATCATCAACTGCAACTTTGAGGCGAACGGTGCCTATGGCCTGAACAGCAGTGTGGACGTTCAAGCTTTTGGAAACTGGTGGGGGGATATCAGCGGCCCCACGCACGTCAGCAACCCCAGAGGCCAAGGCGATGCAGTCACAGACCAGGTTATCTTCTATCCGTGGCGTGACACGCCGCAGGATATTGAGATTTCCTACCTACCTTACACCCCGACGCTTCCGGGTGATCTCACCATAACCCATAACAACATTGAGGAAATATCAGCTACGGGTTACACAGCATGACCCCCGTCTCGCCGGAGCACACGTGGTGGGGCGATGCGACAGGTCCCTACCACCCCATCATCAACCCAGGAGGGATAGGAAATCAGGTTAGTGATAACGTCGACTTTATTCCTTGGCTCAGTGACCGCTTCGAGCCCTTGCGCCAGATCAGCCCGCCCAGCCTCGATTTCGGCTCTATGCTGAACTTGATCAAACTGTATATCACGCCAGACAGCCCTTCAGATAGCTGGAGCCTGGACGAGGATATACCCTGGCTGTCGTTAAGCCGTTCCAGCGGCACCGGTCCTGCCACAGTCTGGGCAACGGCCAATCGCAGCGGAATGGCACAGGACAAGTACAATGGCATAATCTATGCCCAGGTAGGGGGTGAGAACGGGACCCACGTCGCCATGCTGGAAGTTGCTACCCCCGAGGTGACCATCCTCGAGCCGCCGGACGGGATCAACGTGCGTACCAGTGACGTGTTCCTGGTTCGGGCCTACGTGGAAAGCGGTTCGACCCCAGCCACTGGCGTCAGTGTGGTTACCTCGATTTCGCTGGGCGATCCCTGGTCGGTGAACGGGACGCTTTATGACGACGGGCAGCACGAGGACGGCAACGCCAATGATGGCATCTATGCCGCTCAAGTCCCCCTGCCTGATCGCATGACCATGCCTCCCGGCCCCTACATTCTCACCGTTACCGGCGAAGTCAACGGTGTATCTGGATCGGCAAGCGTCGGCCTCAACGTTTTTGGCGAATACGCCGGCGCGCCTGAGGTGACCGTGACAGTTGAGGGACCAAACCCCACCAAGTTCACGCGCGGGGATATGGTCACCGTCACTGCCGTGGTTACCTTCCCGGATCTCTCCATTCATAACGATAGTACTACGCTGGTCACGATTTACCAACCTGATGGCTCGAGTGAGCAAATCGGGCTGGCAAACGAGTGAAGCAATGCAGGCAATAGCTAACAATCTGCGCCAGGCTCCCGGTCTGTTCTTTGCTACCGCAGGCGACGCCGCCGAGATGTGGGCCAATTTTGGGGATCAGGAGAACGTTAGGGTTCACATTATCGAAACGCTTGAACCCGGCAACGAGGATGTCTTCCAGAATGAGTTTGTCGACATGCTGCAGCAAGTGGTAGACCGGTCCACGAATGACATCGTGTACACAGCCAATGATGTCGTCAACAACCTGCCGCCTCTCTCTCTGCCAGAAGAGGAGGCTTACATCCGTGACCTGGCGCAACGCAGCGAGGCCAACAATTGGCTAGGCCCGCGGGGGTTCGAGTATCGCGGCTCAATCCTGACCAGTTCATACGAATGGCGCAGCAACGAGTTGGTCAGCTTGTTTGAATGGATCGCTGATTTCGTGATCTGGAACGGGGCCAAGGTCTGTGCTGCCCTCGCCTGCGATGGACCATGCGCATTGGGTGTTGGTGCTCTCAAGGTGCTGACCGAATTTGAGGCCAATCTCGAGGAACTGGAACAAGACGAACGGATGCTGCTATTGGCCACGGATCTGATGGAGATGGGGTACTGGAGTGAACGAAGCCTCTGGTCCAATTCTCTCGGCGGTATGGGAGTCATCCGCCAGGCAGCGCCTCCGAACACACCACAGGGTGAAATCGAGCAGGTCGAGTTCCGCCGTGGAACTCGCCAGTTCCAGATGGGCGTCTGGATCTCGGAATACTCGGTAGCCTATGCCGATGTCACGCTTGTGAATACCGGTACCGTCACGGCCTCATTCTTCCCCATGCTCTATGGCCATCACGGCCCCGGCCTGATAGATTGGAACGATCATGAATTGGTCGCTGACCTGTTCAGCGACCCGGCTGGGGGAAACCGGTTGAGCGCAGTGGAGCTGGCTCCAGGAGAGCAGCATATGGTACGGCTGGCACTGCTGGAAGAGCACACGGGCATTGATGATCAGCCGCGTCGTGGAAGCACCGTCTTCCTCAAGTTGTTTGCTCGCACCGATCAAGGGGTTTACCTCGTCGATACACGGGAGGAAAGATATGCACCCCAACCGGAAGTGACCTCTCGGGTGACAGGCAGCGTCAGCGCTAATGTCCAGATCAGGTATCTCTCGAGCATACCGATGACCAGAGCTCCACTCGCTGGGGAACCCGAGTGGGAAATCCAATTTCCCCTGCAAGTGGATGTGGGTAGCCCGCCCGACAGTGGAGTCTACAACGTCTCTATCACCGCCAACAACCCTTTTCCAGAGCCGATGACGGTCGTTATCTCACAGACCGTGCCTAGCGGCACGGAGGTGTTGGAGGTGATAGACGGAGCGGTTGGCAGCGGGGAGATCCGCTGGTACAAGGTAATCCAGCCAAACGAGAGTGTGTTCATCGGTTATCAGTTCCGCCCCGATGGAACCTTTGGCAGTGAGATCACCCTACCATCGGCACACATCAGCTTCTACGATCCAGCGGACGATGCCATTGTGACACTGTCTGGTAGCGAGCGCCAAATCGCCCTCAAACCGCCACTGTATGCGGAGGGAACCCGTCCCGACCGGTTGCAGCCAGACACCGAGGTCACCGTCCCCATCACTGCCACCAACCTTGATGTTGACGCAGCGCATCAGGGGACACTATCACTGTCCCTGATTGACCTGGAGGACAGGGAAATTGTGAGCGCAACTGTCGAAGTGAGCCTGCCTGCCAGTCTGACCCAAACCTATCCTCTTTCTTTCACCGCACCGATCACACCTGGGAACTATGTGTTGAAGGTACTGCTGACCCAGAGCAGCTTCACGTCGACCGTCATCCATACCTTTGTCCAATCTTGGGGGGCGGAGTTTTCTTCTAGCAGTCCCGACTGGCTGGGGCAAACAACGAGCTTCACCAACACAACCGCAATCCCCAACCAGAATGACCCACTGGAGTCCTACATGTGGTCGTTTGGAGATGGAATAACTAGCACCCTAGAATATCCCACTCACCTCTACGCTGCCCCAGGCACCTACACTGTTGTGTTTACTGCCAGCCATACTATGGGGAGGGAGGTGGTCAGCAAGACAGTGACCATCTACGGCCTGCCGCTGGCCTCGCTTGATAGCTCCAGTCCCGACTGGCTGGGGCAAATGACTCTTTTCACCAATACCACTGCCACAATTCCACCTGGCGATCCGACGGTAGTCAATATGTGGTCCTTTGGGGATGGTTACACCAGCACGCTGGTGAGTCCTACTCACATCTATACAACATCAGGTGAACACAATGTAGTACTGACCACTACTAATGCGGCGGGCAGCGGAGTGGCCAGTACAACGGTCACCATTTTGGGCCCACCGGAGACTTCTCTTGCCACATCGAGCCCTGATTGGTTGGGGCAGGTGACGTTCTTCACCAACACCACCGTCACTAGTGGGACCACCACCTATCTTTGGTCCTTCGGCGATGGGATGACTAGTACCTTGGAAACCCCTACCCACATCTACAGCAACCCCGGCCTCTACGAAGTTACCCTCACGGTTACCAACCCAGTCGGGGATGATGTGATGACAGATACTGTGACAATCTACAGCCCACCGGCAGCTAGCTTCACCTCTCATCCTTCACAAGGGGTTGCGCCCCTGACCGTTGTCTTCACCAATACGACGGCCACGATGCCACCGGGCGATCCAACGTTGAACAATGCTTGGTCTTTAGGTGATGGGATGACTAGCACCTTACAGCATCCCACGTATACCTATACAATGCCTGGTATCTATACTGTCGTATTGACGGACTCAAACGCTGCAGGAGATGGCGTAGTCAGCGATACGATCACTGTGTATGAGTCTGTGAGTGCGGACTTCGCCGCTGAGCCTATCACTGGCGCGCGACCATTGACGGTCACCTTTACCAACCAATCCAGTGGTGACTACACCGATAGCTTGTGGTCATTCGGTGATGGGCTGACCAGCACGCTGGAGAACCCCATCCACGTCTATGAGGCAAAAGAGTGCGGTAAAAGTCAAGACCCTCTTGGGAGGGTAAACAGTACCTTAACTGGCAGAATTTGAGACGTGTTGAACACAACCCC
>JAFGSL010000323.1 GCA_016934645.1 Anaerolineae bacterium
AGTGACCGTCGCGGTGATGATGTAGACACCGCCGCCTGCATCCTCTCCGACCCACGGTGAGCCACCTTGCCCGCTCGCATCCCCACCGGTGATGCGGAAACCGTCAAGCGTCACGTTGACGTCGCCGGTCACATAAGCCACCCGCCCTTGCTCCAATGCATCCAACGTGGTGGGATTGGCCGTCGGGTTGGGATTCAGCCAGTTCGTCGTGGTGTAGCCGCCTTGCAGTGTGAGGGCTTTGTCGATGTAGGCCACCTGCGTGACCACGCCGGTCATCGTCAAATCGTGGCGCGGACGGCTGTGGACAGCGATGCACGTCCCGGCCACCTTGAGCGTGTCACCTGACTGGGCTGCGTCCACGGCGGTTTGGAGATCGTTGTACGTGATGCCCGGCAGGCTGGAAACGCGGACATAGCACGGGGCTGCCGCCCCAGAGGTGCGCCACGCCATCAGGCGCGGCCCGCCGATGGTGGGGTATTCGTAGGCAATGTTGGGTTTGATCAGGAAAACACGGTCAAAGAAGTACAGCGGAATCACCGCCGCTTCATCCTGCACCAGGATGCGATCTGCTTCCTGGATATAGGCCAGTCGCTGCGCCGGATCAAGCTCGGATATTTGCAACGTCATCAGCTCCCGGTAGCGCGCGTTGTCCCAACCGGTGTACTGGCCGCCTGCGTCCGGGTGGAAGAGGTCGTTGAGGATGTTGCTGGCGTCGGCGTAGTCCACCAGCCAGCCGAGGCGGTAGGCGTTGTTGGTGCAATCTGCCGGATTATCTCGACAGGCGCGGAGCGCGCCGAAATAATCGTCCGGATAGGCCACCGTCACACTGATGTTCAACACGCTGCGCCAGTTGGCCGCGACTGCTTCGGCCAACTGGCGGGCGCCCTCCGTGGCCCACAACTCGACGCCAGGGAAGCCCGCACCTCCGGGATAGCCGGCCGCTGCCAGATACGCCTGCGCCTGTGTGGAGTTGTAGGCGTAGCCCACCGCGCCATTCTGATAGCCAGGGATGCCTGGCGGGATAACGCTGGTGGCCGCCTCGCGCCAGGGCGTGTTGAGCAATGCCAGCAGCGTATCCCGATCCACCGCCGAAGCCAGTGCCTGCCGCACCGCGAGTTGGTCCGTCGGCGTCAGCACGTTGTTCAACCCCAGGTAGTAGATGCCGGGCCAGGGGACGCTGCGCAACTCGTTGCTCAAGGTAGGATCGTTGAGGACGTAGCCCATGGCGGCGCCGGGAATCCCGCTCACGTCGAGCAGGCCGGCCTCGTAGGCCGCGACCTGCTCTGCGTCAGGGATGAAAGGCAACACAATGCGCGAAGTGACAACCTGCGCCGCGCTGTGATACAGAGGATTCTTGTCCAGAACGAAGTATCGTCCGGACGCCCACTCGGTCAGGACGTACGGGCCGTTGCCCACAAAGGGTAGCGTGTCCATTGCATCCAGCCGCACGGGGTACATCGCCGAAGTTGCCAGGATGCTGGGGAAAAACGCCGCCGGGCTGTGTAGCGTGAAGCGCAGTGTGTGCGTGTCCAGTGCTGCCACCCCGACGGTTGCCGGATCGGTTGTTGCGCCGCTGTTGAACTCCCACGCGCCTTGGATCGGGTACAGCACAAAAGCATAGCCTGCACCCGTTGTCGGGTCGAGCATGCGTATCACGCTGTCGGCGTAATGCTGCGCTGTTACCGGCACTCCATCTGACCAAAGTGCATCGGTACGCAGCGTGACGGTGTAGACCAGACCATCGGGTGATGCAGTATAGCCAGTCGCGCCTGCCGGGATGAGGCTACCATTCGATCCGTAGCGATACGGCGCTTCCATCAACTGCGCCAGTAGCGTGAGTGAGTTCAGGTCGCCGGCCTCGCGGTTCACATCCAGGCTCCTCGGCTCGTAATTCAGCGGGTAGACCAGCCGCGCGCGTGACACAATCTTGATAACCGACGTACTGCTCGCTGTGCCGTCTGCCATCGCCGTCGTTGTGCTTTCCATCGCCTGTCCCAGCGGGACGGTGGCGGCAACCTGCGCCGTGACCACGAAGGCCATTTCCGTGCCGGGCGGCATATCACCAAGCGGGCAGACGATGCCGCCACCCCAATCGCCGTTGACCGTACACACGCCACCTGGTGTTACGCTCACGGCATGCTGCTGCGGGTCGAGCGTGAAGGTCAGCAGTGTGTTCGTTGCAGTGAGCGCACCGTCATTGGCAAGCACGACATCGTACGTGAAAGTTTGCCCAGGCAGCAATACCACCGCTGGTGCCGCTACGTTTAGCGAGAGATGTGCCCCTAGATACTCATCTGCACCGAGGTCGTAGCCTTGCCCCATCGGCCGCACCTGCTCTTCGAAGTCATAGTCCAGGCCACCGTCAATTCCCTGATCGATCGCCGCCGACATTGGACCGATGTGGTAATCGTTGTTGGCCGGGTCCACAAAGGCCGGATCGCCAGTGATCTGCTGTGCGATTGTCACACTGGCTGTTTGCGATTGTGTCACAGTAAGGGGGACGTTATACCAGAGGATACCCGCTATCGTGACCGTGCTTCCCTGTGTGACCTTGATACCCACCGCGCTATCCGCAAGGATGACGTTTTCGAAGTAGGCGTCCGAATAAGGTGGATCAGCAAATTCCCAATCTTGGATGTAGACCGCGCTGCCATCCCCGCTTGTGTTTTCAGAAAAGGTGGTATGCACGATTTGCGGATACGCCCCGATCATCATCACGGCGCCACCATATTGGTTGGCGTGGTTCCGTACGATCACGTTATTGAGCACCTTGGGGTCACCTGGCCCGTGGAAGAGAATGCCGCCCCCTGCATCCGCAGCAACGTTGTCGGCGATAAAGTTGCTGTCAATGATAATATCACTGATGAAGATGTTTAAGCCCGCACCCCAGGGAGCCTCATTATCGGTGATGGTGTTCCACTTGATAGTCCCCTCTGGGCAAAATTCCGTCCCGATACCGCCACCGCTGTCACCGGCGACATTGTAAAGTACCTTATTCCCGAACAATGCAGCAGCAGTGTTCCCCAGCTCAGACACACAATACATATGCACCCCGGCACTGTGGAAATTCGCAGTATTGGACAACACTTGATTGCTCTGTACCCACGCATTGCTGGCATAGAGATAAGCACCTCCCCCAATATCCGCAACATTTTCACGGATAAGGTTGTCCTCAAGCGTTGCCTCATCCTCTGCCATGTACAATCCGCCGCCCGTGATGGCGGAATTGGCCGAGATCGTATTTTGCTTGATCACAGCTTGAGAGTGACCGCCCACCGCCAACCCGCCGCCTTGTCGGTCCGTCGAATTGCCCGTAATGATATTGCCGATGATGGTAGAATTCCCATCCACTTCCAGACCGCCCCCAGCGCTGACAAAAACTTCGGGCGGTCCCGGCGCGCCGGCCTGCGTCACCGTATTCCCGGAGATTGTATTGTCAATCAGTGTGGCGTTGCTGTCCCACAGCGTCGCACCGCCGCCGTAGTTGCCTGTATTGGAATAGATATTATTTCCATAGATTAAAGCGGGGACGCGATCCAGGTATATGCCACCACCTTGTTGGGCTGTATTGGCGTAAATCTGGCAATTGTTCAAGGTGGTACCGGGAGCGTGGATGACGAACACACCCCCACCCGCATCCGTGGAATCCTGGGCCCGGTCGCTGCCGAGCAAGCCACTGGCATCCCCGCCGGTGATGTGGAAGCCCTCAATCGTCGGGGTGATAAAACCTGCTACCACAAACACCCGCCCGCCGCCTTGCGCGTCCAAAACTGTGGCATTGTTCACCAGATCCGGCATTACCCAATCCGTTGTCGTATAGCCCCCACGCAGGGTGATACTTTTGTCCACATACACGACCTGCGTCAACGTAACAACATCCCCATGATAGTTCGGCGGCACAACGTGCGTGTGCAAGTCGCTATATGTCCCCGCTGCGACTTTGATGATGTCGCCATCTGCTGCTGCATCCACTGCATCCTGGATCGTGGCGTAATCGCAGCCGAAGTCGCACACGCGAATTTCCGCGCCGAACTCCGGGATGGCGTACACTGGCGACCACTGTCCGGCGCGATAACGCTCGATCCATCCCCATTGCGGGATGACGTCGCCATTGCCATCGAAGCTGTCATACATTCCCATAACGCCGTAGTAACCGGTGGTCGCTGCGAGCATACTGCGCACGCCGTCTGGCGCGGGAGCTTGTGCCCTATCGAATGCATCCAGGAGCAGTCCGGCAGCATCGTAGGCATACGTGCCCATAAGACCGGGATCGTCAGGGAAGTTGGAGAATCCGGCGGCCTGATAATCCGCCTGGAACGTCTCCCAGCCCGGCATGGCTCCGAAGGGGCGATGTTGCATCATCACAAAGTCACCTTCGGCGGCGAGGCCGGCAGTGTCCGCGAAAGCGTCCAACAGCCACGCGGCGTTGTCCCACGAACTCCAGGCGATGGGGACGTCGTTCATTCCGACTTCGTCCGCGGTGCGGCTGAACAACCCGGCCTCGTTGGCGTTGGAATTCGCGTAGAAAATCACGTCCGGCTGCTCATTGTGTTTGATGTCTGCCAGCACGTCGTAGAAGTCGGCCGTATCGGTGACGAGGTGATAGCCGGTGATGGTTCCGCCCAACGCCGTAAACGTGCTTGAATAGAAGTTGAGTGCCCATTGGTAATACCCTTCTGTCGCCACGAATGCGCTGCGCTCGTAGCTGCTCCAATGCCGCAAGTACGTCGCCAATGTGGTTACCGGGGAGCCGTCGTGGGTGATAACACGGAACGTCGTGTTGTAGCCTTGCTGCGTCACGTCTGGGTTTGTAGACGAGGGTGAAATCATCGGCACGCCTGCCGCCGCGTAGAGGGCCTGTGCCGCCATACTGGCGGGACTACACGTGTGGCCAACGACGGCCAACGCGCCCGTATCCAACAAAGTCTGCGCGGCGGTGATGGCCTGCGTTGCATCACAGGCGTCGTCGGCGAAGGCCAGACGCAGCGTGTAGTTCAGCCCGCCGAGGTTGAGTCCGCCTGCCGCGTTCGTCTGGCTGATGGCGAGCTGCACGGCGTTGGCCTCCTGCCAGCCGAGTTCGGCCACGGGGCCGCTCAGGTCAGCGGCGACGCCAATCGTGGCGACGCACGGGCCATAAACATCGAGCCAGCCTTCGCAGAGACCCTGTTCCACGCCGGAGAGCCGGCTGCGCACGCTTTGTGGGATGAAGGGATCAGTCTCGTGGAACGGTGCGAGGCCCACGCCATCTTCGGCGACGGTGTACAATGCCGTGCCGGACGTGAATGTTCCGGAGATAACGTCGCCGATTGTATCGAAGACAGCGTTATCCAGCCGTTTCATCGCGCTGCTGAGAAGGCGATCAGAACCGGGGACGGCTCCGCCCTCAAACAGCGTGTTGTACTGGTCTGAGTCCACGCCGATGCCCCACGCGCCGGACTGTGTGGCGGTGAGGATCGCGCCATTGCCGGTAGCCCCACCGACACCAAAGATCACATCCGCGCCCAGAAGCATCTGCTCCTGCGCCGTCTGCGCGCCCAGGTCGGGATCGACGAAGGTGCCGGTGTAGGAGATGATGACGGTCGTAGAGGGATCGGCGCACTGCGCGGCGTTATGGTAAGCGTTAACAAACGCTGTCACTGACGGAATCTCCATCCCGGCAACGGTTCCGACCACCTGACTATCCGACATTAACGCGGCCAATGTCCCTGCCAGGTAGCCAACTTGGTCAGAGGCAAAGGTCATAGCACGCAGGTTCGGCGGCTGGCTTTCCCACTCGTAATCTACGAGGGCAAAGGAGGTTCCCGGATATAGCACCGCTGTCTGTGAGATCGCATCAGCCATCAGAAACCCGACACCGAAACACAGGTCGGCCCCATTCGAGGCGCACTGTTCCAAGTTAGGGAGATAGTCAGCTTCTGAGGACGAGGTGTAGACATGGTAGGTGATGCCCAACTCGCTTTCGGCGCGTAGGATGCCCTGGTAACTCAACTCGTTGAAACTCCCATCTTCTACCGTCGGGCCATCCGTCACCAATCCCACTGTGATAGCGGTAGGAGCCGTCAAGCCTGTTTCTTGTTCGATAGACAGCGTTGCCCCATCCCGCGTGGTGCTGGCCTGTGCAACTGCGAGTGACTTGGTATGTAGTGCGGCAGTACCCAGGCTGATTAGGGCTAACGCAGCTGCAAGACTTACGAATAACCATACGAAGCGCATTTTGTGGTTCATTTTCTTCCTCCCGTTGATCATTTACTGTATGATTGGCTAT
>JAFGSL010000324.1 GCA_016934645.1 Anaerolineae bacterium
CCAGTTGGTGTTGCCCTTGTTCAAAAGTTGTGTTTTTTCGCCGATTTAGCCCTTTTCGCTACTATTTGCACAAAACTTACGTTAGGAGGGAAGATATGATTAAGCACATAACTATACTTATGACAATCGTAATATTGCTAACCCTTGCAGTTCCAATTTCAGCAGATGGGATTATCATCATTGATCCCCCCCCGGTTCTCCCGCCAGATTGGAGTTCACAACTGTCCGTTTGTTATCATCGAGTCACAATTACCATTGAAAACCAAATCGCCACAACCAAAGTGGATCAGGTGTTCCGCAATGACGGGCAAAATACGGCCGAGGGAGTGTATGTCTTTCCGTTACCGCCCGGTGTAGTGCTCCAACAGTTTGTTATGTGGGTAGACGGACAACCTGTGGAAGGGGAAATCCTGCCGGCTGATAAGGCACGTGAAATCTACGAAGATTATGTTCGTCGGCAGCGCGACCCGGCTCTGCTAGAATATGTTGGGCGAGACTCGGTACGCGCACGAATTTTTCCCATTGCCCCCGGAGAGGAACGCCGTATCCAATTAGAATATACAGAGGTGTTACCGGCCGAAAGCAATTTGATGCACTATCGCTATTCACTGGATACAGAGCGGTTTTCAGCTAAACCGGTGGAGCAGGTTAGTGTGTTCGTCAAAATCACCTCCAAGGTTGCCCTACGCGCTGTTTACTCCCCCAGCCACCAAGCAGACGTCCTCGTAACGCGACAAAATGACTATGAAGCCACCATCAGTTATGAGGCCAGCCAGATTCTCCCCGATCGGGATTTTGAATTGTACATAAGCAGCAGCGCAGATGACATTAGTGCAAATTTGTTCTCATATAAGCCAGAAAATGAGGATGGGTTCTTCTTGCTATTACTTTCCCCCGCTATCGAGACGGCAAAGCAACGCATTCTGCCCAAAGATGTTTTCCTTTTGCTGGATACCTCAGGCTCAATGGACGGCGAAAAGTTAACGCAAGCGCAAGAAGCTTTGGGCTACATCCTGAAACACTTGAATGCTGAAGATCGCTTCAATGTGATTGCTTTCAGTAGTGATATACGAACCTACGCAGCAACCCCTCAGTCTAGTTTAGATGTATCCGATGCAATCACTTGGCTCAATGCCCTTGAAGCTATCGGTGGCACCAACATATATAGGGCGCTCTCCGAAGCTATGACGCAAACCGATCCGGAACGTCCTGCCATTGTCATTTTCTTAACTGACGGATTACCCACAGAAGGTGTTGTAGATGAACAAGCCTTACTTGAGATGATAAATCAAGAAACCCCTAATTCAGTTCGTCTCTTCCCGTTCGGCGTAGGCTATGATGTCAATACGCTATTTCTGGACCAATTAGCCCAAAATCATAAAGGTCGCCCGGCCTACATAGAGCCTCATGAACGCATTGACGAACAGGTATCAGCCTTTTTCGCGCAAGTACAAAGCCCGGTGCTCACCAACATTGAGTTAGATTTCGGCGCAGTACGCGCTTATGACGTATACCCTAAACCATTGACCGATCTCTATGCCGGAACGCAACTCATCATTGCCGGGCGCTACACTGGTGAAGGGCCACAACGTATCACCCTGAGCGGGGAAATCGAAGGAGAACGCCAGCAATATGTTTATGAAGGGACTTTTGCTTCTCACAACATACCTGAAGATAAGTCTGCCTTTATCCCCCGTCTGTGGGCGGCGCGCAAAATTGGGGACTTGTTGACACAAATCCGTCTACATGGCGAAAATGCAGAATGGGTGGATGCGATCGTCACCCTAAGTTTGCGCTACGGGATCATCACCCCTTACACATCATTCCTGGTTGAGGAGCCAAACAAAGTACTCAGCAGCGAGGGGCGCGAGCACAACAACGAAGAATTTGAAGAATCTCTACAACTTGCCCCCGCCGCTACAGGCGAAAAAGCAGTAGAAGATGCTGAAATGCGCAAGAACTTGGGCGGAGCAGATGCGCCTCCTAACGCTCCCCAATGGACAATCCCGTCGGATGCCCCTAATGCAGCCAACAGTTACATACGCTATGTCGGGGATAAGACCTTCTTATGTGCCAGCGGGGGATGTGTTGATACAGTCTACGTTCCCGATGAAATGAAAGCCCAAGACATCCTCTTTATGTCATCTGCATATTGGGAACTTCTAAAAGCTCATCCTGATTGGAAACTCTACTTTGCGCTAGGTGAAGGGACTATCTTTGTAAACCCAGATGGCGCCGCTTACCGTTTCCGATTCGGCACAGAAACTGGCGAAGTTTCCCGGCCACAGGAACCGGAAAACACAGCTACAGCAACACCTATACAGACCACAAATGAGCCCGGCCCATCAACGCCATTAACAACTGTAGAGGCTCTTGCTACACCCCAACCAGGCACAACCGCAACATCCACCCCAAATGCCAAACCGGCATTGTGCAATGGCGCGGTGATATTGGCTTTTTTGGGTGTGTTATTTGTTCTTCAACGAGACCAATTCAAATACCCCAAGTCTTAAAAGGTCCAATTCCATAGTGAATGCCCCGTAGTCCAACTGCGGGGCGTTTTGTTTTTCTTCATCATGACAAATCTAGTAAGCAAGAGTACAATAGTCTTGGCACATCGCCCTATGAAACAATCAGACGAACACAAAGTTAACGGCACGGATAAGTTAAGGAGAACAGCATGAGTATGTCCGTCAATCGTGAAACATTTCTCACGTTTTTGGTCACGGCCAAGCAACATACATACGCCATGCAAGGGGGCAACGCTTCCGCGGTATCCCCTTTGGTGCCCGGTTCCAAACAACTGGAATATCAAGAGGCTGCGTTGCTATATCGTGATATTTACTTTGGCGGCGATTATTTCGTCGGCCAGGAGACAGTGTATTATGAATCTACCCCAGTTTGGGCCATGAATTATGCCGGCGGTAAGCTCAAGAATGCTGAAGTACAAGTAGATGTGAAAACCATTTATGCGTTCCTGCAAGCCGCACTGCGAGAAATCCCGCGCACTCAGCCATATCGGGGCCCGGCGATGTTTAGACAGGCAAGCTTTTCATATATCAATGAGAGTCATGGAGATATTGACCGTTTTTGGGGATGGGAGAATATCACTTATCAAGGCGTCGCGGTATATCAATTACATTACAGCGGCGGGATTCTTCAGGTCTGATGACGACACCCTCCGAGATGGCATCTCGCTATCGCCACAATTTCTGGTGTCTGACCCTGGATTTTTGCTTTTTTGGAATAGCCATGTCGTTTATTGGGCCGAGCACTGTTGTGCCTGGATTGCTGACCGAATTGGGGGCCTCAGCCTTCATCATCGGATTTGTTTCAACATTGCAACGCGCCGGGTGGCTGCTCCCACAGCTCCTTGCTGCGCGCTATTTGGCAGACAAGCCCTACAAAAAGCCCTATGTGATCTTGCCATCAGCGTTGAGCCGCCCTCTGTTTTTGGTGCTTGCGGGGGTGACTTGGGGATTCAGCGCTCGCTCTACAAAACTAACCATCGCGTTGTTTCTCCCACTTTACGTGCTTTTTTGGATTGGAGATGGATTATCCAGTCTTTCATGGTTTGAGCTGTTAAGCAAAGCCATTCCGCCCAAACGGCGCGGAAGGTTAACCGGTGTTGGGCAAACGCTCTCCGGCATCTTCGGTTTCCTCGCCGGGATCGCTGTCGAATGGATGCTCAGTGAGAAGGGATTTGCATTTCCCAACAATTACGCCAGCCTGTTCCTGACTGGATTCGGCTTGTTAGCGCTTTCTTTTTTGTCGATTTCCTTCATTGACGAACCGGACGGGCAATCCGGAAAGATTGTTCCGCGCTGGCGTGATTTCATCCCGCAACTGGGTCATGTGCTCAAGCATAACCGTATCTTTCGTCGCTACATCATCGCCCGGCAATTCTTCAATCTGAACTTTCTGGCAACGCCCTTCTACATTACTCATGCATTGGAAACCTTGCAGCTTCCAAGTCAAGTTGTTGGACGGTATACTTCCATAGGCGTTGTTGGGGCAGTTCTGGCGGCGCTGCTGTTTGGCTGGATCAATGAACGTCAAGGGACAAAATGCGCCATGGGAATCAGTACCCTCGTTACAGCCGCCGTACCCCTCACCGCGATTCTGATTCCGCACTTATCCGGCAACTCTCCCTGGCTGGCATGGACATACGGGGGGGTCTTCTTTGTTCTCAATGCTTCTACGAGCAGTATGTTGCCTGCCTGGATGGCTTTTTTGTTAGAGCTGGCCCCAGAAGCCGAGCGCCCCGTGTATGTTGGCCTGACCAACACCATCAACGGGATCACGACTCTTTTTTCCACGATAGGAGGTCTTATCTTGCAGTGGACGCATAGCAACTACGGCTTTTTGTTTTTAATTACAGCCGCGGGGACATTGCTGGCCTTACCGATACTGATCAATTTACCCGACCCCCGGAAATGAATGAACTGCTGTCTACAATCACGACACTCCCTAAAGCTGAGTTACACTGTCACCTGGATGGAGTACTTGATCCAGCCATGGCGCGAGCTATCTGCGAAGAAGATCCGACCTGTCCGGTGGACATCACTGCGCTTGAAAATGCTTACCCGATCCAAGGTATAGAGAAGTTTTTCAAATGGTTCGAGCATGTGATTCCCATTGAGTCCCAATTGCGGTACCTGGGATTACTCGCCCGTCAACACATTGCGCGGCTAAAAATGCAGAATGTGCGCTATGCCGAGTGGATGTTGCCGGCAGGAGGGTTCGGCCTAACGGGTGAAAAATCCGTAGCGCTGGAGCGGGTGAGCACATTCCGCGATTGGATTGACACGGCAGTTAGCAATGACTTGACCGTCGCGTTCATGGTTGGCATGGGGCGAAACAGAACTGTAGATGAAGTTGAAAAACTTGCCAAGACGCTACTGGCGCTTTATGAAGCAGATTTGATTGTCGGGATGGGGTTGGCAGGACTGGAGCCTGGCAACCCTGTCAAACCGTTCACGCGAATATTGGCCCGCCTGCACGAAGCCGGCCTCGGCATTGAAATTCATGCCGGAGAATGGTGTGGACCAGAGTCGGTGTGGGATGCGCTCGAACATGGCTATCCAGACCGCATTGGACACGGGGTGAGTCTGTTTCAGGATCCAAAGTTGGTGAGGCTATTCCAGGAGCGCCAAATCCACATAGAGATGTGTCCGACGAGCAATCTATGCACGGGCAGCGTTATGCGCATGGAAGATCATCCCATCGGCAAAGCGCGTGATTTGGGGATGAATTTCAGTATCAACAGCGATGACCCAGGTGCTTTTATGTGTAGCATGAATTCTGAATACGCCCGGCTTGTAGAAGTTTTTGGATTCGACGAGCACGACTTTATGCAAGTCTATCAAAATACCCTCAACGCCAGGTTTCACAAATCTTCCGTTGTATGCGAAGTTCCTTAACCTGATGCTCCTCTACCAGAATGAAACACAAAAACAAAGCACTCAGAGTCACCTTTAGCCATAGCGTTCACCAAGGAGACGATAATGACTGCATTCGACGGGTTAGGATTACACATAGGCAATCTTTCACGTCTTTCCAATGCACAAACCCGTTCTATCAGCCCGGAGAATTTTAGCGGAGAGAAGGGGAAGGCCGGCATGGCAACGGAAGGCACCGGCGCTGCCTGCGCCCGTGATTTAGGTCAGGGTTGGAAGATTTCGCCGTCGGTCAAGATCGAAGCCGGGCAAACTTTCGCACTGGCCGATATCGCGGGACCGGGAGCCATCCAGCAAATTTGGATGACGCCCACCGGCAACTGGCGCTTTGCCATCCTGCGAGTTTATTGGGATAGCCAAGAGCAGCCTTCGATTGAGTGCCCGATCGGCGATTTTTTCGCGATGGGATGGGGTCAATACGCGCAACTGTCGTCGCTGGCGATCTGTGTGAACCCCGGCAGCGCCTTCAACTGCTACTGGGAGATGCCCTTCCGCAAACATTGCCGCATCACCGTAGAGAACCTTGCCGGTGAGCCGATGGTGCTCTACTACCAGATCAATTATACGCTCACAGATGTGCCGGAGGACGCTGCCTATTTCCACGCACAGTTCCGGCGCGTCAATCCACTGCCCTACAAAGCAGTCTATACCATGCTCGATGGAGTCCAGGGTCAGGGACATTACGTCGGAACGTATATGGCTTGGGGCGTCAACAACAACGGTTGGTGGGGAGAAGGTGAGATTAAGTTCTATTTTGATGGAGACAAAGACTTCCCCACCGTCTGCGGCACCGGCACCGAAGATTATTTCTGCGGCTCATACAACTTTGAGAACCGCGAGACGCGCCAATACCAGACCTTCACGACACCTTACACCGGGCTACATCAGGTCATTCGACCCGATGGTATCTACCATTCACAGCGACGATTTGGGCTGTATCGCTGGCATATCATGGATCCGATCCGTTTTCGGCAGAACTTGCGCGTCACCATCCAAGCTCTCGGCTGGCGCAGTTACGGGCGTTACCTGCCCCTGCAAGATGACATCGCCTCGGTGGCGTACTGGTACCAGACGCTACCCACCGCGCCGTTCCCGACGCTGCCAGGGCGAGATGATCTGGAAGTTATTTAAAAAAACAAGAGGTGACTATATGACAACATTGGTAGATCAACTATCCTCACGAATCGGAGACCGCACAGAGGCGGGCAATCTCAAAGTGGTTGAGCAATGCTTGGCCGAACCGCATCGAGCGACGGAAATTGCCGAAGGACTTCGGGACAAAGATGCGGCTGTGGTTGGTGACTGCGCAGAAGTATTGACCAAAATCGCCGAAGCACACCCGGACATGGTTGCTCCGTATGCTCCGGCGCTGGCGGCATTGCTGACACACAAGAAAACTCGTGTGCGATGGGAAGCAATGCA
>JAFGSL010000325.1 GCA_016934645.1 Anaerolineae bacterium
GGCTTTCGTCAACATGCCGGTGGACGTGATGCGCGCTTTGGTCTTCAATCCCGGTATCAAGGAGAACGCCGGCATCTTCAACCACACCCAGGGCTGGGGCGTGATGGCCGAATGTCTGCTCGGTCACGGCGACCAGGCTTATGCCTATTACCGCGCTTCCATGCCCGCCGCCTACAACGACCGCGCCGAAATCCGCCAGTGCGAGCCTTACGTCCAAGCGCAGACGACCTACTCCATCTACTCGCCGCGCGCGGGCAATACACGCACCTCGTGGCTCACGGGTGCAGCAGCCTGGGCCTATTTCAGTGCCACGCAGTACATTCTGGGCATCCGGCCGGAATTTGACGGCTTGCGCATCGATCCGTGCATCCCCTCGACGTGGCCTGGCTTCACTGCTACGCGCCGCTTCCGGGGTCACACGGTGCAAATCGAGGTCAAGAACCCCAATAGCATCTGCCGCGGCGTCCAATCACTCACACTGAACGGCGAAGTCCTACCCGGCAATCTCGTCCCGGCAGATAAGCTGGGGGAGGAAAACCTCGTTGAAGTGGTTCTGACATCATAGATGAGGTGTTGACATATATGCGGACGAACGTGAAAACAAAGATTTTTAGGATAAAAGTTGTGTTTATTTCTATTTTGTGATATTATGATTTCAGTATGTAACACTTTCTGCGATTGTGTTTATCATTGATTTAGACTCTATCCGAAGAATCATGCTTGCGAGCATTTCTGGTGCGCCAACGATGAATTTTCGGATAGGTTCTTACATTCATCTTTTATAGACAACGGCAACACGTTAACTGGAGGGAGTTACCTATGTTAGACACATTACTCGCTAAGGCTTTTACGATTTTTGCGCAGGTTATGGTCAAAATCCAGCCCATCTGGGATAAGTACAAGATCCTCATCTCAATTGCGTTGGGTGTCGCTATTGGTTTAATCTTGGGATGGGGCGTCTTCCCCGTGCAATGGGAAGATGCGAATCCCGGTAAACTGCGGGCAGACTTTCGCTCCGCCTACCTGGCTGGGGTCGCCGAGGAGTATTTGCGCACCAACGATGCAAATGCATTGCGCGAGAGCTTGGGAGTAGGAACCGAGATGCCCAAAGTCCGCACCATCCCGTGGCGTGCCGATACTGACATCCTGATCGACGACCTCGATACTGCCGTGGCTTATGCTGAGGAGGGAAGGTTCAACATTGCCGAAAGACTCCCCGCTCTGAGATACCTGCAACAAAATCTACCCAATCTGTTGGTGATGTGGGAGGCTGAGGAAGCAGCATCGCAAACGACCAGCGGGCTGCTCAACACGCTCATACGCATTCTGGCAGCGTTGCTGGTGATTGTGCTGATCGCACTCGCGCTCTGGTACCTGCTCATCGGGCGCAAGCAGCGAGCGGCAGATGCGGTACCTACGGCAGGTGCTGTGCCAGGCGTTCCCCTGCCTGGTGCACCGCCGGTCGGTGTAATTCCACCTGGTGTCGATGAGGAACCGGAAGTCGGACCTTCCTCCGTGAAGACATATACCTATGTTCTCGGCGATGATTACTTCGATCCGTCGTTCAGCATCGAGATTGGCCCCGACTTCTTCGGCGAGTGCGGCATCGGCATCTCGGAGACGCTCGGTGCGGGCGATCCCAAGAAAGTCACTGCCTTCGAGACCTGGCTCTTCGACAAGAGCGACATCCGTACTGTCACTACTGTATTGGCAAGCGATTACGCCTCACAAGACCCCGATCTGCTCGAAAAACTTCAGCCCAAACGCGAAGGCGACGATCTCCAGCAGATTCGCCCCGGTATGGAGGTCACGCTGGATACCACCGCACTGCGCGTTAAAGCGTTGATCACGGAAGTCGAATACGCGCAGCAAGGGACGCTTCCCGCCAATAGCTTCTTCCAGAAAGTTACGTTCGAACTGCGTGCATGGGTTAAACAACTCGAGTAAACAGTACGCCCTGCCCTAACACAAACACCCCCCGCTTGTAGAAGTGGGGGGTGTTCTCTGTCAATACGTGAGCCTATGGTTCCGGTGTGCTGACGACTTCCGCATTGTCCGGCGGTATGTATCCCGGTCCATAGCGGTAACGTGCCGGCCACGGCACAAAGTTGCTCACAAAAGTATCGTCGTAGAGCACGTTCCCTTCGGCATCGCGGACAATACGCCCCAATGTTGCCTTTAGGCCATTAATCGGACGTTCATCCTGAACCACGCTCCCGGCAGGTAACGTGGCATCGTACTCGTAGACGGGAGCTTCTGGAGGAATAGGATCGCCCCAGGTCGGCCCAATCTGCTCTACCGTGCGCCCGGTCTTTGTGCTGTAGAAAACAAAACGCAACCGTGATCGCGCCGCATCCACCTCGGTCTGGACTAGAATATGATAGGGTGTGTCGTTGGTGAAGCGGAGGTCCACCAATGGGGAATAGACCGTCGCGTCGAAGCCCGGTCCAAAGCCGCCCAACTCGTAATACCCAACCCGGTAGGCATGTGGCCAACGCTCGACGATGGGATAACCGCCAAAGTACGCCACGCGGAAAGCCGTCGTCGCCACCTGGCAGATGCCCCCACCCACCCCCAGCACCGTGCGGCTGCCGATAATCACGTAGGATTCATCGTACCCGGCTTCAGCGGAAACGTCGCCCAGATACTCGTTAAAGGAAAACGTCTGCCCTGGCTTGATAATGATGCCGTTGAATTTGGATGCTCCCAGGCGGATGTTCCTGTCACGCGCAGAAGAGGAACCGGTGAAATACGATTCGCCAACGGCAACCTCTTCAATAATACCCAAATCGGCGGCGGTGATCGTATCGGGATAGTCGGGCGGTGTCTCGTTCAGCACCAGCGGGACGTAATGCTCGCCATCGCGCAGCATGTCATTGATGCGCGTAATGGACGCGGCAACATCCAGTTCGCGCCCGGTAACGCTCGGGGCTTCATACACCAATTCCAGCGTTGCCGTGTCGAAATGGAATGTGGCATTCACCGGCTCCCGGAACAGCGCCAGCGCTAACGGACCGAGGAACTCTGCCAGTGCCGCTTCATCCAACCCCACGCTGACACCATCTTCTCCAACGAGGATGATTAACATGGATGCCATCACGTCCGGCGTCATCATCCAGGGGCCAGGGTCGCCCTCGCGGGGATTGGGAACCAACAGGGTCAAAGGCTCAGCTAGGACATTCTGAGCAACACCCAGAGCCTGCTGCGCACGCGCATCAGGAATCTGCGGGGATATCTTGGTCAGCACGGGGACGATCTCCACCGACTCCAAAGCGAACAAATGCGGCAGGAGCACCTGCAGAGTCACGGAGATGTCCATTTGCCGCCCTTCGATGCTTGGCTCCAGTTGCAGTTCTGCGCCGGTCCGGCGCACTTGTGCATTCTGCCCTGGCTGATACAGCTCTTCGGCGATGGTTTGCAGTTTTGCGAGGCTCTGATGCTCATTCCAAGACAGCACCGGCGCCAGTGTCACCCCGTCAAGCATGATCTTCAGGCGTCCGGCGAGGCCGCTCTGCTCCAAGTGGCCCATCGCCGTAACCCGGGCCAGTGTTGCCTGGGTATCAACCGCCATACCCAAATCAGCCGGAGAGAATGCCCAACGCTGTCCCTCCGGCCCAACAATGACGATATTTGGTTGCCGCAATGGCAGCTCAGCTTGCAGATGCGGCAGCGCTTCCTCGGGTGACATACCTCCAAGAGAGATATTCCACACCCATACACCCGGGACTAGGCGCTGCTCCATACCCGGTCCTAGCATCCAGCCGATCACCATCACCGATGCCAACAATACGATCGTCAACACAATCAATAAACGCGACATTATTGGTTATCCCCTTGTTAGCTGTCAGCCCTCAGCCTTCAGATCTCGGTCTGCAAACGCTGCGCTGTACGAGCTTGACAGCGTCACCTGCTTCTTTGCCAATCGCTGATAGCTGACTGCTAAAAGCCAATAGCTAACTACAAACCAAGTTCAGCTAAACAGAGCGCCAACGCTCCCCATAGTCTAACATCATTCCCCAGTTGCGCTAGAACGATTCGGGCATGGTCACGATAGGCAGCAGGGGTACGCGCGGCAAGCGTTTGGCGCATAGGACTGAGCAACACATCGCCGGCATACTGCACCATACCATCAAGCACAAACAGCGCGGGATCAAACAGGTACATCATGTGGATAAGTGCCATCCCCAAACAAGCACCGACGTCCTTCAGAAGCGACCGTGCCAGGGGATCACCCAGCCGTGCGGCATCACACAATCTCTCGACGGTCAACGCCATCGGATTGTGGCCAAGTCCCTCCATTAGAGCGGCACTCGCGCCAGCCTCAAGTTGTGCCCGCGCGTACTCCAGAATCGCTTCGGTGGAAAACAGTTTTTCCAGGGTCATCACTTTGCCCTCTGATGGAACCAAGGAACACTCCACGAGGAGTTTGCCGACCTCTCCGCCCATACCGTTTCCACCGGTGAAGAGTTGATCTTGAAAGACCATCCCGGCCCCCAAGATGTCGTTCACAGTGATATAGACGAGGTCAGATACTCCACGCCCCACACCAAAACGCCATTCGCCCAGCACAGCGGTGTCCGCGGCCCTGGCGACGAACACGGGTACTCCCAGGCTCTCCACCAATGCATCCTGCAGAGGCACATCCACCCAATCGGGAAATCCCGGCAGCGAGCGCAGCACACCGTGTTTGTAATCCAACACGCCTGGCGTGGAGACACCCACCGCAGTGATCCCGCCGTCCAGAGGTAAGACCTGGCGAATAGCGGAACGCATGCTGCGCAGCCCGGCATCAATGCCGTCTCCCAGATCGGATCGTAGCGTTACCCGCGCCTCCTGGACACCTTCAGCCAGATACCGCGTGGCCCGGATCTCATTTTTGTCAAAGGCAACCACAACAAAACGTAATGGCATTAAATAGCTCCGTAGATTTAGATTTGGATTTCACCGCTATGGCGCAACAACCGACGTCTACGCCAATCAAGAACTTCATCCGCCGAGAGTGTATTGAGCAAGTGACGCGCCTCGACCCAGCCACGCCGCGCCATCGCTATGCCAAATTCGAGCACCGCAAAACCGTCTCGATCGTGCGCCGAAGAACTGATCGCCAGAGGAACGCCCAACACCGTCGCGCGGCGCAGGTACATATCACTCAAGTCCAACCTCTGGGGCCACGCATTGATCTCGACAGCCACACCGTAGTCCGCAGCAGCCCGCAGAACAGCTTCCATATCCAGATCAGAACTATCGCGCTTGCCCAGGCAACGCCCTGTGGGATGGCCGATCATATCCACATAAGGATGGCGCATCGCTGTGAGCAGGCGGGCGGTCATCTGGGCCTGGGGCAAACTGAAATCGGTGTGGAAAGAGGCAATGACGAATTCCATGCGAGACAGCGCCTCGTCTGGCCACTCGAGCGTTCCGTCAGCTTGGATCCCCACTTCCACACCCGCGATGATGCGGAATCCACCATCGAAGTGCCGGTTGACCCGCGCAACTTCGGCCAACATTGCATCACAGGCCTTGGGATGCATCCCGTCATGTCCGGCGTGATCGCTGACGATGATATAGCGCAAACCCGCCGCGCGCGCCGCATGCGCCATCTCCTCCAGGCTGTTGTCACCGTCGGAGAAGGTAGTATGGCACTGAAAATCGCCCTGAAGATCATCCCGCTTCACCACACACGGTAAATGACCTTCAAGAGCAGCCGTTATCTCACCACGGTCCTCGCGCAGTTCCGGGATGATCCACGGCAATCCTAGCGCCGCGTAAACCTCCGTCTCTTCAGCACACACGCGAACGGGCGGTGCATCTTCGTCGCCCAAACGGTGGAAACCGTGCTCGCTGAGTACCAATCCTTGCTCGCGCGCGAGGGCATTCAAGTGGAGGATGTGCGCGTGACTTCCCGTCAGGTATTGCAGTGCCGACCCCCAGCGTTCCGGAGGGACAACCCGCAGATCCACTTGTACCCCGTCGCTCGTGCGGATCGCCGCCTGCGCCGATCCTGCCTCCACAACCGCATCGACCATCGGCAGAGCGCAAAAGCGTGCGATGACGGATTCTGGGGTTTCAGTCGCAACCAGCAAGCCCAGGTCGCCCAGAGACTCGCGCATGCGGCGCAAACTTCCCACCGGTTCTGCCGCGAGCACGCCAGGATCAGCTCGGAGCGTGTCCAGGATATCGTTGACCAAAGGCCAAGCCATACCCAGCGGAATTCGCTCGGAACGCTGGCGCTGCCACGCGCGAATGTTCTCCAGAATCTTTTGTTCGATGACGGGACCAATCCCCTTGATCTTGTGCAACTGTCCAGCACTGGCTGCGCCGGCCAACTCCTCAACGGAGGTAATGCCCAATTCCTGCCACAGCAACCGCGTGCGTCGCGGTCCCATCCCGGCAATATTCAAGAGACTAAGCAAACCTGGTGGAAGCATCCCTTGAAGCTCTATCCCGTCAACGGGTGTTTCAAAACGAGTGGCTAACTCCCTGTTCTGCTCGTTCATGGCCGCCTCCCTTTCGTGTCAGCGTGCACTCATCAAACTACAATTCTATTATAGACAAGTTCGGGCTAAGGTGCAAATTTTCGGCATTGGAGAGGGGGTTATGGTTTGACAAATCTAACATTCTCTATAAGATGTTTCCCTATGGAAAGTTACCGCGAGTACCTCGGCAACCCGCATGTACATTCAGTCTACTCCGATGGAGCGGCCTCCCACCAGGAGATCGCAGAAGCGGCGGAAGACGCGGGTCTCAATTTCGTGATCGTCACCGATCACAATATCCGTGCCGAGGGTCTGGAAGCGTATTACGGGCGAACGCTGCTGCTGGTCGGCGAGGAGGCCCACAACGTCCACCGCCACCCACCAGTGAATCACTTGCTCGTCTATGGCACAGGACAAGAGCTGACCCCTTACACCTTCGGTAATACGCAAACTCTCATCCGCACCGTTGAAGCACGCGGCGGGTTTTGCTATCTCGCGCATCCCATCGACAAAGGCAGCCCACTGAATCCTGATTGGCGAGCCATGCCATGGGTAGATTGGCCCGTGAAGGGCATCGCCGGCCTTGAAGTGTGGGACTATATGTCGGAGTTCAAGGGTCTACTCTGGGCGCGCAGCGTTGCCGCAATCTACGCGCGGTGGCCGGCTTTGGGGATTCGTGGACCGCAACGCGCTACGTTGCGCTTATGGGATGAGTTGTTGAGCCGAGGGGAACGGCTGTCGGCGCTCGGTAGCGCGAACGCCCATGGCACGTCGGCAAAATGGCATATTTTCGGGCACGCCGGGTTATCCTACAACTATCTCTTCCGATGCATCAACACGCACATTCTCACCCGAGAGCCACTATCGGGCGAAACAGCGCGCGACAAGGCGCTGATCTACGAGGCCCTGCGGTCAGGGCGCACGTGGGTCGGCTACGACCTGCCCTACCCCACCCACGGCTTCCGGTTTGTTGCACGCAGTGGCGCGGCGCGCGCCACGGTGGGGGAAGAACTACGGCGCTTGGGGGCCATCAACATTGAGATCGATCTTCCCGCACCAGGAGAAATTCACCTCTTGCGAGACGGGAAACGCATGCTCAAACTGACGGGAACAAAAATGCGCCATACGTCGGCGGAACCGGGAATTCACCGGGTTGAAATCTATCGGCGGTTTCGAGGTCGAAAAGTGGGGTGGATCTTCTCAAGCCCGATTTACATTATCTAACCGGGCAGGACAAGCAAAAGAACCCACCGTAGACAACAGAAAGGCCGACACTAGATGTCGGCCTCTTTTGTTAGCTGTTTAAGAATCTCCCAGACTATACCATATCCTTGCCGGGACCTTTGGTAAAGAAATCTTCGTTCTTCTGGACGAAGGCTTCAGCCTCGGAATCGGCCTCGTCGAAGATGGCCTCATTGGGACATTCAGCCATGCAAGCGCCGCAGCTAATGCAGGTATCGGGGTTAATATAGTATGTAGGCCAGTTAGCATCGCCTTCCACAGCGTGGATCGAATCCGTAGGACACACATCGACGCAGACACCAGCGCGCTCGCAAATATCGGTAATTACATAAGCCATGGTGGAACCTCCTGTTATTTCATAGTGATGTTAGATGGAGCTTGCTTTCAAGCCGGCTTCATTGTACACCTGAGAGACAAACTGTCAAGCTATTTCATGCTAAGCTGTTTCAGAATCCGGCTGTTGTTGGAGGCGATCCAGCGCCGAAAGCACATCATCAAGCAACTGGTTCTGATCGAACAATCCTTTCTGCAATAATGCCTGGACGCGCTGCTGCAGACGCGCGCGCTCGGATTTCCCTAGTTCCTTCGCCGTCACCACCACCACCGGAATATCGCGAGTGAGTTGGTTCATCTTGAGGTTCTCCAACACGGCGAACCCATCAACGTCCGGCATCATCAAATCCAAGACTAGCAGGTTGGGCGGGTCGGTGTGAATCATACTGATGGCTTCTGCACCGCCCGGGGCCTCCTGGACTTTGTAACCGGCATCCTCCAGGATACGTCGCAACAGCTTACGATCATCCGAGTTGTCGTCCACAACCAACACATGGCCAGCCATCCCGGGATGCTCCAGATGGATCAATGCATCCAGCAAATCTTGCTCTGTCACCGGCTTGACCAGGTAATCAGCCACGCCCATGCTGAGTCCCTTGTCCGCCTCGCTCATAATGGAACAGACGATAATGGGAATGTCGTGGGTTTCAGGATCGGACTTCAACTCCCGGATAATCTGCCACCCATCCTTGCCCGGCATGATGACATCCAGGGTAATGGCGTAGGGCTTCAGCCGCTTAGCCGTCTCGACAACCCCCTCACTGGTGGTCATCCCGGCGACTTTGTAGCCTTGCTTTTCCAGGTAACGTTGAAAGAGGGTGATAACGCCTTCATCGTCATCCACGGCGAGGATAGTTTGCCCGCCCGGTTCCACCTGGCTTTCGCCCTCTTCACGCTTCGAGCCCGGCCCACCGATAGGAATCCAGAAGTAGAAGCATGAACCTTCCCCAACCACGCTCTCAAATTCCATATCACCGCCGTGCAGCCTGACAAACTCGCGGCTAAGGGGCAACCCCAACCCCGTGCCGCCGTATCTACGCGTCGAGGAGGAGTCTACCTGCTCAAACTGCTCGAAGACGGCGTGACGACGGTCTTCCGGAATGCCGATGCCGGTATCTTCTACGGTCATGGTGACCTGGTACTTGTCATACGTGGCCGAAATTTTGATGAAGCCCTCATCGGTGAATTTTACCGCATTGCCCACCAGGTTAGTCAACACCTGGCGGAGACGGCGGGCATCGGCCAGGACCACCGGCAATTTTTCAGGCAGATCCAGCACAAGCTTGACCGGTTTTTCGGCCACCTGCCCGGTCATTGTCGTAATCACGCCACGAGCGATTTCCTGCAAATCGGTGGGCTCAAAGACCATCTCCATCTTCCCGGCACCGATCTTGGAAATATCCAGGATATCGTTGATCAATTCCAAAAGGTTCCTACCGCTGTCGTAGATAGCGGTGAGGTCGGTCTTTTGCATATCAGTGAGCGGGCCGTCGATACCTTTCAAGATCACGCGCGAGAAGCCAATAATCGAGTTCAACGGAGTACGCAATTCATGGGACATGTTCGCCATAAACTGGTTCTTGAGTTTATCGACTTCCTGCAATTTGATGGCGGTCTCCTGCGCTTCCTGGTAAAGGATCGCCGTTTGCAGCGCCACACTGACGTTCACGCCCGCCGTGCGGACAAAGTCCCTGATCTCCTCATCAAAGACGGGGTGCTCTTCCTGGCGACCCAACGCCATAACGCCGAAGACGGTACCACGAACGCGTAACGGGACAACATACCCTTCGACGAGAGGTTGCGACAGGTACGCTTGCGCATGCTGCACAAAAGTTCCATGTTCGTCTGCAAAATTCACAGAAACCGGCGTCATCCTTTCGATGACGCGATAGAGCATCGGCGCGTCGAGCCGCGATAGGGGTGGCGCTTCCTCGTTATCGACCACCAGTTTGCCACCGGTCTCATGGACCGAGACGGGCAGCAGTATGTTTCCATCCCAATTCCACATCAGCACAGGGCGCTCAAGACGGACCGCCAACACGCGCCCGACGTCGCGCATCAACGAGAGGCGATCCAGAGAACTGGAAGCGGTGCGCAACACTTCGTTAAGGATATCGCGCCGTTCAGCTTGCGCGCGCGTCTCTTCCACCAGGCCGATGTTCTGCAAGGCCACGAACGCCTGGCGGGAGACGTTTTCGTAAAAGCGCAGCTCGGTTGTGGAGAACTCTCGCGCTTTGCGGGTTTGGACCATAATCGTGCCGTATTGGACCCCGTAGACGCGCAACTGGAAAGCCGCCATCGCCCGCAATCCCACCTGCCCGAAGAGAGTATGCAGGTAATCATCGACGAGCGGATCCTGCGTCACATCAGGCGTGACGAAACTCTCATCATCCCGCAACAACCCGGAGAAGCGCGGAATTTCATCGAGTGGATAAGAGTTAAAAGGAATCGGCGCGCCGTCACGGCTCCATGACCATACGATGCGTAGATGTGTCGGGTTCTGCCGAGGCTCAAGCTGTCCAGCCAGAACCCAGTCCGGTTCCGGTCGCTGCGAGATACCTTCAACCGCCACCTTGAAGACGTCCTCCATCGTAGTGGCGTCGGTGATTTGCTGCGCTATGCGATACAGCATGCGGGTTTCAGCGAGCGAGCTTTGCGAGCGGTCATATAACTCGGCACTTTCCAGCATGTTCGCCAGTTGCGTTGCCATCAGTTCCAGCGTCGATACCAGTTCAGTGGTAAAAACGAAGCGCTGATCACTTTCGATGCTGAGCGCGCCGTTGATCTGACCACGGCTTTTAAGTGGCAGCGCAATCGCCGCACGCACATCGGGCAAAAGCGGGTTCTCGAAGTATAGCGAATCGCGTGTCACATCCTGCGCGATGTGGGGCCGATCGTTGAGGATAGACCAGCCGATCATTGAGGTGGCGTCTACACGCACGCGCTGACCCATGCGCAGCAGTTTTTCGCCCATCTCGCCGGTTCCTGACTGCAAGACAGCCCATTCACCGTCCCCGTCGAGCATGAAGATGCTGACGTAGTAAAAACCAAAGCGCTCTTTGAAGAAATCGCCCGATTGTCTGAGCAAGTCCTCGCGCTCCGCCAAGCCCGTCGCCAGGTTGGCAAAGCCCACAGCGGCCGTCAATTGCTCGGTGCGTGCCTCAGAAAGCCGCAGCAACTTCTGGTTAGAGAGCACAACCGCGGCCTGGTCGGCGATACTGTTGTAGAGGCGCACATCCTGCTCCGAGGGATGGTAAGGTTCGGAGAAACGAATCCGCAGCAAACCGATCTCGCCACCGGTGGCGATGCCTACGGTGGACAACCGCGCAATCACAATCGCCCGCACGCCTTGTCGCAGATAGAGAGTGCGGATATCCGGATCCATATCGGTGGCAGCCGTGATGTCTTCACAGATGAACAATTGCTCGCCTGGCTGGAGCAGTTGCAGGGCCGGGAATTCCTCCACCGGAATACGCATCCCCACTTCCATCATCTTCACCGCCGTGCTACTGCTCCACGAACTGACGATTTCCAGCAGGCTGTTTTCCTCGCCAGTCTCTGGATCAGGGGTGAACATTGCGATCTCGGCCCAGGCAAACTCAGAGACAATGGTGTGGCCGACAATCGCACGCAGTACGGTCTCGTAGCTGGTCGCTTCAGCCAGGGCGCTGGTGGCCTCGTAGAGGGTACGCGATTCTCCGGCGCTCTCTTGGGCACGCTGCAGCAGGTTCGCGCGCTCGATGGCGGAGGCAACTTGAGCCGCCACCTGTCCCAAAATGGGCATCAACTCGGGACGGGAGAACGCGCCCGTTTGGCCGCTCTCCAGGTTCAAAGTCCCCAGGATGCGCATACCCAATTGCAGGGGTAGTATGGCGCGAGAGAGCATCCCCGCCGACACCAAACGCCCATCTTCCCAGAAACGGGGATTGATGCGGATATCTTCCTGGATGAGCGCATCGCCCTGCTCGGCTACCAGCGCGTAGCCTGTCTCTTCTCGCAGGTCGATCTCACTCCATTCTTCGACATTGACAGCTTCGCCGGCCGGATCGCCCAGGAAATGCAGGGATCGGTTGGTATCGAAACCAACGATAGAGACTGAATCCACCGGAATGAATGCCTGCAAGCGGTCACGCAATTCAGCTTGAGCAGCGACGATGTTTTCAGTGGCGTTCAGGAAGGCAGCCACTTCTTGCAGGAAGCGCACTTCGCGCTCACGGGCTCGGGCCTCACGCAGCGCGTTCTGCGATTGATCGATCAACAAGCGGTTCTCCAACGCCAGCGATAACTGCTCACGAACCGCCTCGATGACGGCAACGTTATCCTCGGTCCATTCGTGGGCACCGTGTGGCTCTTCAAAACTCAGGAAACCTACCGGCTCGCTTCTCACATCAAAGGGGGCGACCAGCAGCGCCCCACCACCGCCATCGCCGCCGCCGCGAGCAATCAGTTGTCCATCCCAAACCTCAGCGGAGACGGCAACCGTGTCAGCGGACACAGGGGAAACCTCATTGAGGTCATAGGCGTAACCAAACACATCCTGTTTTTCGACGTAGTCCTCCCACATGTCCAGGGCATAACGCTGTTGCAGGCGCTGCAGTTCTTCGAGGCTGGCGCGCGACTGTGCGAAGAGCCGCGCATTTCCCACTGCCGTCGCTAACTGATCCGCCATTGTCTGGAGGATAGTGATGTCTTCTCTTGAGTAAGCTGCAACTTCTGTGGACTGAATGCTGATAGCACCAACAACGGTATTACGACTGATGAGGGGAAGCGCCAACTCGGAACGCGTATCAGGCAAAAGGGGATTGTCGAAACGGTGCACCTCCGTACCGACATCCAATGCGATGCGCGGGCTAGCCGAAGAGACACACTGGCCAATCATCGAGTTGCCGTCCACCTGCAGACGGTGGCCTTGCTCCAACAGCGCACGCCCAGCCTCACCGGTTCCAGCATCGAGTACCGCCCACTGCTCAGAATCATCGAGCATAAAGATGCCTACATAGTAAAAGCCGAACCGTTCGCGAATCAGTTCCGCGACCTCAGCAAGCAAAGCCTCTTCATCCAACATCGAAGCGGCGTGACGCGAAACATCAAGCGCAGTCTCCATTTGCTCGGCCCGGCGCCCACTCTCGCGCAAGAGGATATACCGATCCAGCCCTGTGGTTACTTCATCGACTAGCGTACGCACGAAGATCTGGGCATAGCGTGCTGGCAGATCCTCCACCGGACTTTCACTGTAGAGCGTCAAAAATCCTAACAGACGATTCCGGGCTTCGAGCGGAGCCATGATCAAGCTCTGGTATCCCTGCTGGAGCAAGTTCTGGCGCAATTTTTCCGGGAGGTCCGTCTCGGTGGATAGGTCTTTGACAAAAGAGAGAGCACCAGGTGTCTGCACTCGCCGGGATTGCTGTGCATCACTGAGAAACCAGGTTAAAAGCTCCTGGTCAACCTCAACACCATTCTGCTGACGGAACTCCGAGTCACCGTTATGCGCAATCATGCCGTACACATCCTGTATCAACGGCACACCATCCGCATCCCAATGGGTGAAATACCGCAGCGTGACGCCTTCCATCCCAATGAAGTCACCCACCTGAGCCGCTGCGCGCGTGATCTCCTCGACCGATTGCGCTTCGTTGATCGCCACGCTCACCTCAGTCTGCATCTCACTCTCGGTCAGCGAGGTGTTGAGTTGTTCGAATAGACGCGCGTTTTGGATAGCGTTGGCCAACTGGTCAGCCACAGTTTGCAGAATGGTAACGTCAATCTCTGCAAAGATACGGATCTTGCTCGACTGCACCGACATCGCGCCGATCATTTGGTTGCGGCTGATGAGCGGCAGGGCGATCTCCGCGGTGGTGTCGGGGAGAAGCGGGTTGACATACCGCACAGCGGTTTCCACACGCTCAGGAAGCTGCGGTCGAGCCTCGGCTACACAGCGCCCGATCATTGATTCGCCGCCCACGACAAAGCCATGCTTGTTTTCTAGCATAATACGGCCGGCTTCCCCGGAACCAGCGCGTAGGGCCACCCACTGACCTGTTTCATCAACCAGGAAAATGCCAATATAGTACAGGTCAAAACGCTCGCAGACCAGTTCCACAGCTTGAGGGAGGAGTTCATTCAAATCGATGATGGACGAAGCCGCGCGCGCCACTTCCGCTGCCGTTTGAAACTGGGCTGCACGCCGCGCGTTCTCGGCACGCGCCGCTTCCTCGGATAGATAAGCACGTCGCCGCGCCAGTAGTGCCACTGTCGGGCGCAGCAAACGGCGCAGGATGAATTGCTCAGTCGCCGACAACGTGTAAGGTTCAGACCACTGCAGCACAATCGCCCCCTGCAGACGTCCACCGCTCAACATCGGCAACATCATCAGCGTATGCGTCCCACGTGCAGCCGCCCATTCGCGCAAATCGTCATCCACTCCGGCTGCCTGCTGGATATCCACCGCGTAGAAGACTTCGCCCGGGTCTACCGTCCACAAACGCGCCAGCGGGATAAGGCCCGGCGTCAATGGTTGATTAAGCAAGGGATCATCATTTTGAATGCTGCCATCGTGCCAGGAAGCCACAATTTGCGCAGTGACCACGCTTGACAGTGCACCGCCAAACTTAGCGTCGTTTGACGTCACGCCGTTTGAAAACGCGCCGTTTAACGACGTTACCTCAGGATCAACACCCGCATAGAGTAACCAGGCAGTAAGATGGGTGGTGTCGCGCACGGCGAGAACGAATACATCCAGCATCCCCGCCTCAGTCTCAGTTTCGGAGAGCGCAGATTCGATCACGCTCAACGTCTCCAACTGCTCAGCATGCCGCCGCGCCTGTTCGTAGAGCTGCTCCAAGGAATCAGACTGGTGCTGTTGCGAATCGTGTTCGCTCTCAGCAGATTCACCTACAGGAGGAGATCCTTGAGCCATTTGTTCTTCACTTTTCTCTTTATCGTTCATCGTTACCTCAAACAGCCATTCCCATCATCAAAGTGCTTGGTGCTCGCCTGCATCCAACATATTCGATGTGTTCAGGCCTCATCATCGCCGTCTTTTTAATCTTCCGACGCCCGTGGTGGGCGGAATTGGATGACGTTGCGCGGCGTACCAAACGCGCGGCCTAATTCACGCACAGCAGCCTGCAACACACCCTGGACATCGGGGGCAGCCTGGATGCGCTCTGTGATTTCACGGATCATACGCTCGCGATTAACACGCGCCTCAATCGTGAGCAGTTGCAGGCGGTTCTGTGCCGCGATGGCGGCCTGCTGCGTCAAGCTTTCCAGACGGCGACGCTCCTGGTCGGAGAAGCGTACCTGCGCGGGATACATCGCATTCAGGAAACCAATACGCTGCCCACTGGCGACCAACGGCAAAAAGAGAACGCTCTTCGCACCGTAGATGCGGACGAACAACGCGCGATTCCGCCGCGTGAAGCGCGAATCATGCTCAAGATCGTCGATAAGCGTTATACCGGCGTTGCGCGCTATTATACGCGCCAGGGGGAATTCCTCCAGACGGTAACGCTGGCGCAACGCGCTGATCCCGGTCGTCGTCCAATGCGCCACCACCTCGGAATAGTCTGGCTCCTGATCATCCGTCCACGGGCGATCGAAGAGTTGCAGGGTGATGTGATGCGCACCCTCACCCAAAGCAGTATGCTCGCGCACCACGTTGAGGATGCCATCGTAGGTCTGCGCCAGGTTCAACTCGGCACTACCACGATAAAGGGCCTCGGTCTCGGTACGCGAAGCCTGCACTTCCTCAAAGACCCGCTCGCGGGCGATGGTGTTGGAGAGTGCATTGGCGGCAGTTTGCATCGCCACAATTTCCTCTTCTTGCCACGCGTTGTCGGCATCGGGGCGGCCTAAAAGGATGATATTGGGATAGAGGGCCTCGCCGCGCACGGTCAGCAGTAACAGGGTATTGAATCCAAGCGCCCGCATTAGTTCGCGTTCCCTAGTGTGGAGCGCATCCGGCTGGAGCACCAGGTAAGGTTTGCCTATAAGCTCATCCGCCCAGGTTTGCACCCGCTGCAGCGGGATACGAGGCAACTGGGAGTCATCGAAGCCATCGGGAGAAGTCTCCGCCCACATCGCCCGCGACTGCCAGTGCGAAGCCCGTGGAGTAGCCTCGGCGCTATCATCCAACATAGCTGCACCCAAGACGGCGGCATCTTCAACAGCATGGTACTCTAGATAAAGCACGCCCACAGCACCGGAAGCCTCGCCAAGCAGACGGAGCACATCAGAGACAGCGTCGGTGCCGCGCTCGGTCAACAAGGCTGCCGCTTGCGAAATGTTGGCTTGGTAACGCGCCTGGCGACGCACCACGCTCAACGCTGCTTCCGTGCGGCCAAATTGCAACCCGTTCTGGATAGCCGAAGAGACCTGCGTTGCCAGGAACTCCAGCAGATCCAGATCACGCTCGCCGAACAGGTTCGGTTCTACCCCGCTGATGAGGACCGCACCCAACACCTCTTCACCGATGCGCAACGGTACACCCATGCGCGAGAACAGCCCGCCATCAGCGAGATGTCGGCTGCTGTCGCGTGTATCTTCACGGGTGTCCTGAACAATCAACCCTTTTCGTGTCACCATTATCGTTTCTGCGAGACCGCCGGAGCTAGGTCCACTCTCCCCCGGCTCCATCCAGGCCTGCTCCGCAGACTCCATACTGCTTCCAGTCACAAAGCCACCAACGGTAGGATCCCGCAGATAGACCACGGCATGTGGAGCATCGAAAATCCGCCGGGTCCAATCGGCAGCGCGTTCCAATAGTTGCCCCATATCACGAATTGGGAGCAAGTCGATTCCAGCTTGCGAGAGCAACGAGAATTCCTCAGCACGGCGTTGCGCGTCCTTGTTCAGTCGTGCGTTATCGAGAGCGGCGGCAGCTTGCTGCGCGAAAAGGTTAGCCAGACGCACCTCACGATCGCTAAAAGCAGCAACCTCTGTTGCGCGCAGGGTCAACACGCCTTGCGGGCCAAACCGTCCAATTAGAGGCACGGCCATTATGGAATGAAAGCTCTCGCTATGAAGTGCGGAGACTTGCTCAGCCCAGACTGCGTAATCATCGACAAAGAGCGTTTGTTGTTCAGCCAAAGCTCTACCCGCCAAGCCCTCTCCGCGCTGCAAACGCAATCCCACTTGACCCGATGCAGCGTCCGGAACCCCCAGCACAAGAACCAGATCATCGGTTTCAGCATCATACTCAAAGAAACCACTGCTATCGGCATTAAGCAGTGTTTCCCCCTGCTCAATGATAGCCGCCAACACATCCGCCGGTTCAAGCAACTCACTCAGCACCAGCGAGATGTTGTAGAGCGAACGCAGTTCCTCGGAACGTTGCTGCGTCTCTTCCGTCAGAGTCAAGTTATCCAACACAACTTCGATCTGGTTAGCCAGGCGTTGGATGAGCGCGCGCGTTTCAGGATCGAGTGGCAGCACGTTATCCCGGTACTGCAACATCATAATGAAACCCTGCTGCGTACCAGTGCTGCCCAAAGGTACGTAGAACACCCGTCCAGAGTCAAAAGGTGCAAGCTGTTCCTGTGCTTCGGATGTCAAGGGAATGTCACCCAGTAGCGGGTGCAGCGGGCCAAGTTCCGCCCGGCGCAGACCACGGAGGAATGTTAAGTGCTCATCGGAAAGCGTGAGGACGTCCTCTGGAAACGGCAACTTCTGTCCGGCGGGATCGAGAACAGTGTGCGGTTGGACGCGCGGTACATTCGGCGCGGGGAAGGTGTAGATACCCACCGCCATGCCAAGAGCCTGCGCGAGGATGCGGGCAATCTCCGTCAACACATCCTCAAAACTCAAATCAGGGTTGGATGCCACCTGCAACACGTTACTGATGAGCGTCTGCTGGCGCTGACTCTGCTGCGACTCCTCGAACAGCCGGGCGTTCTCCAGCGCCAACGCGATTTGTTCGCTCACGCTCTCAACCAATGACAGTTCTTCGGCAGACCAGGTACGCTGTGAATCGGCGAGGCCCAGGTAGCCCAACACCCGGTCACCAGCGCGCAGGGTCTCCATCAGCACCGGCACGCCGCCGTCCATCACCTGTGCGCGGGTGGCGCGCCCATCCCGCAAATCGGCCGGCACGGGCAACGGTGGGACCGGATTCACATCCACACGGTCATACTCATAGGCTAACGGGCGTGATTGCGCCGCGATCCGTGCCCAACCCTGACGGCTGTAATCGATTTGGATATCGCGGACTTCGGCCAATGCACTTTCCATCATCTCCAGGGCACGCGCGTTGTTAAGGGCCACAGCCAATTGATCAGCCAACAACTGCAGAGTGCTGATGTCCTCGTCGGTAAAGGCCTCCGGGGCATCGCTTTGCACATCCAGCACGCCGATGACCTCGTCTTCCATCTTCAACGGCAAAGCCATCTCCGAACGGGTTTCCGGCAAATCCGGGTTGTTGAACCAGGAAGCATCCTCGCCAACGTTGAAGACGATGCGTGGTTGGCCGGAACCGGCGACAAAGCCGACGATGCCCGTTTGTCCCACCTGCAAGCGGTGTCCCCGTGCCAGCATGCGCTGTCCGCCCGCCGAGGAGGCGGCGCGCAAGATGGCCCATGTCTTGACGTCGTCAAGGATGAAAACCCCCACGTGGTAGAACCCAAATCGATCCGAAATGGCGCGAGCCGTTGTCTCCAGGAGCGTCACAACGTTGCGCACCTGCGCAACCTCTTTGCTCACCAAGCTGATGGTTTCCAGTTGCAATGTCTTGCGCTCCAAATCAGCGGTGCGCTCTGCAATCCGCTGCTCCAGGCCGCCTACCATGTCGCGCAACCGGGCGGTTACGTCATTGAACGATTGCGCCAATGTGCCAATCTCATCACCGCGCTCAACAGGGATCGTGTGCGCCAGGTTTCCAGCGCCGATGATGCGGGTGCCTTCAACCAGACGGTTCAGCGGATTGAGGACGAGTCCCATCATTGAAAAGTGTAACAACAGGATCAGGCCTACCGATCCCAGCAGGCCAACCACGATCAAGGCCGTCATCGGAGGATCAACGATGCTGGCTCGCTCGCCGACCACGATATAGAGAAGACGGCTCGTGTCACCCGGCATAGGCACCGCGCGCGAGATGAGATAGATGGGGCCAAACGCCGGCATCGTGCGCAACTCCGGTGCATTCACATCCAGCCTAGCCAATTCGGTAATCGTCGTTCCCTTTAGTCCAGGGGTTGAGTGTTCAATCACTCCCCCCGTGTCATCGACCAACGCCAAAAAGTCGAACTCGCGGTTGTTCTCCACAATCTGTTGCAAAAACGGGGCCAATCCCGGTGCATCCTGAATCGTTACTACATAAGGCGCGACAGTCTCTATCGTTTGTTGCAGTTGGATGGTGATCAAATCCCCTTTGCCCCAGTAAGCCTGGCGATAGGCATCCCGATACTGATTGGCAACGTAAATGAATACCGGGATGAGCAATAGCAAAGGGATCCCTGCGATGATTAAAATCATACGCCAGCGCAGGCTTAAGCCCTTAGATGACATTATTGACCTCCTTGCGCCGCCAACTCAGTGCCGTAGATGCGCGCCGCAATCGGAAATGTAATGGGAATGCGCAAATTCCACTGCCGCGTGGACGGCAGGTTGATCGCGAGCAGGTTACGCGCCGGCCCACGGATGGGAATATCCGCCGGTGGTTCACCCGCGGCAAGTCGCAGCACAACCTCTCCGACCGAAACACCTTCTTCGTAACCATACGAGACAAGGCCGCCCACCGCCCCATTGATGATGGCGATGTCCGTTAAGGCAAAAAACGGCACGGGGGAATTCTCCAACATCCAGGTAATGACCTCTTTCTCATCGATTAAACGTCCGGTGGCATCGGTGACGCCTTGATGACTCGCCAGCAAGATGAAATCCACCTCGCGCGCATCTTCCAACACCGTGCTTTGCCACTGCAACCAGGTTGGCGCTATCCGGAACCGCGGTTCTGGCGTACCGTACTCGCTCTGTAGCAAAACGCCATAAGCCGACAGGGCGCGGGACTTACCTGATACGGAACTATCGCCGAGGACCATATATTGCTGCGCACCTTCGACTAAAGCATACGCCAGCGCAATGGTTTGCACCGGGTGCTGCGCCTGCGCAACGCCAGTGACATTGAGCAAGTCCAGCCCGTACGAGTCTATGTCTCCGCTAACTCCACAGAAAACAAAGGACAACGTGGGATCAAAATACAACGGAATGATGGTGCGTGCTGCCTCGTCGCCAGAGACGATCACGATGTCAGGCTCAAAATCTGCGAGCCTCTCAATAGCCCGGAGCGCTGCCGGCGTCGCCTCATCAATCGCCGAAACCTGCCGCACATCCATATAGAAAGTTTCCATTTCCAGCGTGCCACCCGCGGTTGCGTATCCCCCTCGCGCTAACGCCTCTAGTATCCCCTGCTGCACTTGCTGCGACCAAAAATCGTCATCGGTATAGCTGTCGGCCAGGAAAAGGCGCAACTTGGTCCGCGCCGGAGCAGACTCCAGCGTTTGCGTCGGAGATGGCGTTGGACCACACGCCACCACCAGCGTCAAAATGATGAGCAAAGCCAATAAACTTAAACGTTGCTTCATACCGACCCCATTCACTCCCGCGGTTGACTTTCCAAGCGCCCCTCGCCAGGCGGCAGCAACTGAATGCGACTGCGTTCGACTTGCAGCGCCAGGCCCAACTCGCGCGCGGCATTGCGCAAGATGGCGTCGGTACTGGTCATCGCCCGCACCCGCCCCACGATATCGCTTCGAGCACGCTCCTGATTCGCGCGCAATCGAGTTTCTTCCAGCAGACGCGCGTTGTCCAACGCCAGGTCCAACTGCTCCACCACGAAGCGTGCCAACTGAATCTGCTCCTCGGCCCACGGCGCGGACTTCTCAAAGGAGAGCACACCCACATTACGGTTCTGGACGTGAATCGGCGCTAACAGGAGATGCTGCCCCGCATCCGTGACCTGCGTCGTTACGTCCGTTATAGCCTCAGCTGTTGCGGCCTCGGTGGTATCGATCTGCACCGGATAGACAAAGCCCGAATCGAATGTGTAGCCAATCTGCATCTGTCGGCGGGACAACGCTTGTCGCCAAGCACGCAGGGCATCCTGCTCTTGATAACGTTCCAGACGTGCCAACGCAGCCGTCGTCTCTTCCAGGGAGAGTGCGTTGGCGATCGCAACGGCGATACCATCCGCCAGGATATGCAGCACCGTTACATCTTCCTCAGTAAAGGCAGCGGCGACGTGCGTCTGAATATCCAAAACACCGATGGTCGTCTGCCCGCGCGCAATCAACGGCAGACTCATCTCCGATTGCGTGTCCGGCAAATCGGGGTTGTTAAACCAGACGGCATCCTCACCGACGCTGAAGGCCAGCCGTGGCAAGCCTGTCGCGGCAACATAGCCCACGATGCCCTGACGCCCCACCTGTAGCCGGTGTCCTCGCGCCAGCATACGCTGTCCACCCTCCGAGGAAGCCGCACGCAGCACGGCCCATTCGCCGTGCGGATCGACGAAGAAAATACCTACGTGATCGTATCCCAGACGTTCAGCAATCAAGTGCACAGCCGTGTTCAACAACTCTTGCATGTCCGAAATAGATGCAATGGCGTGGTTAAGTTCGGCAATTGCCCTGAATTGCCCGGCGCGTTTCGCCAGTTCATCCGTGCGCTCGTTCACCCGCCTCTCCAACATACGCTGCGTCCCGCGCAGATCCTGGCTGATCTGCCGTGTACGGGCCATACTTTGGTGTACGCTGCTCATGCTCAGGTAATTCACAAAGCCGGCGGTCGCTACCAGCATCAACAGTCCAAACGCACGGGTAAAAAAGAAGTAGTAATCAAAGGACAAACTCGACGTAGGTGCCCTAAAAGCATAGTTCGCCAACACAGCGAGAACAGCGTAATATATCACGACGCCAAATGCCATACGGACCGCACTCACCGGTCGTAAAAACATGCCGGACAACGCTACCGGCCAAAAGAAAAGCAGCCAGGCAGGAGAGTTGATGCCGTCAAAGATGAAAACCGCTAACGCTATCCCGATAAAATTGACCCACACAAACCACCGCGCTGTAGAAGAAACGTACCCCTGTTTGGCGCGAGAGTAGCCAATAACAGACAGGGGCAAGAAGGCCAATGGGAAAGCCGTCTCTAACCAGCCCTTAAGTGGACTGTCGATCAAATCACGCACGATAGCAGTCACGAAAATCATCACCAGCGCCAGTGATAATACAAACGTCAACACCATCATCACGCAGAACAGGCGCCCCACGCGCGCTTCCTCTTCGTCCGGAACATCGACGGTCACAAAGCGTTCCCATGCCCTCGCCAAAGCCGTCCTTTGCTCAGCCCGTGGTTCCATTATACAAACTCCTCATCATCCTTGATGTTATCATCCAAATTGCCATCCTGATCAGGCTTCTTCCTGCTCGCTCAACGAAAGATACACTGCACCACGTTCAGCGGCAAAAGCGCGCCCCAGTTCGCTCAACGCGCGCTCCAAGACCGCCTCGATCTCCACTGCTTCACGGATGCGCCCGGTGATTTCACCCGCCATCTGCTCACGAGCCGCACGGCGCGTGGTCTCGTCAAGCAAGCGCAGGTTTTCCAACGTCTGCGCCAACTGGTCGGTTACGGTCGTCAAGATCGACAACTCGTCCTCACTCCAGGCTTCACCGCCCTCACGCCGCACGCCAAGCGCGCCGATCAGTTGCGCGCGCGTACCAGATGTAATGGGGACGGCCAACGATCCCGCATCCATCACCATATCCTTAGCACGCACGGCGTTTGTCATCGACGGTAGCCAAGCATCTTCGACCACCTCGATCTCATCGGGCACAACACCAGCCTCGGCCGCACGATAGCGATAGCCGCCAGGCGTACGCCTAGCTTCCCTCAGTCCCTCCCAGGATTGGACGAGGTAGCGCTGTTGTGCAGTTTGCGTTTCAGCTAATGCCGTCACTAGGCTGGCGACAGTGGTATTGAGATACTCCCCCAAGCTGATCAACTCTGCCGGCAGGTTTTTCCGTTCGGCCAAAGTATCCATGTCTAGGAGCACGTTGTAGTTGCCGTCCGCCACCTGCTCCAGGAAGGTCACGTATTCCCGTGCCGCATCCTGAAGTTGCTGCGCCATTTCTAACGCCTGCGTCTGCGCCTCGCGTTGGGCATCAGCAGCCTCCTGCGCTTCCTGGCTCATTTTCTCCAACGCTTCCTCACGCTTCTGAGAAGTAATGAGGGCCAATGCCAAATACGCAACAAACTGGCGATTAATCATAACCATCATAGCCGCGGCCAAGATAAAAAGCAGGATCCAGGCCAATCGGGAAACCAGTTCCGGCATCTGATAAGGTGTGAGTACACCCAGAGCCTCTAATATCGTAAACGCGATGTATAGCAAAGCATGAGCTGTGATGGTAGGTTGAGCATAGCGGCGCTCGCCGATTTCACCGGCAATCAACATAATCAACGGCGAGAGTAGCAGCATGGGTCCCATTGCCCCATTGACGTAATACATGGCCGCAAACAGGATCACGGTCAGGCTCACAATGCTGAGTGGCAGTGCCCGCTCGAAGTGTCCTCGTGCAAGCAAGATAAGCACGGCAAGCATCGCAAGCATCGCACTCACGTCGACAACAATGAGGAGAATGGGGAAGTCGGGAACGAAAAACGAGGTAACGATACAAACGACCAGAAGGACAGACGATGCTATCAACACAAGCCGTCCTACAGAGCGTAAGAGACGGATGCGTCGTGACCGTTCCTCAATCAACGTATCATCAAAAGCCAAGTTCTCAGCCGCCGCCCGCATCATGTTATTCATGAGCCGTACCCTCCTCATGGGGCAATAAGAGATTCTCCGTCCCCAGGCGTGCGACCATCTCGGAAGCATTCAGGACACGTCCGATTTCCTGCACGGCGCGTTTGACGGCCTCCTCAATCGTGGGCGCAGCGCGGATGTTATCGGTGATCTGGCGCGTGCGTTCCTCGCGGGCAGCGCGGCGCTGCGTGTCTTCGAGCAAGCGCGCGCTCTCCAAGGCCTGTCCCAACTGCTGGGCAACAGATTGGATCAACGCCAGTTGATCCGCAGAGCTGCGCCACTCGCCTTCAGGATCCTCGACGCCAAGCACGCCAATCACCTGACCGCGCATCTCGATAGGTACAGCCAGCCCCACGCGCTTGTCTTCGTCGCTGTCCGTCGGCTGCTCTGCCGGTTCTTCTTCATTGCGCGCCTGAACGGATGTCGCCAGCACTGCCTCGCGCAGAGCGCGCTGCATTTCCGGGCGCCAGAAATCAGAGGCGAGGGTCAACTCCCCTTGATCATAAACGAACGTGTTCTGGCGTAATCTACGGTTCTCTTGCAAGTAGGTCTCCCACTCACGACGCTCATAGCTGCGGCGCGTCTCGGCCTCCGCGGCCAACGCAGCGCGCGTACTGGCGAGCAGGCGCGCGCGTTCTATAGCCTGAGCCAACTGGTTTGCTACCTGGGTAAGAAGTGCTGCGCGTTCCGGGGTGAACGTTGCCGGCTGCAGACTAGCCAGATTCAAAGTGCCGACCGTCCGCTCTCCAAAGTGCAACGGTAAAAGAAGTCGCGAGACAACGCCTTCTGCGATCAAGTGCATGTCCTCTGCAAAAGTCGGCTTTTTTCGCATGTCGTCCTGGAGCCATTGACGCTCGTGCGTGATGACCCAACCTGGCGCGGATCCCTCCAGCGGAAGCCGCGTGCCCGGCGGGCTAAAGTGTTCAACATCCGTTTCCGTGACGACGGCAAAAACGGCGACTTCGTTTTCGCCAGGAGTATACGTCGCCAACGACATAAGGTCTACCGGAGCCAGTTCGCGCAGTGGCTCAATGAGGGCAGGCAACGTCCCTATCACAGCCTCCAGGTCCTCACTGCCGCCGATAGCAGCGGAGATTTGCAGTAATGCCTGTTCCTGCCTGGCACGCGACTCTGTCTGCTCCAGAAGACGCTGATTTTCGATATACCCAGTCAAACGGCGGGTTACATCACCCAGCATGGCACTCTCACTGTCGAGGAAAGGATGCGCCTGTTCGTCTTGATCCTCACGGTAAGCGACTAACACCCTTCCGATCAGTTCGTCACCAATGCGCATCCCAGCCACCATCTGGCGGGACAGGTCCACCGCATCGATATCGCCGTAGAAGCGACCACCGTACTCAATCACCGCCAGACATACGTCAGCGTGTTGCATAGCCTCGGGTATCCGCTCAGCCGTCCATTGCAATAGCTCGGGAATTGGTGGTGATTCGGCAATCTTGCGACCAATATCGTTCAAGCAGTCCAGCTCGCGCACCTGCTTGCTCAACAACGATCGTGCGCGCAAAGCCTCCTCGAAGAGGCGTTGGTTTTCCAATGCCCAACCGACATATTCGACGATTTCGTCGACCACTGCCCTGTCCTCATCATCCCAGGTCGCGGCCGCCTGACGATTCAGCCCCAGAACACCGATTGTTTCACCAGCCCACGTGATCGGCAACGCCAGCGTGTTCGCGACCTCGTCTTCTTCCCCTGTAACCACGGTCTCGCCACGCGTCAACGCGGCGTTGAGCGTCGCCAACCATGTCTCTGGCAGAGCTTCCTTGGCGAGAGGTTGTGGCGCATCGGCATCGGCGTTATAGACATATCCGGGCGCTGTCGCCGCATAACCGGACCATTCTTGTTGAATGTAACGCTGCTGCACCGCACGCATCTCTTCGAGGGTTGCTTCCAACTGCTGGCGCGAGGCTTCAATCTCCGCCCGCGCCTGCTCTTGTTCCTCCAGCATCGTGCGAATATCGTCCACCATCATCTCGATACCAATAGCCAACTCCGAAAGCTCTTCTACCCCTTCAGGTACGTCAATCTTTATATCGAGATCGCCCAAGGCAACAGATTGCACTACGGATAACAGCGCCCGGCTCTGACGCTCAATCAGCCGGGATTGTGTCTCGTTGCGCATCATATCACGCAGATCATCGATCATCATCTGAATCCCAACGGCCAGGTCAGAGAGCACTTCAATGCCCTCCGGCACTTCGACCTCCACGTCCAGGTCTCCCATAGCCACGGATTGGATGAAGTTGAGCAATGCACGCCCTTGCGTCTCAACCAGCTTTTTATATGCTTCCAATGTCATTTTGGCCATCGAAATTCCTTTATCCGTACCCAAGACGCTTCCGCGTCTTGGGCCGTCGCTGCCATGCTATGCGGTTAGCCAGGCGCACGCCTCGGCCTCACTACCAAAGAAGCGGATATTGTCACGCCCCGTCAATTTCAATACGAATTCTCCGAGCACCCGCCCGTAGCGCTTCGCGCCGAAAATGGCGACTTTACCAATGCGCGGATCGCTATTGAGCTGAGCGTAGACCTTTCGCACATCAACGGAAGCCTTGCCGCCATGGGTATCATCCCACAGAATCCGCCATGGGTTCTCTGCCGTCACCTGTTCCATAAAGGGCTGAAATTCTTCTAGCAGTTTCTCGGCGCCCCGGCGATCCGTGTCGCCAATGAATGTTAAACGCAAAATCCCCTCACTCTCGAGTTGAAACTGGTGTGCCATCGTCCCCCTCCTACTCCCGTAACCAGGCCAGTGCTTGCTCTTCAGTGTCAAAAAGACGAATATTGTCGCGCTTGGTAGCTTTGAGTACGAAACCTATCAGGACACGTGTGTAGCGATCCACCCCTATTGTCGCCGCTTTACCCAAACGAGGATCACCATTAAGGTCGGAGAAAGCTTTGCGTACTTTGGATGAAAGCTTTATACCCGACTGGCCAGCGACCGTCAAAGTGCTTAAGGGCGCTTCGGGTGTTGCGGCGTCCAGGTAAACGTGAAAATCCTGCACGAAATCGTCTACCTCCTCGCGCTCCAATACACCGCCGCCGAAATCAACCCTCAGAATCCCATCATCTCCCATCTGTATTTGGTATGGCATTGTCCACCTCTCTATAGTCGGTCAGATAGTCGTCAAGTCCGGTTATGAAGCCGGAGGATCGACATCCTTGGCAAGCAAACGTTCTTGATCACCCAATCGGATAATAGCTTCAGGTGCATCAAACATCCGGCTCAGCTCCTGAAGCGTCGCGCGCATGATCGCGTCGCGATCTGCGCCACGCCGAATTTTGTCAGTAATTGCACGAACCTGACGCTCGCGCTCGACGCGCGCACGTGTCTGTTCCAGCAAGCGAATATTCTCGAAGGTCAACGTGGTCTGATCGGCCAACATCTGCAAAATTCTGATATCGTGCTCAGTGAAGGCACTCTTGGCCGGTAAACCCTTGCCAGAGGCATCTTCGTCACCGGTCAGACTGACAGCTA
>JAFGSL010000042.1 GCA_016934645.1 Anaerolineae bacterium
GACGTTAAACAGCAGCAGCGGCGCGTATTGCAGCACGATGAACAGCGCCAACGGAACGATCTGGATGAGGACGTTCGTCGCGGTCCAGTGGACGAACGTGCGCCACCACGTCGTCTGTGGCGGACGGCGCACCATCCCGTGCAAGAAAGCCCCCGCACCCAAGAAACCTACCAACATAAAGGGGAAATACAGCGCCAGCATCGCCACGCGATAGGGCGTCAGATCGCTGAGATAGGGGAAGATGCAGCGCCAATCCACGATGAAGAGCGTCTCCAGGCCGGCCTGCAGGGCATAGAGCACGACAAAGAGCAACAGACCCAGAAGCGCCGTCTTGCCCAGATGCGATCCCGCCAGGCGCAGGCGACTCGGGTGATCGGAGACACCCAGATCGTCCAACGTGACGCCCTGTGGCGCGGCCTGTCGCTTGTACCAGCGCCGGAACAGCCACAGGCCGATCAGGTTGATCACCAGGAACCACCACACCAGGCCGTTCACCATCATCATCGGGAATAATCCGTCGATGGGAATGACGTAGATGTGAATGGCAAACAACACCATAATCAGCGGGATGTAGAGCCACTTCAGCAAGCCATTGACGAGCACCGCGCGCCGGAAGGGCCGTCCGGTGCAGTGATAGCGCCCGGTCGCCGTGGACTGCAAAGGGCTGAAGAAGCGCGTGTTGAGCAAGAGCCAGGTCAGCGGCAGCAACGACGCAAACCCGGCGAGCATGGCGATGAAGGTGGCGGTCTCTTTGAGTTGCCAAATCTGGCGGGCGGGATCGCGCCATAGCTCCGGCGCGGGTTGCAGCGCCTGTTGCATCCACACTGCGGCCTCAGCAATCGCGCCGGGATGGAACGATTCCAGAACGTGAACCGTATGCGGCATATAGACGCGCCGCGCGCTGCCGTCGGCGAAATTACCGTAGGTAACGCCCAGCTTTGGCTCGGCCACGGGCATGACACGCTGCGTTTGCGCCGTGGACATCCACTCTGCCGCGAAATCGCGCGTGCCGGTCATCCGCGCGCGATATTCATCCCAGCGCCCGAAGATCATCAGCATATTCTTGGGTTGCGTAGGCGTCGCCTCCTCCCCGTAGGCAAAACCGGAGATAGAAAGCGCCTGCACACTGGGATCGTTGAGGGCGACGGTGTACGCCATCTCCGCGCCCAGGCTGTGGCCCATCATCCCCACGCGCGTCTCGTCCACAAAGGGCAGTCCTTTGAGGTACGCCAGCGACGCGGTCCCGCCATACGTGGGGTCAAAATCGGGCGAATCCGGCGCATCAGGTTCACCGGAGTTGCCGCGCCCGATGGCGTCGATGCTGAGGACGACGATGCCGCGTCGCGCCAACTCGATAGCGTAGGGGTCGGCAGTCTCGCGGTTGTTCTGGTAGCCGTGGATGTAGACCACACCCGGGCCAGGCGACTGCTCCGTCACCCCTTTGGGCTGGAACAGCTTGGCGCGGATACGGATGCTACTTGCGTTGGTGTAGGTGACGTTGCGCACCGCCACCCGTCCAAAATCCTTCTGCACCAGTGAGGCCACGACGCTCGCCATCACGAGCACCAGCAAGCACACACCCCAGGCCCAGAGCATTTTACGGCGATGTTGTGGGGAAAATAATGATGTGGTCATCGTGTTTATGCACCCTCCTCGGAAAACGAACCGCTAATCTCGCTAATCTACGCGAATCTTGACTGGAAAATTGGCGAAAATTCGCGTGATTCGCGGTTAACATTTTGCTTCTCGCTGGTGAGGAATCCCATATGGGGACTCCTCAGAAAAATACACCTCGAATCTTCATCAGTCTTCACGAAGAAAAACTGGAATTGGAGTTGACTCAACGGTCGAACGTCAGCCATTTGGGTAACTTCCGTTTGACCGGCGGGTTTACCGCCTCGACTGCCTGGATGACAGCTTCACAAAACTTCTGCGCCGCCGCTTCCGATCCCATCCCGATGTAGCCCCGCACCCGGCCCCTGGAATCCCCGATGACGCCAAAGACCTCCAACCCGGCATCGCGCGTGAGCACCGAACTGTAGGCCCTGACGCGGATTTGTTTCAAATCGGCTGCGGTCAACACCACACCGGAATCGTCCACGCGGCGCACCCAGATAAGCCGCTGCGGGGTCAGCAGCATTCCCATGTGGACGGTCGCAGCACCCTCACCCTCCAACCAGGAAGCCAGCCGTCCGGCAAGCTGTTTGGTAGAGGTGGTTTCACAACACATCAGGACTTCGGTTTCCGGATCACCCAACTGCTGCGCCTGGAAATAGTCCCGAATGGCCTGATATAACGCCGGGCGCAATTCACTCACCGAACATTCTCGTGTGGTGCGGTGGTACGTACTCATCGTTTATCCTTTATGTCCAGGTTCTTAGCCGGAATTCATCTCGCTTTTCAAACCGCCTGTTCCCTATCTTCCAACAACACGTCAGCCTCGAACGGCAGCACCCGGACGTGCGCGCCTGCCGGAGCGTGATTCCACTCTTCCGGGATGATCGCCAGCCCGTTGGACTGCACCATCGAGTTGAGAATGCCCGATCCCTGTTCGCCGGTTAGGACGGCGTGGAAAGCGTCAGCGCGGCGTTCGAGGCGCACGCGCACGTACTGCCGCCGGTCGTCTTTGTACGGGATGGCCTGATCCAGAATCGCCTCAAGCGTAGGCTGGCGCAAGTCCTGCACGCCGAGCATCGTCAAGATCGCCGGACGGGCGAACAACTCGAACGACACCATCGTCGAGACCGGATTGCCCGGCATCCCTAACACCGGTACCGTGCGTGGTGCGCCGTTCACCTCCGCCGTGATATAGCCGAAAGCCAGCGGTTTGCCCGGCTTCATCCGCACACGCCAGAAGGAGATTTCGCCTTCGGCGGCCAGCACCTTTTTCACCACGTCGAAATCGCCCACCGAGACCCCGCCCGAAGTCATCAGCAAGTCCGCGCCCTGCGCCAACCCCGCGCGGATTTTGGCGGTCAGATCATCTACCGTATCCCGCGCGATGCCCAACAGCAACGGGATGCCGCCGTAGTGCAGCACCTGCGCCGCATTCGAGTA
>JAFGSL010000326.1 GCA_016934645.1 Anaerolineae bacterium
GATGCTCGATGGGGGCTGAAGGTTGGGTCCTGCGCGGCGGAAACCTTCGAACCCCGCCAGGTCCGGGAGGAAGCAACGGTAAGGAGGATATTCCGGGCGCCGCAGGGGTGCCTGGTCTTCGGTCCCTCTCGGGCATCGTCTTCGTTTAGGAATGGGTACTAAATAACTTTTCCAATTCAAACTGAAAGCGGGTATAGGAAGCCGCGCAAATGGGCAAGTTATTTAGCTTTCAGTCCTTGGGGTTCGTAAAAATATGACTTCCCGCATTTATTGCTCTAAGCCCCGTCCCCGGGGCGCTCTGCGCGGGAACTTATTCTTTTACAGGCCCTTAGGGTCTGTAAATAAACAACTTCCTGCTCGGGTCGGTCTCTGACCGTGCCCGCCGACGCCTGACGCCACGGTGGCGCGGTCGGGGACCGGTTTGAGCGTAATTGCTGAGGCATAACGGAGTGAATTGGTTTACTAAACTATTGGGCCTGGTGCTGGCGCTGCTGGCGGTTCTGCTCTTGACCGCAGGATACCGCGCGACACTGACGCCGGTGACGTTGACCATTGACGGCGAAAGTCGCGTGGTCAGGACGCACCAACCAACCGTAGAATTGCTCATAGCTGATCTGGGCTTGAGCCTGCGCCCCGAAGATCACCTTTCTCCCAAATTGAGCACGGCCCTAGCTCCTGGATTAGAGGTGCAGATCGAGCGTGCAAGGCCTGTCGTGGTGGTTGTGGATGGGCGTGAGCATCAGATTTACGCCCATCATGAAAATCCCGCCGACCTTCTGGCACAACTCGACGTGCAGCTTGACAGCCATGACACCATCCAGATTCGCCCATCCCTGGCGACAGACCTGCCGGAGACCCGTTTCCGTATCGTTGTGGAGCGGGCGGTGCAAATCGTCTTGGAGGATGGTGGGGTGCGCGCCACGTTGTACACCAGCGCAGCGACGGTTGGGGCAGCGTTGTATCAGGCTGGTATCCAACTCTATCGTGCAGATCGCGTCTATCCCGACCCGGCTACGCCTCTGCAAAATGGCCTGCATATCCGTACGGAGCGTTCGATTCCCGTGTCGGTGCGTGTGGATGGACACGTCTTGCGAACGCGTACCCATCGCAGCCGGGTGGGGGAGGTGTTGGCCGATCTGGGGGTGACGCTCAACGGTCAGGATTACACGGCCCCCTCGCTGGAAGCGTCTTTGAGCGATGTCGATGAAATCCGTGTTTACCGGGTGACCGAAAGCGTGATCGTGGAGCAGAGTCCGATCCCATTTGACTCTGTGTGGCAGGCTGACCCTGATTCCGAAATCGATACGCAGAGCTTGCTGCAAGAAGGTGAGCCGGGTGTACTGGAACGTCGTATCCGTCTGCGTTATGAGGATGGGCAGGTCGTCGAGCGTCGCGTTGAAGGAGAAAGCGTGGTGCTGGCCCCGGTGAACCGCGTGATGGGCTACGGGACGAAGATCATCACGCGGCAATTGGCGACGGAGAGCGGCACGGTCGAGTATTGGCGGGTGTTCCGTATGTTAGCGACTTCGTACAGCGCGGGGACGGCAGGTGTTTCTCCCTCGTCGTCGTATTACGGGCGCACGGCCACCGGTATGACGATGCGCTACGGTATCGTGGCCGTGGATCCTAGCGTGATTCCGCTGCGTACCGAGGTGTATGTGCCCGGTTATGGTGTTGGCTATGCGGGTGATACCGGTGGCACGATCAAAGGACGCCGGATCGATTTGGGCTACGATGATGCCAACCTGCGGCTTTGGTACAGTTGGGTAGACGTTTACTTGCTCACGCCTGTCCCCGACAACATCAACTATCTGGGTCCATGACGGGCGATCCACGCGCGTTACTGCGCCATTATGGCCTTACGCCCCGCAAATCCCTGGGGCAGAATTTCCTCGTTGATCCGGCTGTGCCTGCGCGCATTGCGGCGCAAGCATCGCTGACCCGCGACGATACGGTGCTGGAAGTGGGCGCCGGCCTGGGAACGTTGACGGCAGCCCTGGCGACCCAAGCTGGGCGCGTCATTGCCGTGGAGACAGATCCACATCTGATTTCTATCCTGCATCAGGAGATGGAAGCGTTCGAGAATGTGGCCATCGTCCACGGCGACATCCTTGATCTCGATCCGGCAGCCTTGTTGGATGTCGCGCCTGCACCGGTCATACCCTTGTGGGGGACACATTTCCCGCATTACCACGTGGTTGCCAATTTGCCCTACTACATCACGGCAGCGGTGCTACGCCATTTGTTGGAAGCTGCTGTGCGGCCTGCGCGGATGGTGGTGACGGTACAGCGCGAGGTGGCGGCGCGGATGGTCGCCGTCCCGGACGAGATGAGTGTGCTGGCGGTGAGTGTGCAGTTCTACGGGAAGCCGCGCATCGCACTGCGCCTGAAGCGTGGGGTATTTTTCCCTGTGCCGGATGTAGAGTCCGCCGTGGTCTGCATCGACCTATACGAGACGCCTCCCACGCCGGTGGCGGATGTGGCAGAATTCTTCCGTGTCGTGCGGGCTGGTTTCGCGCAGCGGCGCAAGCAGTTGCGCAACACGCTTGCCGCAAGCTTACACTTATCGCCGGAGGATGTGGTCGCGGCGTTGACAAGTGTTGATGTGGACGCGACACGCCGCGCGGAGACACTCACGTTAGGGGAGTGGGGGCGGGTGGCAGGGGCGTTAAGGACATTGATGGCGCGCCACTAGTAGCGCAGCTTAAGGCTTGCGCGCTACGACCAGCAAGTGGTTGCTGATCCCAACGATAGATGGCTCATTGCACGTTTCGAGCAAAAGCGCTTTCCACACCACCCAGCGCTCAGGGTCGGTTTCCAGTCTTTCCAGGTGGTCTATCGGCAAATGATTGGCCAATCCCTGACATCCGACGCAATCCACGATTTGTAATCCCGCATCCAATACCAGGTTCTGCAACTCGTCGGGAGCGAAGTTGTACCAAACCTGTGATCCATCGTAGATGCCTCGTGCTCTTTGCACGGGCGTCATCATCTGATCGAAATAATCTTCATCCATCCAGTAAACGGCACTGCGATAGCCGGCTAATCTCTGTAATCCTGTCAAGAATACGATCCCGCCCGGTCTGACCACACGCACCAACTCGCCGACCACTGCCAGACGAGCGCCACCATCGGTGATGTGCGAAAGCGGCGCGCCCAAATTTATAGCTGCGTCGAAAACATCGTCTGCATACGGCAATGCAATCAGGTTTCCTTGCGTCGCGGCTACATTCCCCGATACGCCGGCTTCAGCGATTTTGCTTTGCCCGAGGTGTAACATCTCGGCGACCAGATCGAACGTGACGACTTGATAGCCTTGCCGGGCCATGGCAATCGCATACCGGCCCGGTCCACTTCCGGCGTCGAGAATCCGTCCGGTAGCGGGTAGATACCGTTCGAGGCAGTACGTGTTGATGAGGCGCTCAATGCGCGTAATCGGGGTCGAGGAGAGGCGCTCCCACTCCTGGATCGCTTTATCCGTGTAGCGTCGCCGAATCTGTTTCGCCCAATCTATCACGGCTTTTCTTCAAGCACGCTCAAGTCGCAACATGTTCATCCCGCTTCATCCCTCGGGATACTGGTCGAAGTAGAAGAGCCGCTCTGCCCTTTGCTCTGCAAGATAGAGGAAATCCCGCACGGGTTTGCCGTCTATGTACTTCCAAAACACCACATGATGCGGAACGACCTTGATCACGACCTGCCACCGCAGCGTGCCATACGTGTCGTATGATCCTTTGTGCTGCTTGACGTAGAGTTCCTTCGCCGCCGGATTGTCTTCCCAGCTTCCAACATCTGAAGCGACGCCCTCGATGGATACATTCGAACAACACAAGGCGACGTTGCTATTCTGCATCATCTGCGTGTATTTCTCAAAATGCCGGCTTGTTTGGAAGTAGATGTCGAGGCCATCGTGAACAATGCTCATCGAACGGGCAGAGACGCGGCTGCCGTCAGAAGTCGCCAAGACCCAAACCTTGTTTTTGTCCAGAACCTGCAAGAGTTCGTTCTTTAGATTTTCGTAATCGAGTTTCATATCGTCTCCACCAGCCGGGGGGTGTTACGCTTCTTTATTTTTTTGGGTGTCTAACGACCAGGCTTATGCTGCAGGGTGGCTGCGGCGACGCACCTTCAACAGCAGACTCCTTCGCGCGCGTTTCCCCTCCACCACCCACGCTGCTAACCCCGTCAGCTTGTTACGGTCGGCGGGGCAGTCCCCTGTCCCGCCGACGGCTCAGAACCAGACGTGAGCGTTTTCCCTCATCCGGCTCCTCAGTACACGCGCCTTTGTCAAGGCACACCATTGGCGACGATGACTCGCCCCCGGCGCTTGGCAACTGCACTCGCAGAGGTGGACTTGCGTCCCGTCCTCCGTATCGAGTGAAAACCACGTATTGCTTGACTATGTGGCCGAATGGGAACAATTCCCATTTTGGGCCTGCCTCTCAGCCGTTTTGGCAGGATCCAACTCACGACGCTTCACACATACCTTCGTTGCCTACCCATAGTCACCTGCTTGGGGCGATCGCCGCTTTCGGTTAGCAGCTTATCCCCTTTTCACCCTTGCACTCAGGCGCGCATTTACCAGGCGCGCAACGTAGGGTGATGCGGTCTCCCCTGCACTTGGGGGGCAGGAGTTGACCGGTTGGTAGCCGGTCGCACCTGCTTGGACATACAGTTGTCAAAGTGCCGATGGATAACCCAGAGAGTGCTTCTGTGTTATCTCGCCAACTTTGCCGCTATTCCCCTGGCTTATTCAGCCGGTTTCAAGCGAACAGGTCGCACCAACCGATGTTGGGCGGGTTTTGCGAGTTATTTGTTTTTATGCATTGCTTTTCGCCAAGATAAACCAGACAAGCCCAAAACAATTATCA
>JAFGSL010000043.1 GCA_016934645.1 Anaerolineae bacterium
GGGCGCTCGCATCAGGGCGCGTTCGATCTGGCCTACCTGCGCTGCATCCCCAACTTCACCGTGATGGCGCCTAAAGACGAAGCCGAGTTGGTCGAGATGCTGTGGACGGCTATGACCATCGATGGCCCGGTCGCCATCCGCTACCCCAGGGGCGCCGGTGAAGGCGCAACGCTCCCCGAGAAGCCCCATGTGCTTCCCATCGGGCAGGCCGAAATGCTGCGCGCCGGTTCAGACGTCGCCATCCTTGCACTTGGCGCGACGGTCTATCCCGCGATGGAGGCCGCGCGCGCCCTCTCAACTCTTGGGGTGGAAGCCGCCATCGTCAACGCGCGTTTCGTCAAGCCGCTGGACGGCAATCTGTTGAAAAGCCTGGTGCTGAACTTCAACCGCCTGGTCACGATCGAAGAGGGCGTGCTGGCGGGCGGGTTCGGCTCAGCCGTGGCGGAGTTGTTGGAGGCGCGCAACTTGAACCACTTCACATTCAAGCGGCTGGGACTGCCCGACGAATTCGTTGAGCATGGCGACCGCAGCCTCTTCCTGAAGCGCTACAATCTCGACGCCGCCGGCATCATCAGCGTGATCCAGCGGACGTTCCCCGAGCTGTTCTCCGTACCACGGTAATACCATCGGTTGGTTCGTAACAAGCCCAGGCGAACTGGCGCAATCTACGGCGCGGGTAGGAGCAATAGGCTCTCGCTAACGAAACCCTCCTAGATAGCTACCAAAGACAACCAGGAATCCCCCCGAATACGATCCTGATAGATTTTGAGAGGGTATTTATGCTATGATAAACGTATTTAGTGGGCGTGATGCACCATTCGAGATAGGATGCACTTTTGAATGCGCCCCATCTGGACGAATAGCGCAACGACGATATCACTTGGAGGTTACACAATGACCCCATTATTGGAGCAGGTCAAGGGACCGGATGATTTGAAGTCTCTAGAACTGCACGAGCTTGAACAGGTAGCACAGGAAATCCGGCAGCACATTGTCGAGACCGTCCTCGAAAATGGCGGTCATATGGCGTCCAACTTGGGAGTTGTGGAACTGACCCTGGCGCTACACACTGTCTTCGATAGCCCGCGCGACAAGTTCATCTGGGACGTGAGTCACCAGTGCTATCCTCACAAATTGCTCACCGGGCGCCTGCACGATTTCGGCACGCTGCGCCAGTATCGCGGACTTTCCGGATACACCGAACCGCGCGAAAGTACCTATGATGTGTTCGCGGCAGGTCACGTGGGGACGTCGATCTCGTCGGCATTGGGGATTGCCGCCGCGCGCGACCTGCAAGGCGAGGATTTCCACGTGGTCGCCGTCATCGGCGATGGATCCGTCACGGCGGGGATGGCTCTGGAAGGGTTCAACCACGCCGGATACTTGCAGAAGCGCTTCATCGTCATTCTCAACGATAACGAAATGTCGATCTCGCCGAGCGTCGGCGCGATTGCCAACCATCTCGACGCGACACCCGCCACGTCTCCTACCCTTTGGGAGACACTGGGCTTCCATTACATCGGACCGGTAGATGGGCACGATCTTACGGCACTGCAAGACGCCCTGCGCGCTGCGAAAGCGATCACCGACAAGCCTGTGGTGGTTCACGTGCGCACGCAGAAGGGCAAGGGCTACCGTCCCGCCGAAGAGAACCCGGAGAAGTGGCACGGTGTAGCGCCGCACAGCGGCGAGCCTAAGACATCTGCTCCCAAAACCGCGCCCACCTACAGCCAGGTCTTCGGCGACACAGTCACGGCGATGGCACAGGCTGACAAGCGTGTGGTTGCTATCACTGCCGCTATGCCCGCAGGCACCGGGCTGAGCGGATTTGCGCGCGCATTCCCGGAACGCTTCTTCGATGTAGGGATCGCCGAACAGCACGCGGTCACCTTCGCGGCGGGATTGGCCGCGCAGGGGATGCGGCCCGTCGCAGCGATCTATTCCACGTTCCTGCAACGCGCCTACGATCAAGTGATCCACGACGTGGCGCTGCAAAACCTGCCGGTGATCTTCGCCATTGACCGGGGCGGCATCGTCGGTGACGATGGGCGCACGCACCAGGGTGCATTCGATCTGGCGTACCTGCGCAGTATCCCCAACTTCACCGTGATGGCGCCCAAAGACGAAGCCGAGTTAGTCGAGATGCTGTGGACGGCGCTGACCATCAACGGCCCGGTCGCCATCCGCTACCCCAGAGGTGCCGGCGAAGGCGCAGCGCTTCTCGCGCATCCACAAACGCTCCCTATCGGGCGGGCGGAGATGCTGCGAGCTGGCTCGGACGTCGCCATCCTAGCACTCGGCGCGACGGTCTATCCTGCGATGGACGCGGCGCGTGCCCTCTCCAGTCTGGGCGTGGAAGCCGCCGTCGTCAATGCACGCTTCGTCAAACCGCTGGATAGCGATCTGCTCAAAAACCTGGCGCTAAACTTCAATCGCCTGGTCACGGTCGAAGAGGGTGTGCTGGCAGGCGGATTTGGTTCCGCCGTGATGGAGCTATTGGAAGCACGCGGCCTGAACTACGTCACGCTCAAGCGGCTGGGATTGCCCGACGAATTCGTCGAGCACGGCGACCGCAGCCTCTTCCTGAAGCGCTATAACCTTGACGCCGCCGGCATCGTCAGCGTGATCCAGCGGACGTTCCCCGAGTTATTCTCCGTGCCCTGGTACTATCACGTCGATGCGCGGGGCCAGCGTACACTTGCCGGTATGGGTGGGATTGGCGCTGATGTGAAGCGCCATACCCTCGACCGCAGGATGATTGGATGACGGTCAGTACAGGTAGCGAGCCACAACGCATTGCTATCCTCGGCAGCACAGGCTCCATCGGACGGCAAACGCTGGACGTCATCCGGGCGCTGCCTGACCGCTTCACCGTCGTTGCGCTGGCCGCCGGGCGCAA
>JAFGSL010000327.1 GCA_016934645.1 Anaerolineae bacterium
CTGGGCGTAGTAGCGATCCTGCCAGAAGGCCAGCCGCCGGCCGGGGTCTGTGTCGCCCTCGTTACCGGCGTCCGCCGGTTCGCCGGAACGGTTGCGCGTGAACAGGCCGTAAGCGTCGGCGGGCGTTGCCAGTTGCCAGATTTCGATGCGCAGGACAGTATCCTCGCCCGCGTAGCTCTGCACGGCGACTTGCTCGAAGTTGTAGGCGAAGAAGGCGTCGGCTTGCCCGTTCACTAGGTCGTAGAGGGTGTCGCTGGTGTACGTTTCGGTGTCGCCGTCGCGCGTCCAGCCGGGGATGGCGTCTGCGTCGAGGAAAACGTCACGCAGCGCAACAGAAGCGGGCGGCGTCGTTGTCGCTTTTTGCCCGCAGCTTGCTACGAGCAGGACGATCCATAAGAAGTTGAACAGTTTGCGTTTTGCCATGATTATCCTGGGTGTTTTTGTAGAGAAAACTGACAGTTTGCTCTACAAATTGATCTCGGAAAGGTCGATATCCTCAAAGTTGTGCGTTCCCAAGCCGATCTGCGTTGCGTTCTCCAGCCAGGGCGTCGCCATGTTGATAGCCGCGGCTGTGTTGTGGCCTTCCGCTGCCATAAGATCGGTCAATAGCTTGAAGCCCACCGCATCGTGTGCCGCCGGGTCGAAGCTCATCATGATCGAATCGCCGGTGTAGTCCGCTTCCCAATAGGGCCACGAGTTGCCGTAACGCAGGCAGGCAGCGAGTGCATCGCCGATGATCAGGCGGGTGCGATCCTTGATGGGGGAGAGGGCGTTCAGTTCGGGCAGCCCCATGTTGAGTTTGGATCCGGCGTGAAAACCTTGGGGACGGCTTAACGTGCCGTAGTGGTTTTTCAGCGCGTAGGACATCCCCGCGAGCATGTGCGATTTGAGCACCGGCATGTTGATGAGCGCGTCGCAGCTCAATAGCACGTTGCTCAACTGAATCTTGCTCCCGACGATCTCGAAACCGTCGCTGTAGTCCTTGTCTGTGCCGATGCAGCGCACGCCGGGGCCGTCCGGATTGACGGCGAACCCGGCTTCCTCTAGTTCCGACGTGTAGTAGTCGAAGATGACGATATTCTTCGCCGGGATGCCCGCTTCTTGCAGCGAATCCGTTACTGCCATCACCAGCGGGACGTGCGTCCAGATGACGCTGTTGCGGAAGGCGTTGACTTTGATGGCGATGCGCTCGCCGGGATCGAAGAGCGCGCGCCAGGCCTCACGGGCGTCGCTTAACCCGGTAAGCCGGGTGATGGAAGCATCGAGCATCTGCCGGACGGCGTTGGGGACCAGCTCGTCGCCGCTCCACACGCCCGCGTGGTGGGTGTGAACGACGGTGCTCGGTTTTTCGGGATACTGTTTGATGATCTCCGGCTTGCGCGGGGTCACGGTTGGCAACGGTATGAACGTTGCCGTCGGGGTGCGGGTGGGGGCGGGCGTTGGTGTGTTCGTTGGCGCGGGTGTCGCTGTATCTATAGGCACATTCGCTTTTGCCTCCGCTGCCATTGCGGTGCCCTGCATTGCGACGCCCTCCTCATTAAGCATCACTGGAGGCGTTTGCGTCGGCGCGCATCCAGCCAGCAGACCAACCGCCGCGATCTTCAGGAAGTCCCGTCGTGAAAGGGACCTTTTTCGTCTTTGTGGAAGGTTTGTCATCTTTTGTGCTTTCCTCTTGAAACAGTCTGGTAGTCTTCAGTTTTGTAGTCTTTAGTCCGGTAGCGCTTGGGTGATTTGCCAATCTCCGCTCGCACCGGTGCTGGAGAGAGGGGCGAAATACAGGTTGCCGGATTCGCCCACGACGATCTGAAATTCGCCGCCTATGGTGGACGCGGCGTAGAATGTGCAGGTTGCCAGAACGTCTCCCGGCGCAAATTCGGTCAGCAGCGACGCTGGCGTCACCCCTTCCGCGTAGACGATGCCGATTCCTCCCCACGAGTTGTCAAACAGGAAATTGAGTGTGCCGTCTTCCTCTGGGCGCATCCCTTCGACTGATTCTATGAATGTGTAAGAGCTACCTGCGAGTGTAAGCGTGCCGTTGAACTGCACCGTGTGCCCATTCACCATATAAGTCTGAGTCACCGCCCACGGACTTTGTAACACCCAGGCGACCGACCCTTCCACCACTGGTGTGACCGGTGGCGCTGTTGCCGTCGGCGGGAAGTCGCGGACTTCAATGGTAGGCGTGGGGGTGTCACTGGGGATGACTGGCTCCGGCGGAAAGTCGCGGACTTCAATGGTAGGCGTGGGGGTGTCACTGGGGATGACTGGCTCCGGCGGAAAGTCGCGGACTTCGATGGTGGGGGTTGGCGTGTCCGTGGGAGATGCGACGACGGGTGGCGTCTCGCGCACCTCGATGCAGCCGGTCGCCAGTGTGCTGATGACGGCTGCTGCCGCCGCAGTCTGCGCCAGGCGGTCGAAGGGACGAGGTTTCATCACCAACGGGGTGGGGGCGGCAACGGCTGCCACTTCGCCGTGGATGTGGATGCGCAGATGGCGTGCGCCTACGTTCACCTCATCCTTATCCAGGAGGATGACGGGCTTGTTGAGGGGAACGTTCAGGCTACGTCCGGCGCGCCGCACCTGTACCGGCGACGCGTCGTCTGGGCGATACAGGATCAGCCGGTCGTCTGCCGAAACCCATAACTCGCAAGCGACTGCCTTCTCGCTGAACCAGATTACGCGTCCGGTCTCATCCAGTCGCAATCCCGGCTGGCGGCCCGGCAACGCCACGCATTGCAGATATTTCGACGCCTTCGATGGTGCGTTCAGGTCCTCAATACAAATGGCTAGTGGCTTTGGCATACCTCACCTCACTTGAATTTTTCCCCCCCCCGTTTACCGTCTACTGTCTACCGTCTACTTTAGGTATCGATCAAATGCCGCGAAGGATGCTGCGGGCGCAGGTCTGGCGTCTCAATGCCACGGCGGCAGGCCTCGTGGAGCAGAAAGGCAACTGACCATTCCACGGCAGTGACGCGGTCTTCGGCCAGCAGCTCGCTGAGGACGCGCACGCGCCAGGGTCCGCAGGGTGGAGTGTCAGCATCTCCAGTATACAACAGATTCTCCGAGCGGCATCCGCCCCCGCAGAGTGTGGCGAGCGGGCACATGGCGCAGGTTGGCAAGTCGCCGACGCGGTGCGGGTGCTCGTGGATGGTTTGGGCGGCCGCCACAAAGCCTTCTGTATCGAGATGCCCTACCTGTTCTTCCATTTTGAAGCAGTTGAAGAGCGCGCCGTCGCTGCGGACGTGGACGTGTTGGCCCAAC
>JAFGSL010000328.1 GCA_016934645.1 Anaerolineae bacterium
GTTTCGGTTGAGGATCCCGTACAGAACCCTAGTCGATTTTATGAACCAGAGGAAGGGACAAGGCTGGTGGCGATTGAGTTTATCGTTGGTAATATCTCAGGTGAGACGTTCAGTTCTAACGTTCTATATGCAGTCTTAGTAGACACTCAAGGCTTTGTATATGGGGCAGAAACAGGTTTGCTTGATATTGGCAAACAAATGGAGCTCCTGGATGTCAATCAGGGCGAAAAGGTCAAGGGATGGGCAGGGTTCAGTGTACCAGAAGACGTTGTGCCCGCATACTTTAGGTATGCTATCCGAGGTTCAGCAGAGAAAACACTTGTGGTTGGTTTGCTTCCATAACAATACGTCTTAATAGACGTTTTCTTGTTTCGTTACGACACGCCGGAACGATTTTTCTTGACGCTCCGGCGTGTTTTTATGGCCGTTAATGTGATTTAACGGGCGTTTCTTGACATCGGGCAACCTGGTGTACAATACAGTTATGAATAGAACATTCGTTCGAGGACGAGATGCCACGCGCTAAGCCGTTTCGTTGTCATACGTGCGGAACATTGTACACCGGTGGTCGCTGCCCGAAGTGCTACCCGAAGAAGAGCAAGAGGCGGAGAGCGGGATGGGGTAGCAGTGGTGGACAGCGCGGACGCCGGACGGCGGCGAGTGTGTTGGGGCACGCGCCGTGGCCGGTGAATGTGGATGTACCGGACGCCACAGCAGCAGATGAGTCTGCTATGTGGGGCGAAAGGCCCACTGATGGGACTTGCACGACCACGCCAGAGTTGCAGGTGCAGGAGTGGGATGGAGAGGAGGCGGTGAGCGTGGCCCCGCCTCCTGCTGATGTCGCCGATGCCACACGCTGACGCGGCCATGGATCCGGAAGATCTCGCCGCGATCGTAGAGGACTTGCGGCGGTGCGTGGCTTTCGTGCGACAGGCTGAAGGGTACGGCGAGGTGACAGTGCGGCTGCAGGTACGGCCGCAAGGTTTCGCGGGGTGGGAAGTTTCACCGGTGGTGTCACGGAAGCCACGGCGGGAGACAGCAGGCAGTAGACGGTAGACAGAGGAGCGCCTGGTTCAGTGGAACCAGGCGTTTTTCATTTTCTCACAAAATTAACCGGCATTTTCTGGGGCATCCTAGGGCGCTTACAGAGAAAACGCGCCACAGATATACAAACTATCGGGTGGGGGTGTAAAAAAGACAGAGGAATAGATCCTCTTTGCATAGCAAGTGTACTATCAAGGAGCGGCTGATCATTCACGATCAGCCGCTTTTTTGTTGCAACATCCAGGATGTTGAAAATGGATGATGAAAACTGGTGATAACTCGTGATTGACACGGAGCGTGATCCTGTGCGAGAGTGAGTGCGCTAAGCCCTGGAGGATTGGAGGGCTGCTCCTGCGACGGAATTTAAGCCACGACGTGCTTATGGAAAAACTTGAGGAAAACTGGGGATAACTCGTGATAACTCGTGATTGACAACCCGTGATTGCCTGTGAGAGAGTGAGAGCATCTTATTTGAAAGGGGATACGGAAATGGCAAAGAACGGAGCAAGTCGCAGGGTAGTGGTGGATGTGGATGCAATGACCTTCGGGGTCGAGATCGAGTGCACGTTACCGAGTCAATATGTGCGCGAACAGGGGATCCGAGTAGGCCGGTATCACCATGGTATCGAATTGCCGGCGCCCTTCCCGGCAGATTGGACCTCACAGTATGACGGATCGCTGGATGCACGCCGTGGTTACACGGCTCTGGAAATTGTCTCACCGGTATTGAAAGGGATGGCGGGCCTGGAGCAGGTGTTACAGGTCTTCAATATTCTGAACGAGGCCGGCGCGCTGGTGAATAACTCCTGCGGGTTTCACGTCCACGTGGGGGTGCGGTCGGTGTTAGGAGCACGGGCAAACGATGAGGGTCTGGTGGTGCGCTGGGTGCGGCGGATGTTGCACCTGGTCAGCGTCCACGAGCTGGGGCTGTTCGCCATCACCGGGAAACGGTCGCGCCTGGATAACTGCTACTGCCGGACCATCAAAGAGCAGTGGGACGAGGTACTCGAAACGACCAGCGGCCTGGACGTGATCACGCGCAAGGTTGCGGATCACGGCGAGCGCTACCACACTCTGAACCTCTGCAATCTCACCGGTGGGAAGCGCACAGTAGAGTTCCGGCTCTTCGGCTCGACGCTGAACGGTATGCAGGCGCTCGGGTACATCATCACCGCCCTGGGGATCGCGCATCGCGCGGCAGCGTGCGGGGTTGCGCCCAAGTTCGACAATCGAGATTACATGCCTGTACGGATGAACTGCGAGAAGATGGTCAAGGCGTTGCAGAGCACACTGGCGGGGTACGGCTGGCCGACCGGCGCAAAGCGGCGTTGGGGAAAGGCGATCCGCGCAGCGCAGCGCGAGGCCGTTGAGCAGTTCGTGGCATAGGGAGGAACGATGGAACCACAGGTTTTGGTGACGCCGGGTTCGTGGATTGGAGAGATTCGAGAGCTGTTGACAGGCCTAGGGGCGAGGGTACATATCCTCGCCCCCGGCGAAGAATGGCAAGCTGCCTACCGGGCAGCCACGCACGTTCTCATTCCGGGTGGTGCAGACATTCACCCACGCGAGTATGGGGAGCGCACGTTATGGGCGCGCCCTACCGCTCCGGAGCGCGACGCGGTGGAGTTACCACTGGCGCGGCTGGCCCTGGCCGAGGGGAAGCCCTTGATGGGGATTTGCCGGGGGCACCAGGTGATCACGGTAGCAGCAGGTGGTTCGTTGCACCAGGATATTGGGAAGAGCCTCGGTGTGGCGCATCCGTCGCGCCCACACGCAGTTCGGGTATATCCACGCTCGCGGGTAGGACGGGTATTGGGACCGGTGGCCTGGGTCAATTCCTACCATCACCAAGCCGTCAAGCGTGGGCCGGTAGGCTGGTGGGTGGTGGCGGAGTCGAAGGATGGGGAGGTCATCGAAGCCATCGAGCACCCTCGCCTGCCGGTGATCTCGGTGCAATGGCATCCCGAAGCGATGGGAGATTGGGAATTGTTCGCGGCATTTTTGCAGATGTAGCCATCAGCGATCGGCTTTCAACGGCTAGTGGCGGATCGTGATCCGCCACTAGCCGTTTTGGTGGAAAAACTGGGGATAACTCGTGATTGACAATCAGAGCTTGACTGTGAGAGAGTGAGCGTGCAACACGCAAGTAACCTACTTGAAAGGGGGTCTGATGAAGAAGCAACAAATGCAGATGTTCGAGGCAGACGAAGTGCTGCCATTGTGGACGGGGACTGCCATGCAGGGGGAAGTGGAAGTGTATCGCCTGCGCCCAGCAGCGCGGCAGATGGGCTTTGGTTGCCCGGTATGCCACGACACGGGGGTGGTCCAGGTGAATGGGCGGACAGTGCGCTGCACGTGTCCGGCAGGAGCTAAGGAGGTCAAGCATGACTGAGGTTCAGATGGTGACGGTGGCCCGGATCGTTCCGGGTGATAACGACAGGGAGGCGTTCGAGCCGGTGGCGCTGCGCGAGTTGGCCGACAGCATCGCCCAACACGGGCTGGCACAACCGATCACGGTACGTGCGATCGGGACGTTGTGTCCCTTCTGCCTTTCACCGGCGGTCGATCAAGGGCCTGAATACAGCGATCAACCCTATGGGCATCGTTGGTACCGTTGCTCCAACCCGCGTTGTCTGAGTTCCTGCAATACGCGTTCGGTGGTAATGCAGTACCAGATCGTGGCCGGAGAACGACGCTGGCGCGCGGTGCAGCTCCTGGGATGGGAGACGGTCCCGGCGCTGGTGCGCGATCTCGACGACGAGGCGGCCAGCGCAATCATGCTCCTGGAGAACATCCAGCGCGCGGAGTTGAATCCCATCGAGGAGGCACGTGCTTATCGCAAACGGATGACGCAGTTTGGGTGGGATGTGGAGCAGACGGCGCACGCGGCCAACGTGCCAGTGGAACGCGTGCGGCTGCGGTTGATGCTCCTGGAAGTTGTGCCGGAAGCTCAGCAGCTCATCCGCGACGGGCAGTTAGGGGTGAAGTACGCCTACGTGATGCGCGACCTGGATGCCAATCGGCAGCGGCTCGCGCTGCGCTACCTGAGCCAAGTGGACACACCGCGGTTGCGGGAGTTCCGCGAGCTGTGCGCACGCCTTTTAGCGGAGCAGGCGCAGGAAGCAATGTTCGACATAGCCGCGTTTATGACCGGCGTGCAGGATACGCGCGCGGCAGAGGTGGCTAACCGCCCGGAGCGTATCATCCCGGTGGATGGGGACCTGCCCGGTCTACGCAAAGCGCGCTCCACGGGACAGGCGCTGGAGCGCTACATCCGCGATCTGCTGGACGGTGGTCTGGAGGATGCAGCACGCGTGGTCGGCACAGTGTACCAGGGGTTGCTGGCACATGGACTGGTGAAGTTGCCGCAAGGACCCAGCCCACTGATCGAGGGCGAGACATTGTGAGAGGGTGAATACGCGCGTAATCACATAGTTCTCTCGAAGAAACCGTCGACGGTTTCTTCGAGAGAACGCCATAGATTTATGGAGCTTGAAAGGGGAAAAACAATGAGTGAGTTGAAAGGGTTTGGGTTAGCGTTGGCCGAGCATCTGCCAGGATGGGAGTTCGATACGGCGTATTGGCAGGACAGGCACCAGCGCTTTGCGCGATTGATGAATGCGGATATTCCCGGCGCGTGCGTATACGTGCAGTGTGCGCGGGGCCGCGCGGAGATCTCGGGTGGGTACCCCGATGGGTTCCATCCGCGCACTGAGGAAGACGTGCGGATTACGGTGAGTATGGAGCGCGAAGTGGAAGCCGTAGCGCGTGACATCGAGCGGCGCTTCCTGGGGACTTACCTGGAGAAGTTCCACGCAGCGATGGAAATCGCATACCGGGTGGCGCAAGCACAGGTCAAGACGCAGGATGTCGCCGACGAACTGGCGACGATCCTAGGGTGCAGTGCCCGGCACGACCGCGACAGATCTTCGATATGGTCCCGGCATGGGGCGTTACACGTAGCGTGCGGCTCGGAGGGCCCATACATTACGGTGGAACGGTTGTATGGCCTGTCGGTGGAGCTGGCGAAGGCCATAGCGCGGGTAATGGCGCAGGGCTGACCACGGATAACGGAAAAGGCCGGTCTCCCGACCGGCCTTTTTTCATGATCAAAAACTAGTGAAAAACTGGGGATAACTCGTGATTGACAAACCATGATTGACTGTGCGAGAGTGAGAGCATCTTATTTTAAGGAGGTGCAGCAATGGCTTTGAGTTGGTCGGAGAAACAATCGGTGATTGCCCTGGTGGGCGAGGAGCTGGCCCGGCGCGGCTGGCAGTTGTTCGGGTATCGGGAGGATCAGAGCGACATCATGACGGACTACTACTGCCCGGCCAGTTGGGACGGGATCGCTACGCACCCTGACTATCCTGGGGTTGTGGTCGGTGTGGGGGTGAGTGATTACCAGGTGCGGCGCAGTGGCACGGAGGAGATCGCGGAGCGCCATCTGCCCGATGCCGAGTGTCCCCATTGCGGTGGCAGCGGGGTGGATCCTTCGGGCTGGACGCTAGAGGCGGCGCGCCGCGAACCGGCGCGTTATCACCGCGAGCGGATCGCCGCCGAACACGGCCCTAACTCCGGGGTGGTGGCACTGATGAACACGGTGGTTTCGCCTATCCCCTTCCACGATGACGGACGACTGAAGTGCGTGAAGTGCGCAGGACGCGGACACACGCTGCGCCGCGAGGCGTACGTGCGCTGGACGTGGCCGGAGTTCCAGGTAACGCCCAGAGGCCGAATGTGGCACGTGGAGCGCGAAGGGCACATCGTCAAGAGCGGCACGGGGTACACGCAATGCCGGGAAGGGCGCTGGAACGAAGCCGGGAAACGCGCGGTGCGGGCGGTGTGCGACGCGATCGAGGCCGCCGCGCGGCAGACACCTGCAGCGTCACCGGCTGAAACAGTCACCGGCGACGTGGGAGAATTTACTATCACCCACGAACGTGATTGGACCTGGATCCAGTTTCCGGAGAAGCCGGGAGAGGGGGTACGGACGACGCTAAAAGGGATGGGAGCGCGCTGGAGCAAGCGGCGCAGTGCGTGGTACATCCGGCAGCACATCGAGGTGCCGGCAGTGCAGGCGGCTTTGATGGGCTAGCGCCGTCAAGGGCATTCCCTCTCAAGCCGAGACCGTAGTGGTCTCGGCTTTTTCATTCAAATTCGTGTGTCTTGAGAGAAAACTCGTGATTGACAATCCGCGATTGACTGTGCGAGAGTGAGAGCGTTCCAATAAAAATCTACTTGAAAGGGGATTTGACGATGACTCACTACAGAATTGCGGACTTGCCGGCAGAGGAGCGCCCATTGAACCGGCTGCGGGAAGTAGGACCGGTGAACGTGAGCACGGCAGAGCTGCTAGCGTGCATCTTGCAGACCGGTGACGCGCTGCACCAGGCGAATACACTACTGACCGAGTTGGGCGGTTTGGAAGGACTGGCCCACGCTGAGCAGTGTATGCTCACCGACGTTCCGGGCATTGGCCAGGCACTGGCGACCCGGTTGCAGGCAGCGATGGAGTTGGGGCGGCGCATTGTGGCAGGAAATACAGAGGAGCGGATACAGATCCGTGCCCCGCAGGACGCGGCCAACGTGGTTATGCCGTTGATCGCCCAACAGGAGCAGGAGCATTTTCTGGTTCTCTTCCTGGATACCCGCAATCGGATCGTCGACTGGGAGGTTCTGTACAAGGGGACGTTGAATTCGTCAATAGTGCGGATCGCCGAGGTCTTCCGAGGAGCGGTCCGGCGACATTGTGCGGCTATCATTGTGGCGCACAACCACCCTTCAGGGGACCCATCACCTTCTCCGGAGGATATCGCGCTTACACAGCGGCTGGTGGAAGCAGGGAAGTTGATGGAGGTAGACGTGTTGGACCATATGGTGGTAGGACGCGGACGGTGGGTGAGTCTACGGGAACGCGGGCTGGGGTGGGCATAACCTGGGCCAGCATCGGCAGTGATATAGCTGCCGCTGCACCATCCACCCGCCTGATTCAGTCACTCAGAGCTATTGATTCATCTACACCGAGAAAGTCCAGCGCTTCTGCAATTTCTCGAAATACCTTGATTTCAAGTGGCCGATGTTCCGACAGTATTTGCCACATGCGCATAAATCCATAGGTGACGGCCCTGTCCGCCACGATTGCCACTTTAGCCCCTTCAACCCGATCGTTGAATGAACTATCCTTCGTGACCCCAAATCTTATCTCATCGTAACTGAAGTCAATCAGGCTACATGTACGCAGGTCGTATAGAACATTGTAACCCAGCATCCAACGTTCATCAGCGAGCATCTGCCGTGAGGCTGTCTTGATTTGTTCCACGTCGACTTGCTCGCGTCCGGTGAAAACACAGAGACGATAATCGGGGAAAATCTCGTAACTGAACATTTAACAGCCCCTTATGATGTAACAGCATACTTAGTTAATGGTCATTTTTCATAAAGGATAGGCCCCCTTGCCATATCGTCAAGGGGGCCTTTGGAGGTCGGATTACGCCTGTTAAAAGCGGTTAAGAGACATTTCGAGCAAGTGTATATACCCACACAGGTAGATCTCCTGGTCAGAATCCCGGTTGACATTTCATCAAAATCAGAATAAATTGTGGGTCACGAACTCAACATCCTGGGCCAATATGGGCGATCTTAGGTCATGTAGTGCAAAGGCAGACGTGACACAGGCATCCTTCACCCTCTTGAGATTCGTATCCTCTCCTGCTACGAGAACGGCTATCTGGTGTAAATATGCCTGGATGAGCAGCAGGAATTCCCTGCGAGGTCACCCCAATACATAATTTGAGAGACCAAAGGTATTGCCTCTCGCCAAGTCGATGATTTTAGCACAAGATTCAACAAAAGTAGTTTATGGGGGAGAAATGTCAATCAGTAAATATACTGACCTCGAAATCGAATTCAGTCATCGTGAAGGGAATGAATACGAAATCCGACTCAGGCTCCGTCAACCTGAGAGACCTGTCGTTATTTATAAAAAAAAGGGGCTGACCGAGATTGATGTAAAGGATTGTGCTAATTTGGTCAATCCGATCGAGCACGGCAAAGCCTTGAGTAAGAGTCTGTTCACAACAGAAATCCTGACTTATTTCATACGGGCACGTGAGAGTGCTAGATCCCAAACCCCCCCAGTGCCACTACGCGTGCGTCTCTGTTTCGACTGGGAGGATACTAAGCTGCACGCTCTGCATTGGGAGACTCTTTGTGATCCTCTGAATCCTGGCACTTTCTTGTCTACAGATGCGAACATTTTACTCTCGCGTAATCCGCCAGTAGAGGATAGCAAAAGCGTCAGCCCAAAATCCAAAGGCAATCTGCGAGCATTAGTAGTGATCGCTAATCCAATCAATCTTAGCAATAAGTGGAATCTGTCGCCAGTAGACGTCCTAGGTGAGTTGGCCCGTGCGCAGAATGCACTAGCAGAATTCGCGAATCTTACTGCACTCTACCGTGCCGAAAAGCAAGGGGCTGTTGTTTGTGACGGACATCCGACATTTGCCAACCTAATCAGTCATCTGCGTGAAGGCTATGACATCCTCTACCTGGTAGCTCACGGCAAGGTGAGCAAGGACAGGCCCTATATATTACTGCTTGAGGATGAAGATGGTTGTCACGAATTAGTGGCAACAGAGGACTGGAAAGGACCCTACGGTGAGTATGCTGTTGGTCTCATTACAAGTCTACGCCAAAGTGTGACAGAATTACCTCGCCTGATTGTGCTTGCATCTTGCCAGAGTGCCGGAGAGGACGAAATTTGTAGTCACGATGAGGGCGAATTGAGTGCCTTGGGGCCTGCATTGATCAAAGCCGGTGTGTTATCGGTGATTGCGATGCAGGGTAATATCACAATGGAGTCAGTTGAGCAATTCACCCCTGAATTTTTCAGAGAACTGGATCGCGATGGCCAGATTGATCGTGCAATGGCGGCTGCGCGGATTAAACTGATCCTCCACCATCGCCCTGACTGGTGGATGCCTGTCCTTTTTATGCAACAGGAAGACGGACGAATATTCGCTGATGATGTTCCACTACCTATCATGCAGGCCCCCCGCCTTCCAGATCAGTATGTCGAACGCTTGGACGAATTGAGGTGTTTGAAGAAAAAGCTTCTTCCTGGAAAAACTGGTGGTCCACTGCCAGTGTCCAGAGTTATTCTGCACGGTATGGGTGGCTTGGGCAAGTCAGCTATGGCTGCAGCCTTTGCCCGTGATAAAGAGGTCCAGAATGCCTTTCCCGATGGCATTTTGTGGGTAACACTTGGCAAAGAACCGGACTTGCCTCAGCGCCTTGCCCGATGGGGACTTGAGTTAGCAGCTCCAAAAGATTTAACTATTTTCAATAGTGCTTATTTTGATACACAGGCACGCAGAGACAAGTTACGCGATTTATTGGAGGACAAAGTTTGCTTGCTAGTAGTGGATGATGTTTGGGAAGAAGATCATGTCGAACCCTTCTCAGTCGGTGGATCAAAATGCTTGTTGCTGATCACCAGCCGCGAGGCTAATATGTTAGACGGGGCAATCCCTATCCCATTGAACAAGATGACCGAGGCAGAAGCTCTTGCGTTGATGGCCAACTGGGCGGGGGGAATTCCGGACACAGATCGGGATACGGCTAGCAAGCTTGCGGAGGGGGTTGGCTATTTACCATTGGCTTTGAAACTCATCGCGGCACAAGCTACGCCCTTGAGAGGTGGATGGCAGGAAATTTACGAGCAGTGGAAGGAGCACAAGTTGCAGGTTGTCAAGCGTGGTCGTGAGCCGAAAGATGATAAAGAGGATAGTCTAATATGTTCTCTCGAGTTGAGTTGGGAGAGACTGAAGGAGGAAGACCAGAGATTGTATCGGCAGTTGGGCGTTTTTCCTGAAGATGCCCCCTTCCCTCTGACTGCGGCTGCAGCGCTTTGGGACTTGGAAGTGTCTGAAGCTAGAAAAGTCCTGATCGACTTCGCAGAGCAAGCATTGCTAACCTCGTATATAGTGGATGGGAACCAATGGTATGCTTTTCACGATGTCCTGTATGAGTTCGTATCAGGTCACTTAAGGAAAAACGGAGAGTTAGAACAGACCCATGCAAAGCTGGTTGCTGGTTACTCAAAGCGTTGCCGTGGCATGTGGGTTGAGCTGGAATCTGATGGCTACATTCACGACCACCTGGCATGGCATATGTACAAGGCAGGACTGCTAAAGGAGCTATATGCCCTCATCGATAAACCTTGGAAGAATGCTCTATTCGATCTCACTTTTTCTCATCGCACTTTTGTTGAAAACGTCGATCTGGCTATTAAGGCTGCTAGTAAAGAAGAACCGATCAATTGGGTGCAACTGGTGCGCGGTTGCCAGCTTTACGCTAAGCTGCACTCAATGGCGACCAGTGTACCGCCTGAAGCGTTAGGCGTCCTAGCACAGACTGGCGATCCGAATTTGGTGAGGAAGGCGGCCATCGATTATGCCACTTTGATCTGGGACACCAAACAACAGCGTCGCGCATACAGACTGATTGGTGAAGCGTACATCAACCGGGGAGAAATGGAAGAGGCAAAAAAAGTGCTGGAGCTTGCGTTAGCATCAGCGAGTACTATTGAGGAAGACAGTGATAAGGGGTATGCACTAGTTGAAGCAGCGAAGGCGCTCGCACAGGTGGGGGACGTAGAAACATTACGGAAGACCCTAACAGCTACGGAAGGTATAGGAGATGAACAGTGGAGAGCAAGAGCACTGGCCGAGATATCCCAGGCACTCGTGCAGGTGGAGGATGCGGAAATCTTGCGACAAGCGCTGGAACTCATCCAAGCTATTGAAAGTGAGGAGTGGAAAGCATATGCGCTAGGCGAAGTATCCCAGGCACTCGCGCAGATGGGGAATGTAGAAATCTTGCGACAAGCGCTGGAACTCGTGCAAGCTACTGAAAGTGAAGAGTGGAAAGCACATGCGCTGGGCGAGATATCCCAAGCGCTCGCGCAGGTGGGGGACGTAGAAATCTTGCAACAGGCGCTGGGACTCGCGCAAGCTATGGAGTGGAAAGCACAGGCATTACGTAAAGCGGCCCGCGAGAGACTGGGCCAGGAGGATGTCGGGGATGTGGAAGCACGTCGGTTAGCGCGGGTGAAGGCGAAAAAAATTGAGAATAATGCGCCGCATATAGTGTATGCACTTAGTAGGATAGCTCAGGCGTTGGTTCAGGTAGGACAAGACAGTGCAGCGATCCAAGTTGTGGAACAGATACTGGAAGGTGAGGGAGCCGAAGTGTGCACTAGGGATGATTGCAGCCCGCAGGTGTTAATTACGGTGGCACAAGTGATGGTGGGGGTGGGGAAAATAGAAGAACTGCGGCATATTCTGGAGATAGCATATAAGATCCGGGATCAAGGGAAAAAAGCGGCTGCCCTAGCCGGCATTGCTCAGGCGTTGGCACAGGCCGGAGAACAGGAAGCGTCCGTCCAGGTTGCACAACAGGCGCTGAAAGCGGTAAAAGCAATTGCGGCTGAATATGAGTTGAGACATGGGACCAGGGAGGGAGCAGTCTACAGTGGATATACAATAGGCTGGATAGCTCAAACATTGATACAGGCGGGCGAACAGGAAGGACTGCAAGAAGTTCTATCGGTAGTGAAAATGATTAAGGGCGGAAGGAACAGAGCAGAGGCACTTAGTGGAATAGCCCAGACCCTGGCCAAAACAGGTGAAGTAGAAACCCTGCAACAGCTACTAACAGTCGCGCAAGATAGTGAGGATGAGACAACAAGAAACCTAGCATTGATCAAGGTGGCCGAGGCGCTGGTCAAGGAACAGACTCAGGAAGCTGCCACTCATCAAGCACTAAGAATGACGCTGGCAAACTTGAATAACCTAGTAGGCGAGGGGTGGAAAGCAGATTGGCTAGGTAGAGTGTTGCGGATGGTGCCCCAGGTTAAGGATATTGAAGCACTTGGGCAAGCTCGTAAGATCGCAGAAGGTATGGAAGATGGAGATCACAAACTGCAAGCATTGAGCTACGTGGCGCAAGCACTGCTCCAGATCGGGAATATAGAGGAAGCAAGACAAATAGCAAGAAAGGTGCTGACGGCAGCCGAAACAACCGCAGATGATAGAGTAAACGAATCAACTTGGCTGGATGGAATAGCGCAATCGTTAGCTCAGATTGGAGAAATGGAGGTGCTTCAAAAGGCATTGAGAGTCGCGCAGAACATTAAATACGGAAGAGCAGCCGCGATGTGGCTGTTAATCGGTAAGGCGAAGACCTTAGCCCGTGATGGAGCTACAAAAAAAGCAGGGCGTATGATGGTTGAAGCATTGAAAGCAGAGCATTGGGATCCAAACTGGTTGGATGCAACACTGGAACTAGGAGACGTGTGTAGAATCTTAGTACAAGTCGGAGATGAAGAACCGCTTTTGTGGATACTCAATATGATGGGAAAAAGTAAAAATCTCGGGGGTTTCCGAGCTGAAATCGTGAGTCATATAGCCCTGGCATTAGCACCAACGGGTGATATCAGAGCGCTTTGGTACGTATTGTCGATAGCAAAAAACTGTCAAGGAGGGACACACTATAGTTATATAGCCAAAGAGCTGAGTGCAGTGGCGCGGGCCTTTATACAAGTCGGAGAGATAGAAGCCCTACAAGAAGTGCTAGAAGCAATTGAAGAGATTCCAGAAGTGTACACTATCAAGGCACGGAGCGAGATAGCACAGGCACTGGCCCAGGCCGGAGAGATCGAAACTGCTGCTCAGATAACACACCGAGTACTAGAAATAACAGATCCTATAGCAGGTTCTATTGATGACAAGGAGCGTGTAAGGGCATGGATTGAAATTCTCCAGGCTTTGGTACAACTTGGTGAGTTCGAAACTGCAAACCAGGTGCTAGAGCAAATACGCAAGGTAGCGCCATTCTATAGTGGCGAGGCATCTGAAGTGCAAGCATTGCTTGAATGTGCCAAAGGTCTAGCTCACATCGGAGAGATGGAAGAAGCTGCGCAAACAGCACGATCCGCACTCGAAATTGCGACAGAGACTAGAAATGCAAGTGTACTGGGTGAAGTAGCACAGGTGCTAGCGCAGTTGGGACAAGTTGAAGAATTGCGAAAGACATTGAGAACCACAGAAAATATTAAGGACCTACGTTTGAGAGCGGAAGCATTAGGCAAAATAAGCCAAGCTTTGGCTCAGATTAATGAAGTCGAAGCGCTGAAAGAAGTATGGGCAACAGCCAAAACGATTGGAAGTACAAAGTATAAAGCAGAGGCATTCAACAGGATAGCTCCGGCTATACTCCAAACGGGACAAAAGATAGACGCAAACGCTTGGCAAGCCCTCCAAGACGCGTTCGAAGAGGCTAGGCTGATTGGATGCAGGAGTGTATTCGACGTGCTACAAAACGGGAGCACTATACTGGCAGCTATTGATCGTGGCCAAACATTGTGGGAAGTGTGCGATGCCACGATGGAGGTAGAGCGTTGGTGGAAAAGCTAGCGCGACTTCAGATAGCTAGCTATGCTTATAGTAGCAAAATGGAGACACGTTAACTATCATTTGTAGAAGGTGATAGATAGCCAAGGAAGGACTTCAAGGCCGCAGTTTTGATCGGAAAATGGCCGTTAATTTGACTTAACTGGCGTTAATGGCAGGCAAGGGTTATTGACATAGCTTGACATATATGTATAATTAGAACATAAGTTCTGGATTTTTACCCAAGGGAAACGGGTTAAAAAATTGCGCTTAGTGGGTTACAGAGCTACTAGCTGCGATAATCGGTTCAAATCCGACGGTGAGGTAGCTCAAGCCGTAATCGCCCTACACGGTCGAGCGGGGTGGAAGGCCTCCGCAAACCAATAGGCCGATGATGGTCTGTCAGCGACACAGATTCCGGGGCCAGCGTTTATAACGCTGGCCCCTTTTCGTTTCTAAGGTGCTAAAATGGATCAACCTGGCGACAACACAGTAAAGGATATCCAATCCCTCGCCGACCTGGAACTCGACGGAGACAACGCAAATCTGGGAACGGAGCGGGGGATGTGGACGCTACAAGAGAGCGTCATTCGCTTCGGCGTGGGACGGGGGATCGTGGTGGACCGGCGCGGGCGGGTGATCGGCGGCAACAAAACCACCGAAACATTGGAAAAGCTCAATCCCGGAGTGAAGGTCGTCGTAGTACCGAGCGACGGTGATACGCTGGTGGTGACGCAGCGCACCGATTTGGACCTGGTTGAGGATCCAGCGGCACGGGAATTGGCCTTCGCCGACAATCGTGTGGGTGAGTTGAACCTGGCGTGGGATGCGCAGCAGATCGCGGCGGGGATGGAAGCCGGGCTGGACCTGGCGGCGTTCTTCCGGCAAGGAGAGTTGGACAATCTGGCGTTACCGGATGATGCACTGACCGGAACAAAGAAGGGATCAGACGCAGATCTAGTCCCTGAGATGGAAGTACAGCCCTTTGAGCATTACGATTACGTGATGCTCGTGTTTCGGAATACGTGGGATTGGGCGCGCGCGGTAGACGTGTTGGACGTCGAGCCGCGCGCGTTTGCGTTTACATCTAGCAAGGGCGAAAAGCATCGCAAGATCGGGCTGTGCCGGGTATTGGACGGTGCAACATTTTTGCAGAAGGTAGAGCAATGGAAATCAGCGTCGTAATTCTTACTCATGAGGATATGCGCCTGGCTGTAGGGCGATACTTATCTGAAGTGTTGAATGGACAAGTCCAGGTCAATAGCATCAAGACGCTGAAGGGACAGCGTGGTTTTTCCATCGATCTGGCTATTTTTGAGCCGGTCAATCTCGACGTAGACGCTGCAATGACGTTGCCACCGCAGGGAAACAGTGAAACCAATCCTTTTGCATCAGAGGATGCACATCCAGGTCATGAGAATCATCATCCCATCGCGAAAGAGGGTTGAAGCGTGCAGGTACGTACTGCGGATGTTTCCAGGGGCGCTGGTGGTGGTCCACGAGGAAGAGGTCGCCGATTACGCCGTCCTCGACGCAGAGCTGCTGGCCCATCCGCCCGAGGTGGCCGGGATCGCGCCATTGAAGAACTGGATTCTGGACAATGTGCCGGACGAGACGATCTTCATCGTAGACGACGACATCAGCGCATTGAAAGCCATGCCCGGCCGGGCGACGGCCAGCGCGGTGATCCGCGATCCGGTGGCGATCCGGCAGATTATAGAGAACGCGGAGCAGGGTGCACGGATCCTGGGAACGCCCGTTTTTGGCTTCAATCAGAATGGTGGGGACGTGCGCAAATTCAAAAATCAGGACCCCTTCGGCTTCAGTGGTTGGGTGGGTGGCGCGATGGGGATCATTGGCCGGGAACTACGTTTCGACTCCCAACTGAAGCTGCGGGCGGACATTGACTTTTGCCTGCAAGCGCAACTTAAGTATCGCTGCATCTTCGCCGATTTGCGCTTCGCCTTCGTCGAACAGCGATTTAACAACAGCGGAGGGAACGCGCACATGCGCAGCGCAGAGCGCAACCAACGTGAACTGGCGTATTTGCAGCAGAAGTGGGGCAAGTGGTTGAGCATCGTCGAGGGCAAGGGGACGGTGATGCTCAAAGTTCACGTCAACCGGCGGCAAAATCTCGTGCTGGTTTCGTGAAATTTCGTGATTGACAAGGGGTGCGCTCTTGTGAGAGAGTGAGGACATCATTTAATCACAGGAGGAAACGATGGGTTACAGACCTTTTACGCAGAACGGCTATCCGCTGGACGAAATCATCAGCGCGCTACAGAAAGACATCCGGCGCGGGAAGGAGGAGCAGGCGCTTTACTGGTGCCTGGAGATGGTGCCGCGTTACGAGGCGTATTTATGGCGGCGGCTACTGGTGATCTGCAATGAGGACATCGGGATTGCGAACCCCGACATCCTGACGCAGATCGCGGTGCTGCGCGGGCAGTTCTTCGAGTTCCGCGGCGAGGGCAAGGACGGCACGTGCCGGTTGATCCTGGCGAACGCGATGCTGCTGATGTGCCGCTCGCCAAAAGCACGTACGGCAGATCACCTGCAACGGGTGGTGACGCAGCAGTGGATGGACGAAGCACTACAGGGCCGACGGGGGATCCCCGATTACGCACTCGACAAACACACACGCCGGGGCAAGGCGCTGGGGCGCGGCTTCGATGATTGGCTGGACGTGGGATGCCGGCTAGAAAATCCCGGCGAGGTCAATGATCCGTACCGGGAACGCGCCGAGGCATTGTGGCGCGCGGGCAAGAGCGATGCACCGGCGTGGGGGAAGCGGAAGAAGAGTGGACCAGAGCAACTGAGTATGTTTGGATAAGCATATCAACTCTGATACACTTCGGCCTGGCAGCGACAGAGATTCCGGGGCCATCACCATAGTCATGGTGGTGGCCCCTTTTTGTTTGTAACTTCTAGTGAGAGGAGAAGAACGATGAAGAAGAGGCTATTCGTAATCGCAGGGGTTCTGGTTCTTTCGTTTTTGGCGGGATGTGTGACGACATCGCCTGGCGTTAGTCCGCTGGCAATGCCGACTTTGCCCGGTAGCGGGCTGGCGGTGGATACAGTGGACGTGCCGACTTTGCCGGACTTCCTGGAAATGCTGGCCGGACCGACCGGGTGGGTACTCCTGGGCGCGGTGCTCTCCGCGTTGGTGGCCAAATGGCCATGGTACAACGCGCAAGGCGATGTGCTCAAGCGCGGCTTGCTCATCGGTGGCTCGATGGTGATCGCCATCCTCGCACGCCTGGCCTTGACCTACATTCCAGCCACGTTCTGGGAGCAGACGGCGGCATATTGGTACATCATCGGCGGCACCGTGATCACTTGGTTGGGCTCGCAGGGCTGGTTCCAGGCTATGGTAAAACCGCAGCGGGAGAAAGAACGCGAGTGGCGCGTGTTGGAGTAGAGCCGTGGGTGAGAACGACATCAACGATTTGATCCTAGATCAATTACGCAAGATCAACGAGGAAGTGCGCCGTATGCCAAAGATCGAGGCGCGCGTCGAGGCTATGCGTGACGCGACGCAGCAGCTCGAAACGGCAATGCGCGAGACGACGGCCGGCCTGCGGATGCAGGGTGAGGCACATAGTAAGATGATCAGCGAATTGCAGCTCCAGGTGCACCAGGCGGTGGCGGCATTGACCGCGGTCAGCGGGGATATGCAAGAATTGACTGCGCGGGTGAAAGATTTAGAGCGGCAGGTTCAGGCGTTGTTCACGCAGCAACAAACGCTTTCGCGTGAGACACGCGAAACAGATGAGTGCCTATCTGACTACCATGACATCAAAAGCCAGGTAAAAACGCTCTCTGAGGTGGTGCAGACGTTAGTCGAGCAGATGAAAGTGGTGCTTGACTATATCCCCTGGCTGCGCGTACTTAAATACTTCCTGGTTACGGCAGGTGGACTGGTTGTATTACTGATCATCAGAACAATTATGCAGCTCGTCCTCGAAAAAGGAGTAGTGCCATGAATACACACGTCGTGCAACCCGGCGATCAGGTGATCGTGCAAGTAGATGCCTGCGCAGTTGATCTGCAGCCGGTGACTTTCGCCGTCGAGGTGATCCAGCCGGAACCACCGGCGTCCGATATGCCGTGGGAAGACGTGACAGCGACCTTCCCCACCAATCCCACCGCCCAGAATCCGTACCAATCCTCCGGCCGGTGGGCGACACGCACGCCGACCGGGATCACGGTGCACCACACCGGCACTAACGATGCTTATGCGCTGGCGCGGGTGTGCCTGGGTAAGGCGTACATGATCAACGGTGTGGTGCGTTACGGGCTACCAACGACACAATATCACATTTTCGTGCAACAGGACGGCAGCGCGCTGTTATGCGTACCGCTAGAACAGGGCTTCTGGCACGATCACGCGGGTTATCCCAATGCCAATATCAGCGTAGGTGTGGCCGGATACTGGCACAAAACCCGCCCACCGGTGACGTTGATCGAAGGCCTGGCGCGCGTGTGTGCGCGTTTGATGGGAATGTATGACATTCCTGTAGCGCGCGTGGTGGGGCATCGTGATCGTGCTTTGCCTAATGGAATAGGCACGGAGTGCCCGGGCTGGTATCCCGCTCCCTTGGGTAGTGGCTGGCGTGACGATTTCTACGCAGCCCTGGGAGTACTGATATGAGAATTGCCGTTTTCGGGATGGGACACGTGGGGCTGGTGACGGCAGCCCTGTTGGCCGAGGTCGGGCACCAGGTCGCCGGGATTGACGTAGACCTCGACAAACTGGCTTTACTTCGCCAAGAGCAAATGCCGTTTTATGAGCCCGGGCTGGAAGAGATCGTGCAGGTGCAGCAGGAAGAAGGCCGTTTGGAGTTTCTTTCCAATGGGGCAGAAGCTACCGGCGTGGAAGACATCGCGTTGATCTGCGTCGGAACGCCTTCCGACGATCTGGGGCTGGTGGACCTGAGTGCGGTGTACGACGTGTTAAGAGAGATTGTCGAGGTCTATACACGCAAGGATAGTGCGCCGGTGATCGTCCTCCGCAGTACCGTCCCACCTGCCGCGCTAGATGATATGAAGTTGTATTTGGAAAGCCTCTCTCGCCAGCACGATTGGCAGTTGTGCGCTAATCCGGAGTTCTTGCGGGAAGGGTCGGCCATAGCTGATTTTCGCAACCCGCCGTTGGTCGTAATCGGGGCAGACGACGACCAGGCCGGGTACACATTGCTAGAGCTATATCTGCCGTTTATGGACCCCTTCTTCGGTTGGGAAGACGATCTCATCGTGCGTACGGACTGCAAAACGGCGATGCTGCTGAAATACGTTTCCAATGCCTGGCACGCGCTGAAGGTGACGTTTGCGAACGAAATAGGCGATATTGCAACAGAACTGGAGATCGACGGACGCGCGGTGATGGAGATTATGACGCGGGATAAGCAGCTCAATATCTCGCCGGCGTATCTGCGACCGGGTAACCCTTTTGGCGGTTCGTGTCTACCGAAAGATTTACGCGCGTTATTGCACATGGCCTGGAGGAACCCCTCTTCAATATTGAATGCCATCGTCCACAGCAACGACAAGCGGATATGGAACATCGTGGACCGGGCAATGGCGACCGGGGCATATAGTTTCGGCATTATCGGTATGAGTTTCAAGGGCGGCACGGACGATGTGCGCGAAAGTCCGTGGATGATTATTGCTGATCGTTTGCTACAAAGCGGGGGCGAGGTGCGCATGTACGATCCCGACGTGCGCGAGGATGCCTATGATGTATTGACCGACGATTTGGACACACTATTAGCGTGGGCGGAGTGCGTCATCGTGGGTAAGTCAGAGCTACTGCCGCAGGGCACACAATTGCCGCCTTGCGTCATTTACGGAGACGGCAGGTGTTCGTGAACGGTGGATACAGCAGACGACGTACGACGGCTACGAGTAGCCGCATTACATCTACGCGGATTGACACCCCTCGAAATCCTCGCGGCACTGAAACAAAGTGGGATGACCGCCGACCTAGAAGCCGTTTGCGCGGATATCGCTTTCCTGGAAGCAGTCTGGGCGACCGAGGTGCGAGTAGAGACGGAGAAGCGCAAGGCGCGCTTGTTGGCGGAGTTGCGAGAGGCCCGGCGCGCGGCCTGGGCCGCAGGGAAGTTCGACCTGGTACTAAAGGGACTGGCACAGGAGGCCGAATTGCTGGACGAAGATCCGTCCTTGCCGGCAGTGAAGCCGTTGCGGCTCGGCTGATGTGCATTTCGCGTATTCAAGTGATTGACATCACTACCCAGATTTTTCTCGGAAGTGTACAAACGAAACTCACCACAGGTACACCATGAATTCGACGATTTTACCTATCGACCCACATTATCCGGTGCTGGACGAGGAACTGGCGGCCAGGCTGAGGGCAGTACGGGGCAAAGATGCGGGTAAAAAACGCTATACGGCGTTGATGTACGGCGTGGCCCGTGCCACGCCGGGCGTGCGTGAGGATGCGATCTTCGATCGCGAGCGTGAGGATAGCGATATGATCTGCTCGCGGTCGATATGGTACAAGAAGTGGAAAAAACAACCGGCTATCCGCCCAATATGGGAGTACGTCGAAGAGCTAACACGCACGTACCGTGAAGCGGAGACCTTACGCATCGAGATGCAAGCGCAGCAGCTTATGCGGCGCGCGCTGGCCGAAGGGCAAGTCGATGCTGTGACCGGATTGCGGCAGACGGCACTCAATCCGCTGGACCGAGCAGATTATCGTACGGAGGCTTCGAAGACGTTACTGGTGTTGGGCAATGATGAGATGAGCACGCGCCTAGCGGCATTGGGCTCACGCGGCGTACCGGTGGAGATTTCTGAATTGCCGGAACAGGTGGTGAAACTTGACGTTAGCGGCCTCCCTCCTGAAATCTTGCGGGCTATCGTCGACGAAGGCACAGATAGCTCAGTTGCAGACGGATGCGCGGAGAGCGTTAGCCCAGCAGAACCTGATTGATTTTACGCGCTGGACGTTTCCGCAATACAAAGCGGATCCGGCGCACTGGCTCATAGCCAGGCACCTTGAAAAGGTTATAAGCGGCCAGATCACGCGCTTGATGATCTTCGCCCCGCCCCAGCACGGCAAGAGCGAGCTGGTCTCGCGACGCTTTCCGGCCTACTGGTTAGGAAAACGGCCCGACGATCCGGTAATCCTCTCCAGCTACGGCGCGAGCCTGGCGGAGAGTCACAGCGCCGAAGCGCGCAGTTGCGTAGAGAGCGATGAGTACGCGGCAGTTTTCCCCAGCGTGGAGACGCGTAACGACAGCCGTTCGAAGCAATTGTGGCGCATCGTAGGAAAGCTTGGCGGGATGCTGGCGGTGGGCGTCGGCGGGCCAATCACAGGGCACGGAGCTTTCCTGGGGATCATCGATGACCCGTTCGAGAACTGGAAGCAGGCGCAAAGCCTCACCGTGCGCAACCAGGTATGGGACTGGTGGCGGGGAACCTTCCGCACCCGCATCTGGGAGAACGGCGCGATCATCCTGGTGATGACCAGATGGCACGAGGATGACCTGGCCGGACGACTGCTGAGCGAACAAGGCGACCGCTGGACGATTCTGCGACTTCCGGCATTGGCTGAGACGCAGAAGGATCGCGACAAAAGCCATGAGCTGTTGGGGTTGCGACCCGGGTTGCGCGATCCGTTGGGTCGTAAGGCCGGTGAAGCTCTATGCCCGCAGCGCTTCAGTGCACGCGCTTTGCAAGAGATCCAGCGTGACGTGGGCAGCATAGTGTGGTTTGCGGAGTACCAGGCTACTCCACGCGCTCCGGAGGGCAACAAGTTCAAACGCGAGTGGTTCAGCCAACTCGTCAACGAGGTACCGAAGGAAGCCCGGCGCGTACGTTACTGGGACAAAGCCGGAACGGAAGGCGATGGCGATTATACGGTTGGCTTGTTGATGGCGGAATGGCAGAACCGCTACTACATCGAGGACGTAGTGCGTGGGCAGTGGTCCGATCTCGGACGAGATACCGTGATGCGCACGACGGCGGAGATGGACGGGCCAGACGTGGAAATCTGGGCGGAACAGGAGCCAGGCAGCGGCGGCAAGGACAGCGCGAACGCGACGGTGCGCAATCTGGCAGGATTTATCGTCCACGTCGAGGTCGCCAGCGGCAGCAAGGAGGTCCGGGCGGGACCATTCGCCGCACAATGCGAGGCGCGTAACGTCTTGCTAAAGCGCGCGAGCTGGAACGCAGCGTACGTTAGCGAGTTATGCGCCTTCCCTAACGGGACGAATGACGACCAGGTAGACACGAGCAGTGGGGCTTTCGGCAAGTTGGCGTTCGGCGTGGGACGCGCGGCGAGTGCACCGGGGCGCGTGGTACAGAGTGTGGTGTAGCAGCCACAGCAGGATTGATTGACAGAATATTAGGATGGTCTGTTAAACCATTTTAACTGACGTTTTTACAGGTAGACAGTGCGCCGCAGACGGCGTGGCAGACAGTAAATAGGGGTGTTAGGGCGGAGAAAAAACGCCAGTTAATGCAGGAGGGGAGTATGAAGAAGAAAAAGATTGAACGCGGGCAACCGCTGGATGAGGCTAAGGGGAGCATCGACTATATGACGATGCAGATCCGGCGGCATTTCCGGGAGCAGTTCCCCTATGACGATAGCGATGCGGATTGGTTGTGGGTCCGGGAGATCTTCACCGATCACGTCATCGTCGAGAGCGACAAGCTACAGCCGGAGGAATATTACTTCGTGCCGTATCGCCGAGAAGGGGAGCGGTACGTATTCGATCCGCGCGAGCAATGGGAGGTCGTAGAACTGGCCTATGTGCCACAGACGACCGAACAGCCCATGCAGGAAAGCGCGTCGCAGGGTGCGACGAGGCAGCGTTTGGTCGAGACGATCCCGGCAGCAGTACGCTTGCTGACCGAGGGGAAAGACAATCCTAACGGGCCGTGGCTATTGGAGGGGATTGGAGTTACTGCCGACACGGTGAATGCCAACAGGCGGCGGTATCCAGGTCCGGTGCTAGAGTCGGCGCTGCGAAGGTTACGCAGTCATCTGAACGAAAGCGCCGGGCAAGGGCGACTCAAGATCGAGTCGTCTTCAGTGTTGACGGGTGAAGCGGATCATCCGACCTCGAAGGGAAATCGACATCCTATATTGTTGGAAACGGTGGTCAATTGGACCGGCGTAGGGTTCGACGGCAAGCACGCAATCATATCGGGCAAGCTGTTGGGCACCGGCAATGGGAAGGATGTGCGCGCCATAATGGAGGGCGGCGTTATTCCGGGCATCAGTCAACGCGCTTATGGCGAAAGCCGCATTGTGGAAGAAGACGGCCAGCAGATCGAGGAGGTGACGTGGCTAGAGATCACCGGCTACGATCTTACGGCCCCGTACCAGCAGAGCGACCCGGAAGCGGGCGTGACGCTGTTTGAATCGAAAGACGAAAATCGACAGTCAGGAGATGAGACTATGTTGCTAGATCTGGAGAAACTCCGCAAGGAGTACCCGGACCTCGTGCGGGCAATCATCGAGGAACATGACGCGCAGAAACGCGCAGAATTGGAAGAGGCCCTCCAACGCAAGGCGGAGGAGGATGCGCGCAAGGTCAAGTTGCTGGCCGAGCACGATAAGGATTTGCGGGCGCTGTTGGGCTTGAACGAGACCGCCGACATCACTGAAGCGATGCGCGCGCAGGGTGAGGAGCTGATGCAACTGCGCGATGAGAAGCGCCAGCGAGAGATCGACGAGTACATCGAGTCGCAGACCAAAGACCTGCCCTATAACCAGGTGATGAAGAAGAGCTTCGTCGAGGCGATCAAGGCCGCCAAGCCGCGGAGCATTGAAGAAGCGAAGACCGTTATCGTCGGCAAACGCAAGGAGTACGACGCGATCCAGGCCGATCTGGTTTTGAGCCAGCGCGGGTTCGGTGCCGGTGGGATACGCATGATGGGGCCAGTAATCGAGAGTGAGTTGGGGATTCCGGCCTATGCGCGCGCGGGATGGGAGTTACAGGAGAGCATGATGGCGTCTGGTTTGGTGCGCCGCTGGGATCATCGTAAGCCGGTCACTGCCGCTGAAATCTTCGCGGCGAAGTATCTGGCCCGCTTCGATGAGGTATACCGGGGGCACATGATTCGTGAGGCCCGGCGCTTCGAGGAGGCTGAGATCACTTCCGATCTGAATCTGCCCTATAGCGTGAGCCGGGCCATCGTGGCCGAGGCGCTGCCCATGCTCGTCGCCGCAGACGTTTTTGCTACCGGGACTACCGATGTCAGTCCTTTCCGATTGTATTACGAAGAGTTCTCCGGTGACACTGGGTATACCGGCACATCGACCGCCGAGGCCGTGACCGCCGATCTGGATACCTGGGTGGCGATGACCTACAAGAGGCTTACTCCGGGTACCGTCGTGGTGACCAACTCCGGCGCGACTGTCACCTACACTGAGGGCAGCGACTACGTGGTCGACTATGCCGGCGGACGTTTCAAGGCGCTGACCGCGGGCACAATCACCGATGCCCAGAGCCTGAAGGCAACTTACAACTACACCGCGATCAGGAAGGGCGAGATGGCGGCCATCGAGCGCGGCGAACTGAATCTGACCTACAAGACGGTGGATTCCGCTGCCGACCGGCTGGCACAGCAGATCAGCAGCGAGGCGGTCGTGTTCAGTCGCAGCCAGTTGGGTTGGGATGCCACGCAGCGCACGCTGACAACTCTCGTTGCGCAGGTCCGGCGTAAGATCGATCAGGGCATGCTCTACATGGGCCTGGCCGCTGCGCTGAGCGTCGCCAACAACATTTCCGGGACATGGACCGCCGCGACCGATTCGCTAGACTCGCTGGTGAAGTTGATCGGTCAGGCTGGTGTGAAAGTCTGGAACCGCTACTACGAACCTACCGGCCTCGTCGCCAGCCGCACCAATGCCGATCTCATCTCGAACTGGACCGGTTTCAAGCGCGATGGTTTCCCGGATGCGGTGCTCAACGCGAATGGTTTCGTGGGCCGGGTGAAGGGGTATCCACTGTTTGCCAGCACGGAATTCAGCGATAGTTACCTCCTGATCGCCAACCGCGAACTGGTGATGCATTGGGTCTTCAGCCCGATGACGATCAAGGGGCCATTCCCGACCTATGACGTGAGCGGGGGCACGAGCAAGCTCATCGCGGCAGATCAGTATTACGCCGAGGAATACAACGTGACCGATTCGCCGGTGGCGGAGAAGGGCGCTTTGGTCAAAATCGCGTAGACGGTAAACAGTAGACGGGAGCGGGGAGACTCCTCGCTCCCTCTCAAGCAAAAAGCAGGAGATGAGAGGATGAAAACTAAGCGAAGTTTGATCTGGGTAGTGTTGTGTGTGTTGGTGTTGGCCCTTGGAGTAGGGGGCGCGGTGATGGCGAGCCAGCCAGGCGAGCCGCTGCCGGGCACCGTGCAAGGGTTGCGTGGGCCGAACGTGTTCTGGAATGGGACGGTGATCGCCGGTTCGACGGTGACATATACGGATGCGCCCAAAACGGTCTACGGCACGGACGTCAGTTTGACCTGGTTGTACCACAGTGCCGACATCTTCGTGACGGCGGACATTTCGCCCTCTTCGTACATCACGATTACGCCACAGTACAGCGTGGACCAGAGCAACTGGACGGACGCGACTTACGTTTCCGAGGGATGGGTGTTACCGCTCTCTGCGTCGACGACTTTGACCAACAGCAGCGGCGTGACGAGCACCACGACCTCTACTTCGACGACGACCTTCAGCGGCTCGACGGCCTCGCGCTCCAGTTCCGAGGTTACCTATCAGATTACCATGAGCGCGGACGGCACGGATTATCTGCGTATACCGCTGGCCGGGAAGTATCTGCGGTTCAAGATCGAGCATAGTTCGACGGTGACGCCGACGATCAACGTGATGTTGCGGAACGATTAGAGCAGGATCGGCAGAATGTTTGAATCGGTAGACGAGGAGTTCCCTCCTCGTCTACCGGATAGGAGGCAATGTGGCAACGATCAAGATTTTACGGGATTGTGTGGTAGCACATAAGCGGCGGATTCCGGGCGAGCTGCTGGATGTGGACGAGTATACGGCGCGGCGGTTAGCCGATGAGTCACCGGGAACGTTCGAGTGGGTAGATCGTCCGGTAGAGCAGTTCGTGGATGTGAAGCCGGAAGCTCCGGTGGGTGAAGACAAGGCGCGAACGCCAGCGCGCAAGTCGGCGCAGAGTCGCAAGAAGACAGATGCAGCCGCTATTGATGCGGAGGCGGTACCAGAAGCGAAAGAGAGTGAGGATACGAAGAAAACGTCGTCACGCACATCGACTCGACGTACATCAACGCGACGCACGTCGTCGCGGAGCAAGAAGACGAAAGAGGACGACGCGGAGGTGAGCGATGCCGCCGATGAATCCGCAAAGTAAGCACGAGATTCTCGATGCGCCATTCGCGGCGGTGGGGTCGCAGACGCGTAACGCGACGCTGAGCAGCGCAGTGACGTTGACGGCTCCTGCAGGCGCAAACACACTGTGGATCAGCGTGGAGACGCAAAACGTGCGTCTCCGCTTCGATGGCGATGCCCCCACCGCGACGGTGGGACTGCTGCTCTACGCCGGGCAAACGTATATCCTGGCGGTATCGGCGTTGCAGGAATTCCAGCTCATCGAGGTGGCGGCTTCAGCAGTGATCAATTATCAGTGGGGCGTGCGGTGACCTTACGCGCTGCCGGCTATGGTGAACCCTCACGGGACACAATCCGCACGGAGTATGGTGCGATTGCCTCCCGGTTTACGGCCGGTGAGGCTTTGTCTGCCGGCGAGCTGGCGGCGCAATCGACGGCTGAAGGTGCAGATCGCACCGCCGTCAAATGTGCAGCGGGAGCTGATAACCCGCTGGGTGTGGTGTGGCACGATGCGGCGCAGGGAGCCGACGTGTGGATCGTCCCACCCGGGTTCCTGGCCAAGGTTAGGTTCGAGACGGATCTCGCGCCGGAACGGGGCTTTCACGTGTATTCGAGCGCGAGCGAGGCCGGGCGCGCCGGCGGGCAAGCGGTGATCAACACGGCGCGCCATTGGGGTGAGATCGGGCATTGTCTGGAGACAGTGGCGGCCAATACGTTGGCGTTGTGTTTTCTGCACACGAACTGAGGTGTTGAATGAGCGTAGCACTGGCTGATTTGATCGCAGAATTGCAGGCCGACGTCCCGGCACGGGGGAGCGTACCCTCGACGGCGCAATATGAACGCGCTATCAAGGACGCGGTAGCCGATTTCTCACGCCGGCGACAGATGACTTTGATCACGACGTTGTCTATCGTCAGCGGGACAGCTAGCTATGACCTTCCCGACGACTTTCTGTTCATCATCAAGCTGGACGATTTCACGGCGCGGGATGGCATTATCCACACCGCATCCGGCATCGTGCCACTATCGAGTGATTGGAATGAACGCTATACGGTCAACGGACGTACGATCACCTTTACCCCCACGCCCAGTTATACGCTGGAGCGCACGCTGCGTTATGCCGCCGGACACGTGTTGAACGGGAGCTACGTCTACCCGTATCTCACCGATGAAGATGCCGGCATTTTGCTGCTGAAGGCGCAAGCCATTGCGTTGCGCAAGCAGGCACTGGCAGCGGTGACAGCCTCCACCGGCGAAATCGTGGAATATGCGATCGGCGACGAGCGGGTGAAGAAGTCCTCGCCATCGCAGGTATTGAGCGCCCAGGCCAGTAGCCTGGAAGCACAATATCTGGCGGAGTTCGAGCGTGGTCAGACAGGATCACGAGCGCGCTACGATAGTCTGGGACAGCTCATATGATGGATTGGACGCAAGCGGCGACCGACCTGGCAGCGGTGCGTGCGGATAACGCGCAGAGCCTGGTGCTGCGGCGCGGAGCCACAACGTTGACAGCGCAGAGCGTGCGCATCGCGCGGATGGGTGGCGGTGGCAGTGTGCGCCAGGATGGGCAGACGCGTGAGAGTTACGGTCGTGTCGTGGTGTTGTTCGGTACGACCGGTGACGTGCAGCCCGGCGACCGCTTCAACGATAGCGCGGGCGTGCTCTACGAGGTTGTCTTCGTGCGGCCCAATCGCCGGTCGGCAGTGGTGGCCGAGGCGGAGGCTGTACAGTGAGAGCAGGAGAACAGGATTCTCAGAATGAGAGGATGGGAGAATGGCTCAACCGCTGACGTTTCGCTGGGTGAAGAGGCCGAGTACGCTGAACAAACGCATCGAGGAGGAGTTTGGCGAAGGCGGGCGCATTTACATGGCGTTGCATGCGCTGGCAGCGCATTGGGGCGCATCGGTACAGAATGCGGCGCGGGCTGGGGCAAAGTGGGAAGATCGCACGGGCAATGCGCGGTCGGGATTGTTCTTCGCCGTGGATGGGTTTGGGCTAAATCCGATTGTAGGGCGCGTGACGGCGGACCAAGCGTTGAGGAAGGACACGGCGATGATTTCTGGAAGTCCAACACGGATGGTAATCGCGCTCGCGCACACGGTCTTCTACGGCAAGTTCCTGGAATTGAACGGTCGCTATGCGATCGTGATGAGCACGTTGGAGAGCAACCTTGGCCGGCTGGAAGGAATGCTGCGCGGCCTTTTGCGCTAAGGCCAAGCGTATCATTGTCGAGGTCTTATGGATCGTTTTATTCATCATCGAGTGGCTAATTATGGCCGGGGCGTTGTGGGTCTGGATCAAGGCCGGATGTCCGATGTAGGAGCAATATGGCGTTAATCGATCAAATTACACAATTGTTCACCGGCTGGCGGAAACGCGAGAAGAGTACAACGACAACGACGGTTGAGCTCGTCGCCGGGCGACCGGAGAAGCGCAGCGCCGGGGCAGA
>JAFGSL010000329.1 GCA_016934645.1 Anaerolineae bacterium
CTGCTTGATGAGCGCCAGGATGCCATGCCCACCGACCCGGAATTCAGAACTGCCCCCCTGGAAGTTCAACGCGATGCCCTTTTGGGCATGATCGGCGGCGGCATCCAGCATATTCCATTCGTACAACAAACGTGCCAGGTCGTAATGGGCCAGACAAGCCATCGACGTCTGCGCGCCTTGTTCGACAATCTGCTGGCAGAGATCAACGGCTTCTTGCGGTTTGCCCCGCGCGGCCAGAATCCGGCCCCGGAAGACAAGGGCCACGAGCCACGCGGACATGTTTTCCGACCCACGTCCGGCGCGTTCTGCCTCCTTTAACGCGGTCTCCGCTTTTTCCAGTTGACCCGCGAACCACTGCGTGATCCCGAGGTTGAGGGCCACGATACTGCGCTCAGACAACGCATCTTCTGGAAGCAAGGCGAGGGCCTTCTCTGAGAGTTCGACCACGCGGGCATGATCGCCCCGCACCCGTGCGATGTGGACGTGGGCAGCGGCGATACCACCTAAAAACGCATCTGTTGCATTCTCTGTCGATTGAGCCATTTCCTCCGCGCGCGCCAGGTAAGCTTCAGCGGCATCGAGCTGTTCGGTGAGAATCAAGGCCCAAGCATAGTCTACGCACAGTTGGAGATGGGTGCATATGAACGTGTCGGGGATCATTTCGATCCAGCGCCGCAAAGTCGTCGTTTCGCCACGGCTCAGCAGATCGGTGGAAAGCCCTGATGAAATCAATTCTGCGGCGCGCGACCAATCGGCAGCCGTCAGAGCGTGCTGCACGGCATCCTCGGGGAAGCCGTTTTCCGCGAACCACTGGGAGGCCTGGATATGAAGCGCGCGAACTTGATCCGGCAATCCAGTCTCCAGACGATGCCGCAGCAGATCGCCAAAAAGACGATGATAGCGATACCACTGGCGGACGTCGTCCAATGGTACGATGAAAAGATTGGAACGTTCAAGAGCAAGCAGGATCTCATTGCTGTCTTTGTGCCCGGTAACAACATCGCACAGTGGAGCGGAAAATCGTTCGAGCACAGAAGTCTTCAACAGGAAATCCTGGACTTCAGCAGACTGCTGGTGGAAGACTTCGTCCATCAAATAATCGAGAACATAGCGATTATCTCCGGTGAGGGATTGCAGGAGCCGCGGAACATCGCTATGCTGGCGCATAGACAGAGCAGCGAATTGCAGTCCAGTAACCCAGCCTTCGGTGCTGGCGTGGAGTGCCGTGACATCGTCGTTCGTTAGACCGACTTGCATCATCAACTGTGCAAAGTCCCTCGTTTCTTCTTGTGTGAACCGCAGATCGACCTGGCGAATATCCGTCATTTGGCCGCGTGCGCGCAGCCGTGCGAGGGGGAACGGGGGATCCTCACGAGAGATAAGGACGATATGCATTTGCGAAGGGAGATGGTCCAGCAGGAAAATAAGATATTGGTGAATCGTCAGGGTTTGAATAACATGATAGTCATCGATGACGAATACAAATGGCGTGGGGATAGCGGCTATGTCGTTAATCAACGCCGTGAGGAGCGCCTCAGATGGCGGCGGCTGGGGAGCTTGTAACATCTTCTGCACACTTGTACCGATAGCCGGGTCCACTTTTTGCAGCGCTGCGATGAGGTATGCCAAGAAACGCGCCGGGTCGTTGTCCGTTTCGTCGAGAGAGAACCAGGTAACGTTGTGGGGGGTCGCGTTAAGCCATTCAGCAGCAAGCGTGGTTTTGCCAAATCCGGCCGGGGCAGAGATGAGGGTAAGTTTACGCCGAAGCCCCATATCCAGGTGTTCGGTCAAGCGGGGACGTGACACGAGTCTCCGCCGGAGCGTGGGAGCAAACAATTTAGTTGCTAGAAGTGGTACATTCATGAGTGGTTACAGCAAGCATTTCTACACTACTTTACTGACCTGAACATGAAAAACTAAACCAGTTCCGGTGCTTTACAGGCGAAGAGAGTTTGGCAAAATACGTGCGGGTCAGTAGCTACCTTCAATAAATAATACTATAGCATGATTTTTGAAACTTTACAAAAAGAAACAAACCTACAATAAGAGGTGAAGGTGAGGACATTCGCTGGCAGCAGATAGATGATCAAAAAGACTGGGACGATGACCAGCAGGCCGAGGGTGAGGCTTTTCCGGCGGCCAATCTTGCCACCGATAACGCCCGCGGGCAGCGCACAGATGACGAGCAGCAGCGAAAACTGCCCTAACAGCCGTGCGCCATCGCTTCCCGGTAACCCCAGATGATTCTTGGCGTACAGGCTGAAAAAGGCCTCCAACGCGCTGTAGGCCAGCAGCCAGGCAAACATCGCCGTCAGAATCCAGCCCACGCTCTTATCGGCATCTTGCCGGATGGTTTGCAGGCTCCTCCACAAACGGGGGTCTTCGTCAGGCGGTGCGGGGATTGCTGGCTCCTTGATGAAGAAGAACACCATCAACGCCGCCACGACCACCGCGGCTGCTCCCATCCAAAAGGGATAGGCCGGATTCACGTTGAAAAGCGCGCTGCCCCCCAACGTGCTGAGAATAGCCCCCAGCCCGCCCATAAAATTCGTGATTCCGTTGGCCTGCGAGCGATACTGGGATGGGGTAACATCCGCTCCATCCCGGCTGTAATCCAAATCGCTCTTCCAGAAACAAAGGGACGAAAGCGTTGTAGATAATCCACAACATACTGAAGCCAAACGACCCAAAACCGAGTAGGAAAATTTTACCGTAACGAAATTTCATATTTTCTCGCTCTACGGGTAGCTGGCAATGATGGCTGCTGCGCTGTCCACATCCCCGGCAATGAGAGCCGTGAAAGCCTCGTCCAGACGCGCGTTGACGGCGGCATCGCCGTCATACTCTCGCCGCAGGTTGAAGAGCTGGATCGGCAGGCGCAAGTCTTCGGCGGCGAAGGTGAAATCCCCATCCGCCATTCCCCGCCGGGTTTCCTGGACAATTTCCAGGTAACGATAGCCGAATTCCTCCGTCGGCTCGATGATGGTACCTTCCCCATAATCGTTCCACGTGATGAGTTGGACCACGTCCGGGTTGTGGCTCAGCGCCAGATCGAGGGTAAAGCGGAACGTCTCGCCATCCTGCGCATCCAGGTAACCATATCCTTCGCTGACGCCGGCTTCCTTATAGATGTCGTGGAACTGCGGGAAAGCGCCACCCACTACATAAGAATCGCTGGCAACTTTTGCGTAGAATTTCTCCAGATAGTCTTCCAAGGCGGCCTGGGTCAACACGCCGTCTCTGGACGCCCACATCGGCGGCCAGGGGAAACTCGACGTGGCTACGGTCCCGAGGCGTTTGTCGAGCGTGATGAAAACCGGTTGAACATCCAACACGGAGAACAGCTTCTCCCAATCTGCCCCGCTGGCGTAATATTGCGGGCCGAACGTCAGCAGCACAGGTCGCCCATCACTCTTCAGGTAGGCATCATCGCCGAACCAGGTGTTATGCATGTAACGCATCACGTCTTGGCCGTGGGTATAAACATCAGCCATGGCCAGATGTTTATTGTCCACCATATGCTTGATCGTCTGGTCCTCGTAGCAGATAGCAAACTGCAATCCGGCCTGCTTGATGACCTCGAACAACTTGCCGGTGGCCTGATTCAGCACGCCATAATCCCAGA
>JAFGSL010000330.1 GCA_016934645.1 Anaerolineae bacterium
ACCGACGGGAGTTGCGACCTACCGTTTGCCTGCGCCCCAGCGCTAGACACAGAGACGCGCACAATCCCTGGGATCAGTGGGCCGGTTGTCGGTGGGGTGCTGGAAGGTGGTGCCGGCGCTGCGGTGGCCGTCGGCACTGGCGTCACAGACGCAGTCGGGACTTCACCACTATGGCGTTCCTCAGGAGAAAGCGTGACTGCGGCACCGGGCGTATCCAGGGGCTTATCGAATAAATCGCCGCTGGTGGGCGTAGCAGTTGGGTCGCCGCCGCAGCCTAGCGCCAGGAGCGTCACAACGACCATACTCAGCGCACAAATAATCCATCGCGATGCAGGGTTGGCACTGCTCATACTGCCTCCTGTGCCACCGTAATATCTCGAATGAGTGGCCCTAAAACGAAACAACCGACACTGTTTTTGTCAAGCGCGAAAAGGGGCGCATTTGGCACTCGTCTGCTTGCCATCAAGACCAACCACCTTGCTCCAGGCAAAGCAACTGCGGCACTGAGCCTCGTTCTCGGCACCTTCAGCGACCACGAGTGGCTCCAGGTCTAGGGGACGTCGACCGCACACCGAATGCCCACATAACCATTGGGAGGCGTCGGATAAACATAGAAGGCACGCGCAACCACCAAGGCAAGGCTATTATCTAGGTACCAGTTCCCCCCACGCACAACCTTATCCCAGCCATCATCTGGTCCCGATGGGTTGGCGTAGGGTGACACGCTGTAGTAGTCAAACTGGAGCCAGTCACTGACAAACTCTGTTACGTTACCAGCTATGTTCAACACGCCATATGGGCTTGCACCCACCGGACAGCTGGCCACCGGTGCCGTGTCCCCTATGCAGGAGCCGTTGTTGGCCAAGCTGCAGCTCGGGCTTCCATCTCCCCAAGGGTAAGCGCGTGTGTCCTCCGCCCCGCGTGCTGCCTTTTCCCACTCCGCCTCGGTTGGTAAACGCTTACCCGCCCAGGCACAGTAACTCGCCGCGTTATCCCACGACACCCAGATCACGGGGTAGTCCGCGTAGATCGGATTCCCGTAATACGACAGGCGCGTCTGTGAGCGGTTGTGTTGCGGGGGATCGCAGACTCCCTCAGCTACGCATGCCGCGTATTGCGCGTTGGTCGTTTCATACTTGTCAATTGCATAGGTGTCCAGATAGACTGTGTGTAGCGGGAGCTCCGCTGGGAAGCAGCTATATCCGCCGTTATGCTCTGGGTCACAGCCCATCTGAAACTCACCTGCCGGGACGAGGACCATGTCTCCAGGTATGTAGGAGACAGGAACTCCAGTTCCTGCGCGGTTCACTGACTCCTGGCCAATCGCATCTACAGAGTAGACGCGATAGTGATAGGCCTTCCCGGGATCGACAGTTTCGTCAAGGAACTCCGTCCTGGTGATGACCCCACTCCCCAGTAAGTCAGCGCGGACGATTTGGGCAATCGGATCGGATGTCGTAGGGCTGATCTCGAGACGGTAGATGTGAACGCCTGCGAAATCCACTGGTTCTGGCGTCGGTTTTGCCCATGTCAGCTGCACACCGCCGTCGGCGACGGTGGCCTGGAGACTTCTGGGCGGCAACGGGAGGTCATCAAAGCCGGGATCGTGGCCTGTTGCGGCCAGGGTTAATGCACGGTAAACGTTGATCCTCCCCAGGCCGCCTATGGGATCACCTGTCTGGGTCTGGACCAGATCTGCAGTGCTGGTGATGATATTCACGACCTCTACATTGGTCTTTCCAGGAGCCTTGGATCGTATCAGCGCCGCAAGGGCGGCAACCTGCGGAGCAGCGAAGGAAGTGCCGCTGTCTGATAGATAGTCGCCACCTGGCACTGTCAGGAGAAGGTTCGCTCCGGGGGCGTAGATGACATCAGTACCCCCGTTGGAAAACACGCACCGAGTGTCATCACTATTCGTCGCGCCAACTGCCAGGACCTGGTGATAGGACGCCGGATAGATGTGATCGGCGGTGTCCGACCCTTCCTTGGCGACCTCATCACCGTCATTGCCAGCGGCAGCGATCAGAACGACGTCTTCTCCATACGCCCAACGGATGGCTTTTCGCAGTGCCAGGTAGTTGAGGTTCAACAAGTCGTCAGATGCGCCATAGCTCATGTTGATAACATCTGCACGCCCACCGGTGACCACGGCAAGAATCCCTTCGGCATACGATGTAGTGAAATACTGCGGTCTGCCATCATCTGTGGCGACCATAAGTACCTTGCTGCCATACAGTTTGGCGCCGGGTGCTACCCCCGACATACCCTGGGTGCCTCGCTCTGCTGCCGCGATTCCTGCGACCTTCGTCCCATGACTGGTTGCATCACCAGCAAAGCACAGAGCACAGAGATCCACATCGATGACCTGCAGCTCTAGATCGGGATGGGATTCGTCTATTCCCGAATCAACAACCCCGATCACCACGTCCGGCACACCTGGCGTGATTTCCCAGCCCAGTTCGGCCCGGATAAGATTCATGTAGGGAGCCTGCCCAGTGGGCAGGTAAGCATCGAGGATTACATCATCCGAACCCAATGGGTACAAGGCTCCATTGCGCCCTACTTCTTCTACTTCTGGCAGGCCAAGGAGTGTCATGCTCACGGTGTCATAATCATCCGGAGATGCAAGCTCGACCTCGTATACTCCCAGTACTGGTAGCCAGCTAGCCAGCACAAGCATATGCTGTGCCAGAAGATTCCTTATGTCGTTGTATGATGCCGACTCCACAACACTAAAGACCAAGCGATCCGTCGCATACGCTGTCCCGGTCTCAGGCTCCTCTGTAACGGCAGCTACGGGAGCTACTGAAGACTCGCCACTCTCCCAGTCAGCGATAGTGACGTAGCCCTCAGCATATGCCGTGGGAGCATACTGTCCGGATGATGAAACGAAATGCCCGGCAACTCTAGCAGTCCGCACGACGTCGGATTCGGCGGCTAGGTAGTCCAGCTCGTAGGTTCCATCGCCTGGCGTGCCGTCGCCATGCGTCCCGTCGTCATAGAGCAGTATGCCCGTGTGTACGCGCCCAACGTCAACCGAGGCCGTTCCGCCAATCTCACCAGCATCCAGCGCGAAATGGATCATGTCGCCCACGAACTTCAGGCAGCCACCGGTGTCCTGCGTCACCTCGGCAATCACCGGCCCGGTCCACGGCACCGGGGGAGAGCCATCGTACCTGCCTAGTACAGCTGGGAGATAAACGCTGCTCGGCCAGGTAGGCACATAGGTCACGTGGACACACGGATCAGTCAGCGCGTCACTAGCCAGTGCCCAGCGCTCGGCAATCAGAGGATCGAACTCGCCCGCGCGGACGAGAGCGACCTGCCAGACCGCGTCTGGGCGCAGACCGACGGTGAGCGGGGCAGGGCCCGTGTCCGATGCGGACGACGACGCGCGAAGTAACACAGCTAGTGCCAAACCGAGGAGCACAGCACATCGATGCCGGGTGACCATCCACACCTCCGCCTATAGTGGGTATTTCTAATTGTCGTCGATGTCAAATTCTAATTGTCGTTGAACACCTCTCTGACAAATTGTAGTAATCATACTGTTGGTTGCTGAGATTTTAAGTTTCCGACCCCTGACGGGGATTAAAGCCTCTCTGACGGATCACAACTCGCCATATCGCGGACCTGGGAGTGCCCGTTTCCGACCCCTGACGGGGATTAAAGCCTCTCTGACGAGCGGAACGGAGGATATGTTTGCTCCGGGTTGAGGAAGTTTCCGACCCCTGACGGGGATTAAAGCCTCTCTGACGATACATCACAGCCATTATCGATGGTGTGAGCATCAATGTGTTTCCGACCCCTGACGGGGATTAAAGCCTCTCTGACTACATTTTGACAGGGGATCTGTACAAGTCAGGAAAAATGTTTCCGACCCCTGACGGGGATTAAAGCCTCTCTGACTTGACAAAACTTCTTCACCCTTTTCGTCATCTACCGCCAGTTTCCGACCCCTGACGG
>JAFGSL010000331.1 GCA_016934645.1 Anaerolineae bacterium
AGTATGGAGTATGGAGTATGGAGTATGGAGTATGGATTTCATCCCCTACTCCCTACTCCCTACTTCTTACTTCTTACCCAAACCTTCCCGTAATATAATCTTCCGTCCGTCTATTTTCTGGATTGGTGAAGATTTTCTTCGTAGCGCCAAACTCGACGAGGACGCCAGTGCGACTTTCGTCGGTGTAGAAGAAGGCGGTGAAATCCGAGACGCGCGCGGCCTGCTGCATGTTGTGCGTCACCACAATGATGGTGTAGTTCTGCGCCAATTCCTGCATCAGTTCCTCGATGCGCAGGGTGGCGATTGGATCCAACGCCGATGCCGGTTCGTCCATGAGGATGATGTCCGGCTTGACGGCGATGGCGCGGGCGATGCAGAGCCGCTGCTGCTGTCCGCCCGACAGCGACAATCCGCTCTGCGTGAGCTTGTCCTTCACTTCATCCCACAGTGCGGCCTGACGCAGCGACTCGAAGACCAGTTCGTCCATGTTGCCCTTGTAGCCGTTGATGCGCGCGCCCCAGGCGACGTTTTCGTAGATGCTTTTGGGGAAGGGATTCGGCTTCTGGAAGACCATGCCGATGCGCCGCCGCACTTCCACCGCGTCGATGTCGGAATCGTAAATATTGACACCATTGTAAAGGATTTCCCCTTCGGTGCGCGCTGTGGGCACCAACTCGTTCATGCGATTGAAGGCACGCAGCATCGTACTCTTGCCGCAGCCCGAAGGGCCGATCAGCGCGGTGATTTTTTGCCGCGGAATGTCCAGATTGACGTCCTTAACGGCGAGAAAGTCCCCGTAGTACACGCGCAGATTGCGCGCTTCGATAGCGTAACTCCTATTGGAAGCGTAAGCGGCCATGGCCATTAGTTTAACCTCCGGCTAAAACGATTGCGTAAGATCACGGCGCTCGCGTTGAGCGAGAGCAGCAGCAATACCAGTACAATAATGGCTGCCGCCGCGATGTTCCGAAAGACATCCTGAGGCCGGGACGTCCATTGATAGATTTGAATGGGCAGTGTCGTGAATTTGGCGAACGGCCCGCTGGGGTCCACATTGATGAAGGTGGAAGCGCCGATCACAACCAGGGGGGCGGTTTCACCCATCGCGCGGGAGATGGCGAGAATGGCGCCGGTGAGCACGCCGGGCATGGCGTTCGGAAGCACATGATGCCATACCGTCTGCCAGCGCGTGGCTCCCAACCCGTAGCTGGCCTGGCGCAGCGAGGAGGGCACAGCGCGGATGGCTTCCTGCGCGTTGATGATAATCATCGGCAGGATCAGCAACCCGAGCGTGAGGCCGGCGGAGAGGATGGTGCGCCCGTTGGCTGTGGTGGGATCGGCAGCGCCCCACAATGTGCCGCTGGTAAGCGGTTCGAGCGCGCGCACGAAGATGGCCAATCCTAACATACCGTAGATGATCGAGGGGACACCGCCCAGATTGTTGATGTTGGTGCGAATCACGCGGTTGATGGCGTTGTCAGCCGCATATTCTTCCAGATAAATCGCGCCGCCCACGCCGATGGGAAAGGCGAACGCTATGGCAATGCCCACCGTCCACAGCGACCCCAGGATCGCCGTCCGCACGCCCGCGCTTTCGGCTTTGGCCGATTGCGGGTTGAGGATGAATTCGCCGTCGAGCCAGCTCTTGAAATGTAATTCGGCCTTGGGGTAGGTGCCCGCAGCTTCGGCTTTGACCTGCGCGCTGCGGAAGAGCGAATCCTGTAACGACCACTGTTTCACCACGCGCGGCTCCACAACGCGCTCCAGCACTAGATTGTACACGTCCTGGCGGGTACGTTCTGTGAATGGCATATCACTTTCCAGGCGGCGAAACAGACCGGCAGAGATATGCTCCTGCAGGATACGCACCAGTTCGTCTTTCGGTAACGCGTCCAGCGGCACACCGGCTACCGCCAGCGTGTCGGGATCAACCTCGTTCTCAACGGCGACGTACCCGAAAGCACCGTTCATCACGTTTAGCAGTAAAGTCGCGAGCACGACGATGCCCACAATCGTCGAAACCTGGAAGATGAGCAGCCACATGCGACCCACACGGTGGCGGCGCGTCAGATTGGGCGTAAAACCGGTGGTTTCCAGGTGAATGGCGTCCTTGTGTGTGCGTGGTTTCATTCGTATTCCTCCCGGAAGCGTCTGACGATGCGTTGGCTGAGGATGTTCAGCCCCAACGTCATAAAGAACAACATCAGCCCGATGGCAAAGATGCTGTTGTAGTCAATGGAGTCATAACTCAAGTCACCGCCGCTGATGCGGACGATATGCCCCGTCATCGTCTCCGCAGCCTTGAAGGGGCTGAAAGTGAACGCCGGCCCCGCACCCGCCGCGATGGCGACAACCATCGTCTCGCCGATGGCGCGTGACGTAGCGACGATAAAGGCTGCCGCAATGCCCGATAGCGCCGCGGGCACCACCACTTTCACTGCCGTTTCCAGCCGCGTCGCGCCCAGGCCATAGGCGGCTTGCCGCAGCGATTGCGGCACGGCGCTCAACGCATCCTCGGCCATGGAACTGACCAACGGCAGGATCAGGATGCCGATGACGATGCCGGCCGAAGCGGTATTGTAAATTTCCACGGTGTCCACACCAAAGATGGTGCGTAATAATGGCGTCATAAACGTCAGTGCAAAATAACCATAGACGACAGTAGGAATGGCGGCCAGCACTTCCAGGAGCGGCTTGAGGATGCTGCGCACGCGGGTGGAGGCGTATTCGCTCAGGTAGATCGCCACACACAGCCCCAGCGGGAGCGCAACGATGACGGCAGTGAGCGATGTCATCAGGGTTGCGTTTACCAAGGCCCAGATGCCGAACTTGCCGATCTGGGGATTCCACTCCGTTTTCGTGAAGAACTCGGCCAGCGTGACCCGGCGCGACATTTCGATCTCGCCCCCGACCGCGTGAGCGGCGGCGACGGTGTCTTGTTGGCCGCGCATCACAGTCACCACATCGCCCCGGATGTCACTGACCGTCATCACCTCAGTGTGGATGCGGATGAAGCTGTCGATACCGAATGCCATCCCCGTTTCGGTCATTTTGAGGGTCGTTTGTCCGGCATCCAGCGCCTCGACCAGCGTGCGGTTAGTTTCTTCCCACTGCTGGCGGGTGAAGAAGAGCAGGGATTCCTTGCCCAATTCGTAGACGATGCCCAACGTCACCAGGATCGAGAGTGCGCCGCACAGAAACAAAAACCCTTGGATCAGGGTCTCCGAGACGCGCGGACGTTTACGCAACGCGGTTCGGTGCGCTAACGTTTCTTGGGGATATACGCTGGTTTTCACTTGACTGACCATAAGCCTCCGTTTTCTCTATCAGGGTGACGTTGATGGGCACAGGATATGCCCATCAACGTCCTTTCCCGTTTCTTGTAACTGTCGTACAAAACTTTGCGTAAAAGTTTCCTAACCTATTGCATCGCCTCAACCCAGGCCTGCTGCGCGGCGAGCATCGCCGTCTCGCTGGCGGGGAAGTAGCCGACATCGACGATTTCTTCGTTCACGTAGGCCAGGAAGAAGTTGATGTAGGCGGCGACCTGTGGTTTCTCC
>JAFGSL010000044.1 GCA_016934645.1 Anaerolineae bacterium
GGAGAGGTGATGGTAAACCCGGTAACGGACTGCCCAAAGCAGATTGTCCACGTCGATACTTGTGCCCACGAGTCGCAACGCTTGTTCGTGATCCATCCCTTTGAGGTTCTGGATGCCTTGCCATAGCCCGCGACGATAATCCAGGTCCAATGCAACTTCCAGCGGAAATAGCGTCTTTTCCGCTTCGTAGCGTTCGACGGCATGGATTAGCGTGTCGTAATAGGGGGTGTGACGGGTACGCTCAATAGCGCGTACGATACTGCCACTAGCGAGCATACGCTGGATATCGTCGTTGGTCAGGGTAGCGTAGCGCAGCATCGGTGATAAGAGCCGCCGCACCTCATCCCACGATGCGTTTGTTTCGACCCCACGCAGCGTTGCTTTGAGATTGTCGACCTCGTAAAGCTGCCAGAGTTGAATGATGAGTTGGCAGCCCGGTTCGGGCGTCAGGCGGATGAGTTTTTCGTAACCTCTCGCCAGATGCTGGCGCAACTGGAAGACCGTGCGCCGTGGTGTGAGTAGCTGGCGATCCATTTTGAGGTAGGGGGCATACGCTGTTTTTTCCAGTTGGACGAGAAGTGCGTCGAGATCGGGTGTCTGAATCAATACGCGCCATACTTCCGGTGTCAGCAACGTTGCGTACAGCGCTCGTGTCGTGGCATTGACTTGAGCATAGGCTGTAACACTTGAGTGAATCATATACTCACTGTTGTCCTATAACAGAGGTGAGCACAAAATCTATGGCATGCTCTATGTTCTTTGCTGCTATCGTGTCCAGCCGTTGGGCGTCTGCGCCCGCTTGGGCAACAGTCTGTGCGTACTCGACTTCGGCTTTTTGTTTGCCCATTGCGATAATGTGTTCCGCTTCTTTGCGAGCTTGTTCTAACCTGCGATTATGCATGCCCAACGCTGTTTTTTCAGCCTCCGCGATCAGATCCGCAGCGTGCTGTTGGGCATCGCTGTGTAATTTTGCGGCAGCTTTTTCAATATCTAGGAGACGGGCGACGGTTTCCTGGGCCATAGTTCCTCTTCAACCTGATAATAAATAACCGCCGTCGCGTAAAACCTCGCAACCCGGCGGTGTCATTATTATAGTCCAAGTCGGCGCAAAATCAAATGTAGTACCCATCGCGTTTTCTGTTTCCGATTATTGTGGTATAATGTTTGTGAATGGCTTGTTACTTTTTACTGAAACCATGATGACTCACCAAAGGAGGAAATGGCAATGGGTGTACATCTATATTTGTCGATGATTCCCGAGGCACTGATCGCTTCCATGTTAACTCCTGAGGAGTTTGGTATCTACTATGCAGTGGGGAGCGAGAAGAAATCCCGCGGGCAGGCGGTTTTCTTCGAGCTCGACCCCGATTTCCGTCATCCGGAATTGTCCATCGACGAGGGATTCAGTCGTTGCGTTCCTCACGAAGATGGTAGCCCCAAGAACTCGATCTACATCACCGTCTATCGCGCCCTGGAACGGGTTGCCCTCGATGCTATTCGCAAACTCTACCTGGTAACGCAAGATGGTCGCGTGCTCGGGCTGGAGGGCACGTCGGTCAATATCCCCGACGACACCGGGGGAATGCATCTCTATCAGGAAGTTGCGCCGGTTACCCCACTCATCGTTAGCACGCTGGGAGCCAAGGCATTCTACGATTTGATTGTGAAAAATCCCACTTCTCTTTTGACGCTTCCGGCGGTCTGCTTTGCAGAACTGCGGCTCGGTGAACTGGCGAGTAATCCTGAATATGGCAGCGTTGGTGACCTGCCCTATGCGAATATCGACCATTTGCGACAATGTTTGGTCGATCTCGCCACCAAGACCAGTAATACGAAGATGGTGGACCGGCTCAGTTCACCGGCTTTCCCATATCGTATGTTGAAGAGCGGCATCTTTGTGGGTAATACAGAGAGATTGATGTTTTTCCCGCTCCCTTCTCAGGAAGAACTGCGAACAGAGCATTATCGCTGGTGGCGATCCGCCAATATGTAGTTTAAGAGAAGATTCAGCTTGGTAGCGTGGATGGTATGTGCTGCCACTTAATCGGACCACGAAAGGCTCATGGCTCTCCTGTGGTTTTCTGTCGGTGTTAAGACTAAGACACCGTACAGTTGAAGAACTTACAACGAGGTGCGTTCTGTCCGTGAGGTGCTGCGGATATCGACACTAAACTCAGAGGAGCTTGAGCCTATTTGTGTGGCAAATTTAATCTTATATGTGGAGGTTGTGGAGGAAATGGACATTTGGCTTATCATCAATTTGGTTGCGGGCATTATTTCAGTCGGCGCTGCCATTGCCGTTTTTAACTGGGTCAAGAAGCAAGATCCCGGTACTGAACGTGCCCAGAAAGTAGCGAAGTGGATCAAGGACGGAGCGGAGTCTTATCTCAAGAAACTCTACTCTGCCCTGGGGCTGCTCGCCGTTGGCCTGGCGGTTATCCTGGCCATCGTCTTCGGTATAAAAGAAGGCTTTGGGTATGGTTTGGGGATGTCAGCCGCCTTCATTGCGGGCGCAGTCTGTTCCGCGATTGCCGGTTATATGGGCATGATGATCGCGGTAGAGGCGAACGTCCGCAGCGCGACCGCTGCCGAGAAGGGCCTTAACCCTGCGTTCAACATCGCCTTCAAGGCTGGCTCCGTGATGGGGCTGGCGATGGTCGGGCTGGCGATTCTGGGTATGACCGTGGTCTATTGGATCACTGGAACGCCGCAGATGGTCTTGGGCTTCAGCTTCGGCGCTTCGACGCTGGCGCTGCTGGCAAAGGCCGGCGGCGGCATCTACACCAAGACCGCTGACATTGCCGCCGACCTGGTCGGTAAAGTCGAAGTCGGTATCCCTGAGGATGATCCCCGTAACCCCGCCGTTGTGGCCGACAATGTGGGCGACAATGTGGGTGACGTGGCCGGTATGGGCGCGGACATCTTCGACAGCTACGTCGCCAGCTCGGTCGCGGCGATGTTGTTGGGAGCGACCCTGTCCCTGACGACGGACGAAGTGACCAAATACACGGTTCTGCCGCTGATTCTGTGTATGTTGGGCAGTTTTGCTTCGCTCATCGGGCTGCAA
>JAFGSL010000332.1 GCA_016934645.1 Anaerolineae bacterium
ATTGTCGGTTCCTCCATTTCGCTTTTTCCCCTATACTACCCCCGTTTACCCTCCTGTCTAGTCAGTTTTGCTACTGTAGTTTTTTTGGACAAGATTGACAGGATTTGGTTTGGTCTTTTGGCCCATTTATTCGATAGTCCCGCAACGCAATTCCACGGACAAAGCAAAACAACCAAACACGATTTTACTCACATTCGTGCAAACGGGCAAAGCCTCATCACCCTTCATACGCAATCATCTCTCTCCGCACCTCCATCCGTTCCCACAACCGCATTGCATCCTTGAGATACACGAACCAAAAAACTACCCAGTGGCCGCCTTCACCCGCCGCGTCACCTCATCATACAACTCCTTAACCAGCGGGCCGCGCATCGCTGCGGCGACGTTGTCCGCCAGATGGTGGGGATTCAGTGTGCCGACGATGGTGGTATCGCAGTGCGGATGGGTGAGGGTATAGCGCAGGATCAATTCGGCAGATGACATCCCGGCGGGCAAGACTTCGTCAAGTTTGGCAGCCTGCCACAGGTTCACATTCTGCTGCAGGAAAACGTCACTCTCCGGGCCGCCCTTGCCAATCCCACCGCGGATAATGATGCCCATCCCGGCCTCCGCAGCCTGGGTGATGACGTCGTGATGTTCCAGTTGCAGGCACGAATAAGGGATCTGGAAGGTATCGAAGACACCCATCTCGATGTACTCCAACAGATAAGGCAGCGTGCTGGAAATGCTGACGAACCGCACCAGGCCTTGCGTCTTGACCTCCTCCATGACCTTGATCAGGTTCTCTTGCTTAACCGCCTCAGGGGAAGCATTGTGCAATTGCCAGATATCCACATAGTCCATCTTCATCCGCGTCAGGCTCTCTTCGATGTTACGCAGCAGCGTGTCGCGGTCGAAGGTATGCGGCGTGTCGAGGTTGCCATCGTCGGTCGGTACCAGATTGCACCCACATTTGGTGGCAACGTAGAACTCATCCCGCCGCGAACTGATATAGCGCCCGATGCGCCCCTCGGAGACACCATAGCACCCGGCAGTGTCGATAAAGTTAATGCCCATATCGAGCACGGCGTTGAGGATCCGCTCGGCCTCTTCCTCGGAAGGATCACGCCCGTGCCACACCTTCGGCCCACGAATTTCCATCGCGCCAAATGCCAATTGGGTCACTTCCAGACCCGTACGGCCAAGGATACGCTTCGGTAATTGTGCTTTCATCATTTCCTCCCTTAAGTCACACAAAGTTTTCTACACACAATAACAGTATCCAACACATCACATTCCAAATTATACTCCCCCTTCGGAATTTCGAAATTGACATCTACGAGGGAGCCTTCTACAATACACTGCATCACAGAAATGCATTTCTCCACAATCTCCATATTTCAGCAGTTTTGCCAAGGAGGTATGATGGCAGTCTTCTCAGATCATCTGGAACACGAAGTCCGGCTGGAACGCATGCGACCGGAAGAGGTTGAAGCCGCCAAAGCGCGCCGCCCTGCCATCTACGTCGCGTGTGGCTCGATTGAATGGCACGGCTACCACAATCCAGTCGGGCTGGACGCGATCAAAGCGCACGAGCAGCTTGTGGGTCTCGCAGCGCGCGTAGGTGGCGTCGTTTATCCCGCACTCTTTCTGGGGTCGGGCGGCGGGCACACGATGTGGCCTAGCTCGTTTATGGTCAGCGCGGAGCCTATGGTGCAGATGCTGACCGAACTGCTCCACGGCTTCGAGCGCGATGGCTACCGGCAGGCGATCCTGCTTTCGGGGCACTATCCCAATCATTCTCTGTATATGCGCCCCGCCGTCCAAGCCTACGAGGCTGCCGGCGGCACGATGCGCGTGCTGGCGATCATCGAAAATCAAGCACCCGGTATCGGCGGCGACCACGCGGCGAAGGTCGAGACGTCGGCGATGCTCTACCTGCATCCCGATCTCGTGGACGTTCAGCGGCTACATAGCGGGCGTCAGAATGACATCGGTGGCCCGGACGAGGTCATCAATTGGATGATCGACACCCCGGTGGACCATCCATGCTACGGCCTTGTGGGCATCGATCCCCGCGCCCATGCTTCGTCGGACGTAGGCCACGAGCACACCGAGCGCTTGCTACGCTTCCTGGAAGACTGGCTTAACACGTCAGAAGAAATTAGACAAGATTAACAGGATTTACAGGATGAACAAGATGAAAAAAGCTCCCTGCGGTGGCTATTTCCACTGAAACATCACTGCATGCAGACCTAATCGAGTAGGCCGCCGCCGCAGGCAAGGCCATCGTCCCACAAAAGCCGGTGGCGCTCTCGCTGCCGGAAGCCAACCGCATCGTCCAAGCAGTGCAAAGCACTGCCGTGCCCTTCACGATGGCATGGCAGGTGCGCGTGGATCCGCAGAACGTCCAAATCAAGGCGCTGATGAAATCGGGTGAACTGGGCCGGATCTTTATGGTGCGTCGCCGCCACGGCTTGGGTGTCCATCTGTGGCCCAACTTCGAGCAGATGTGGCACTTCAATCCAATGATACAGATTGGATCTTGCCTACTTCTGAACGACTTCTTAATCAAATCTGAACATGCTGAGCTTAAACTGAGCATAGTAAATAGCACAAATCGGCTTTGGGAGATGTTGGTATATAATGGAGGCACACTGTGATCATACAAACGGATGAAATACTCCCTGGGAGACAGGAGATGCCTAAAACGATTCTAGTGGTAGACGACAAAGCCAGCCTGCGCACCATGGTCAAAGCGTACCTGACCGAACAGGGGTTCCGTGTGGTGACGGCAGCGGACGGGCAGGAGGCTCTGTTCGTCGCCCGCGCGGAGAAGCCGGACCTGATCCTGCTCGACATTATGATGCCCAAGATCGACGGCTACGAATTCATCCGCATCTTCGGCAAAGAACAGGAGACCCCGATCATTCTGCTCACGGCGAAACTCGAGGAGACGGACAAGGTCTTGGGGCTGGAATTGGGCGCCGACGACTACATCACCAAACCGTTCGGGATGCGGGAGATGCTGGCGCGCATCCGTGCGGTGTTGCGCCGCGCCGAGAAGCCCGCGTGCGCGCCGGACGTGCTGCGCGCCGCCGGCATCGTCCTTGACAAAGATCAGCGTTCCGTGACCGTCGGCGGGACGGAGGTCAGCTTGACGCCGACCGAGTTCGACTTGCTGGCGACGCTGATGAGCGAACCGGGACGGGTCTTCTCCCGCGCAGCGCTATTGGAAGCCGTCCAGGGCATCGCGTTCGAGGGAATGGAACGCTCGATCAACGTCCACATCCGCAACCTGCGTACCAAAATCGAGCCGGACCCGGCCAACCCTCGCTACATCGAGACCGTTTTCGGCGTGGGCTACCGCTTCTGCGGAGATAGCTAACACAGAGACACGGAGAACACAGAGCTTTTTAATACTGATACAGATGTAATTTGCTAAACGCTTGTACGCCTGTGAGATACTAAATGGTTTAGTTTTTATGACCGGATCAGTAACTATCTCCGTGTCCTCTGTGTCTCCGTGGTAATTTGAAAAGAGACAAAATGAGAAGGATAAACTCACTCACCCTTAAATTGACGGCCATCGTGCTGTTCATCAGCCTGCTCAGCGTGGTGCTGGTGGCCGTGTTCACGCGCTACGCCACCGTGTCGGCCTTCGACCGGATGCTGATCGACCAAAGCCGCGCCGACTTCATCACACTCGTCACGGCCTATTACGAAGAACACGGCTCTTGGGCTGGCGTGATCGACGTCGTGCGTGCCATGCCCAAAGAACCGGCGAAGTTCATCGGCCTGATCGTCGTTGATCTGAACGGGCGCGTCGTGTTACCCGACACCCAGACCCATATCGGCCAGATCATCCCGGAGCAGCAGCTCGCGCGCGGCACGCCGTTGGAAGTGAACGGCGTGCGCATCGGCACGGTACTGGAAAATACGCCCCCGCTCCCACCCCGCCGGCCCGAAGATGAACGTTACCTGGAACGCACCAATCAGGCCCTGATGCTGGCTGCCGGAGGCGTGAGTGTGTTCGCGCTCATCCTGGGCGTTCTCAGCTCCCGCACCCTCACCCGCTCCCTGCGCGAATTGACCGCCGCCACCCAATTGATGGCGCAGGGCAACCTGGAACAGACCGTGCCCGTACGCAGCAAGGACGAGTTGGGCCAACTCGCGGCTTCCTTCAACCGCATGAGCGCCGATCTGACGCACGCCAATATGCTGCGCCGCCAGATGACGGCGGACATCGCTCACGACCTGCGCACGCCGCTGACCGTCATCAGGGGGTACACTGAGGCACTGCGCGACGGCGACCTACCCGCCACGCAGG
>JAFGSL010000333.1 GCA_016934645.1 Anaerolineae bacterium
GCCCACATCTTGGAGGTTCTTCTCGTAGACCGAGAGGAATTCCGTGTTGATTTTCTCGGAGCTCCAGTCGTTCAGGTCGATGATGAGGGTAAAGGATTTGCCGCTGGGCAAATCGCGAATGCCATCGTCGTCGGCGTCCACGAAGCCGGCCTTGTCGAAGGCAGCCTTGGCCTTCTCGGGGTCGTATTCCACGTAGGAATTGGCCCATTTTTCGTAGACCGCCTCGCCTTCGGCAGAACTGGTGAAGTGCGGGGACTGCGGGCTGATGGTGAATTGCTTCACCTCGCCGATGCCTTCCCAGGCCACGTCAACGACGCGCTGGCGATCCATCGCGTACGAAAGCCCCTGGCGGAAGTCCTGGTCGCGCAGCAACTCGCGGATTTCCTTATCCTCTTCGGTCTCGGTCGCCGGATCGTATTCCAGGTCCTTATGATAGTCCTGGTTCACGATAATCCCGGGCCACGCGCCTGCGCCGTTCATCCAGCCAGGCACCAGGCGGAAGTCGCCCGCCGCGGAGTTCTCCTCTAAGAAGGGGATATCCGTGGGGCTCAGGTTTGCCCGGAAGTTGCAGTCGTACCGCCCCTGGGCTACCTGCAGCAAGCGAACCTCGTTGTCCTCCACCAGCTCCACGCGGATGAAGTCAATGTAAGGCAGTTGGTTGCCTTTGGGGTCTACTTTCCAGTAGTAGGGATTGCGCTCCAACAGGAGGGACTCGCCGGCCTTGTATTCCTTCAGACACCACGCCATCAAGCAGGGATAGCCGGGGGTCTCGAACCAGCGGTCCATCAGATCGAGCTCGGTGTAGCCCTCATCGCCGGGTTTGCCCTCGAACTTGGGGTGATACTGCTTGAGGAAGTGCGCCGGCTTCATGAGCGGTTCCCACTCCCAGAAGCCCTGCGCCAGGACGTAGGGCATGATGTACTGCGCTTTGTCGAAATGCAGCACCCAGGTATAGTCGTCGGGAAACTCCATGGTGATCGGGGTGCCATCGGTGTTGCGACCCCACCAGGGCACCGACACCGACTTATAGTCTTCATTTTGGGCGAGTTCCTCCCACCAGAACTTCAGGTCGGCGGTAGTGAAAGGCTCGCCGTCGGACCACTTGATGCCCTTGCGAAAGCGCATAGTGATCGTTTTGCCGTCGTCGCTCCACGTGGGCATTTCGGTCAACAAACCCGGCTCGTAACCGGTGAGGTCGGCCTTCCAGCGGACGGGCGGATCGTACAACTTCATCCGGATGTTGCCCGCGCCTGCGTACCAGGTCACGTCGTTCCAGGTGCCGCCGTACTTGCCGATAGACTCCACCGGCTCAATGATGGCGGGGTCAGGCGGAAGCCGTTCGTCCACATTGGGCAACGTCCCTGCTTTTACCATTTCGGCCAGCATTGGGGCCTCGCTGTACATCGTTACAGGCCCTGCTTCTTCAGTCACCTCTACAGTCGCCGGCGCTTGCGTCGTCGGCGCCGCAGTCGGCGTTCCACCACATGCGCTGATCAACATAGACAGCGCGGTTATCAAAGTCATTGCTAGAAATAGTCGCTTCTTCATTAGACACTCCTCCTAATTAGAGTACTAAACTTTACTTTTTGAACAAATTTGAAAATAGTTTTTAAGTAGTTTTGTAAGTGACGACCACCTCCTTTACAAAAGTTCTCGCATTAACACATCGCTAAGCGCGGCAATTTCAGCTCGTCTCAAGATACCGTCGCTACTTGCCCAGCAAAACCCCTAAAAACTGCACCGTACGTTTTACTGTTTCCTCAATGGGCATTCCCTGCCACAAAGTCTGCTCGAACATCTGCTGCAATAAAAGCGAGGTTTGAAGGTAGTTATAAACCAGAGGACGTATCCGCGATTTGGGCAACAAGGACACCAGTTTTGAAAGCCAGGGATGCTGCTCGGCATTTCTGAATTGCCTGTTCACCGAACGATGCGGCGAAATCTGCAGATTCTCGTTGCAGAATGACAACGACATAACCGAAGAAGACGCCAGCTTCAAAACCTCCAGACACAAATCCTGAATTTCAGATTGCTGCAAAATGGCCCAACTCGTGCCGCCCAAAGAAGCAACCGGCGGGGTATCTTCTGAAGGACGCGGCAACAACACAAAACCCAAATGCTCTGCCGTGCCCTGCTCATCGTCGGCCCATTCGCACTCTTCCCGGATGCGTGGCCATTCATACGTACCGCCCAAAGCCATCGGGACCTCGTCTTGCACAAACAAACGCACCAGATCCCACACCGGATACGCGGCCATCTTTTCCGGCAAATACGCGCGGCGTTCCAGGGTGATCTCCTGCAAAAACCGCAAAGCCTTGTGAACTGCGGGAGTATCTAACGACAATTCCCCGCCAGCGCCAAACACATCTCCGCCCGTCATCCATAGAAAAGCAATCAACAGGTTGACGGTGGCCTCGCCGGCAGCCGCCGAGACCGGCATCACCACTGAATACCGGTGCCCAAGCCGTTTCAACACCTCAGGCTTGGCAAAATAATCCAGGGTCTCCAACCAGGCGGACCAAGTCGTAGGAGGCGTCAGTCCCTCCTGGACAAACCAATCCTTGCGATACCACATTCCGGTGATGTCGGCCTGCACCGGGACGCCATAGAGCAAACCATTCACAGTATTGTTTTTGACCACCGGCAGCTCAAAGTCCTGCATGATCTCATCCACCCAGAGCGAATCCAAGTTATTCAACGGTGTGATATACCCATTGTGGGCATAATCCATCATCCAGACATAATCTAGGGGGACAATATCGGGGGCATTCCCTTGAGCAACGGCCCGCCGCAAACTCTGATGATACTCATCCCGCGAGCACATCGTGACGTTGAGGTGCACTTCATGCTCAGGATGGAGCGAATTCCACGAGTGAATCGCCTCTTCCAGGGATGCCATCCAACGCACATCATAGTGCGCCAACACCCGGATGGCAGTTTTCTGATCCAAACTGGCCGGTGCAATCGGGGACACAAACGATCCCTGCCCAGCGCGACGGTAAATCAAACCCTCGCGCGCCAGTTCGGTCAACGCCTGGCGCACCGGCGCACGACTGATTGAGAAAAGCTCACACAGTTCCATCTCGGTGGGCAGACGGTCGCCGGGATGCAACTCACCGGACTCCATCTGTTTTCTGATGTGCAACTTGAGTTGGTAATATAGTGGAATGGGAGAAGTTCGATCAACAACCATCAATAACTCACAAGCATAGTTTGGTATAACCTTATAACATTATAACACCAGCTCTTACTCTGTCAAGCTCTTACCGTCATAAAAATCCAGGACTCATGTCAAACATACATGAGGTTCTATGCAACTCCCCCCGGACGGGCGCCGTAAGCCAGCATGGCTCCAGGTGCTTTAATAGTAATTCACCGATAGTCGGATAAAATGACTATGCAACTGACGACTGTCCGACTTTTGACCTTCGATCGTAGATCGTTTTCAAGGAAATTCATCACTAACCTGCGGTTCACCAGCGGTTGGATGAAAATCGTGGCCTTGCCGGCCAAGAGTTAAAGGAAGGGTTTTTCGCGAGCGGGGGTACC
>JAFGSL010000045.1 GCA_016934645.1 Anaerolineae bacterium
GAATGATAAGACCCTGACTCTCCATTTCATCTGTAGACGGTTTCACAGTATAATAAACATAAACAGATTTACAAAATTAAGGAGGCATGCGTATGCTCACACAGGTCGTCAAACGCAATGGAGCCGTCGTCCCTTTCAACCGCGACCGGATCACGAACGCTATCTACCGGGCCGCCGTCGCCGTGGGCGGCCGCGACCGCATGGTTGCCGAAAATCTGGCCGACCAGGTCATCACCATCCTCCAAAACTCATGCCCCACCGAAGAGCACGTTCCCACTGTCGAAGAAATCCAGGACATTGTGGAGAGGGTCCTTATCGAAAACGGACACGCGCGGACCGCCAAAGCTTTCATCCTCTACCGTCAGGAACGCGCGATGCGCCGTCGCAGGCGCTCGGGCGGCGAAACGCAGCGCGATCCTGAAAATATCCCCTACCGCAAACTCTGGGAAGTACTCAACTGGGCCATCGATCATAACGTTCACAACGTTTTCCGGCTCAACGAGCGTATGGCCAGAGGTGAATTCGCCGACATCGTCCGCGAATCGGACATGGCCTACGAAAAGGACGTCGCCCAGGCTGCCAAGATGATCATGGATCGTCGCGCCGAAGTCCGCATCGTCATCATTGCCGGGCCATCATCCTCAAGCAAAACGACAACCACCGTCAAACTCGGCGCGCACCTCAAAGAAGCCGGGGTGAGCCTGGTCGCTCTCAACGTCGATAACTACTTCTTCGATCTGGATATGCATCCCAAAGACGAATACGGTGACTACGACTTCGAGACACCGCAGGCGCTTGATCTGGCGTTGATCAACGAACATCTCCAGCGCCTCATCGCCGGGGAAGAAGTCGCGATTCCATACTACAACTTCAAAAGCGGGAAGCGCGAAGGCAGTCGCACGACGCTGAAAATCGGCCCCGATGACATTATCCTTATCGATAGTCTGCACGGTCTCTACGCTGGGATGACGCAATCGATCCCGGATGAGCAGAAGTTCAAGCTCTACATTGAGACCCTGTTGCAAATGAAAGGACCAGATAACAAGTACATCCGCTTCACCGATATACGACTGATGCGGCGGATGGTGCGCGATGCCCGCGAGCGCGCCTATGATCCCCGGCAAACACTGGAACACTGGCACTACGTCCGTAGCAGCGAACTGCGTCACATCATTCCTTACGTCAATACAGCCGATTACATCGTCAATGGCGCGACGCCCTATGAATTGCCAATCATGCGCACGCGCCTGTGTACACATTTCGCCGAATGGATAAGGCTTTACAAGGACGATCCCAACCGGATGGATGCCTACCTGCGGGCGGAACGTGTCCACGACTTGCTACAAGCCATCATCCCCATTGACGACGACGCTGACATTCCTGCTACCTCGCACGTGCGCGAGTTCATCGGTGGTAGCGCCTATGACTTGCACTAACTAGGACTTACGCACGGATGGCGTTTTTTTACCGCAGAGGTCGCTGAGAACGCTGAGTATCGATAGCATCTCTGCGCTCTCCGCGTGCTCTGCGGTAAATTTTCGTTCGTTTGCGTAAGTCCTGTATCACGCATCCATCTTCAACGCTTGCGCTACGAACGCCCACATATCCGCGCGCTCCTGGATCAACACCGCCGTCGGTTTCCCCGGCCCGTGCCCGGTTTTCGTCTGGATGCGGATGAGGATTGGCGCGTCGCCCTGCTGCACAGCCTGGAGCGCCGCCGCGAACTTGTACGAATGGGCAGGCATCACCCGGTCATCGTGATCGCCGGTGAGGATGAGCGTAGGCGGGTAAGACGCCGGTTGTGCATTGTGCAGCGGTGAGTAGGCATAGAGCGTCTCAAACTGTTCTAAATCATCGTCCGCGCAACCGTAGTCACTCACCCACGCCCAGCCAATGGTGAACTTGTGGAAGCGCAGCATGTCCATCACGCCCACCGTAGGTAGTGCCGCGCCAAAGAGGTCGGGCCGCTGGGTGAGGCATGCTCCCACGAGCAGGCCGCCGTTGGAGCGCCCCTCGATCACCAGCTTGGGTGTAGACGTGATGTTCTCCTCGATCAGGTATTCAGCGCAGGCGATGAAATCATCGAAAACGTTCTGCTTCTGGTGAACGGTCCCTGCCGTATGCCACGCCTCGCCGTACTCGGCACCGCCCCGGATATTGCCGACGGCGAGCACCCCCCCCATCTCCAGCCACACCAGCCGCCACACCATGAAGACCGGGGGCTGCGCGAGGTTGAACCCGCCATAGCCGTAGAGCAATGTGGGGTTCTGCCCATCCTTGCGCCAATCACGGCGATGCACCAGGAACATCGGCACCTGCGTCCCGTCGTCGCTAGTGACGAAGACCTGCTCCGTCTCGTAGGTGGCTGCGTCGAAGTCGAGGTCCGGCGCAGCCAAGACTTCGCTGGCGCCGTTGACAAAGTCATAGCGATAGACCGTCGGCGGGTAAAGAAAGGAATGAAAAGTGTAGAACAGTTCACTATCTTTGCAACGACCGTGGACTTCGAGGAGCGAACCTAATGCTGGCAGTGCAATCTCGCCCCGTGATGTGCCGTCTAGTGCGAAGCGCAACAATTGGTGATGCGCATCGTGCAGATAGCGCGCCACAAACTCATCGTGCACCAGCTCCACATCCTCGAGCGTGTCAGCGGCTTCCGGGATTAACACCCGCCAGTGCTCGCGCGCCGGGCGTTCCACATCAATGGCGAGCACCTGCCGGCGCGGAGCACGCAGGTCGGTGAGAAAATAGAATTCCGAGCCGGTATTGCCGATGAAGGCAAAACGCGCGTCGAAGGTGGGGATCAACTCCACGAACGCGCCGTCAGGCAGCGTTTTGTAGAAGACGCAATTGCGCCGGTCCGTGCCCTGCGACACGAGCAGCACGAGGTAACGCCCATCATCGGTGACTTGGGTAAAGAAGCCCCACTCCTTGTGATCAGGGCGCTCGTAGATGAGCGTGTCCTCTTTCTGTGGTGTGTTGAGGCGGTGCAGGTAGACCTTCTTGTAGTAGTTCGTTCCCGCGTACTCCGTCCCCGCTTCTGGCGCGGCGTAGCGCCCGTAGAAAAAACCGCTGCTGTCGGGCAACCAGGATGCTTCGCAGAACTTGCTCCATTCGATCACATCTGGCAGATCCTCACCGGTTTCGACATTGCGCACATGCCATGTCTTCCAATCCGAACCGCTGGCGCTGACGGCGTAAGCCAGCCATTGCCCATCCCGACTTACGTTAGCACCGGTCAACGCGACCGTGCCATCCTCGGACAGTGTATTGGGATCGAGCAACACCCAGCCTTCGTCGTGCAACCCTGGGTTGCCTGGTGTTTCCATTACGTAGAGCACGTCCTGGTTTTGCAGGCCGCTGTTGCGGAACTGGAAATAGCGCCCGCCGCGTTTGAATGGTGCGCCGAACTTGGGGAAATCCCACAGTTCTGTCAGCCGTACGCGAATCGTCTCGCGAGCCGGAATCTGCTCCAGACAGGAGAACGTCAGGGCATTCTGCGCCTCAATCCATGCCTGCGTCTCCGGTGCGTTGAGATCTTCAAGCCAACGGTAGGGATCGGGAACCAAAGTCCCGTGGTAGTCGTCGACGTGATCGACGGTGCGCGTCACAGGATAACAAAGTTTGGTCATGCACATACCTCCCAGGAATAATTGAAGTCTACGAAGAGGATCAACTTGATCATCGTTCATCTCCGAAACATAGTAAGGTCATCACTTCAAGTATAGGAAGCTTGCAGGTTTAGTCAATGAAAGAATTGACCTGTCCGGCTAGACGTGCTACAATTTAAGCAAATCTGCAAAGATAAACCCAGGGCGAAAAGGAGGTCACCATGCCAAAGGGGAAAAAGAATCACGACGCCGAAAACTCCAGAGCAGAAGCCACTGAGGTGGAAGCCACCGAGGTAGAAGCTACCAAAGCGGAAGTCTTCAAGGCAGAGGCCAAAGAAGCAGAACCATCCCAAAAAGATAACGGCAAACGGCCACCCAAAAGACTCAAACGGAAGACTTATGAAGAAGAGCTTCGCAAACTCCAGGTCGAGCTGGTCAAGCTGCAATACTGGATCAAGGAAAAAGGGCTGAAGGTCGTCGTCATCTTCGAGGGACGCGATGCCGCCGGGAAGGGCGGCGTCATCAAACGCATCACCGAACGCCTGAATCCCCGCATCTGCCGGGTGGAAGCGTTGGGCACGCCTTCGGACCGAGAGAAGACGCAATGGTATTTCCAACGCTACGTGGATCGGCTGCCGGCTGCCGGAGAGTTGGTGCTCTTCGACCGGAGTTGGTACAATCGAGCCAACGTCGAGCGCGTGATGGGCTTTTGCACGGAAGAGGAATACCGCGAATTTCTGCGCTCATGCCCCGAGTTCGAACGGATGCTGATCCGCTCCGGCATTATCCTGCTCAAATACTGGTTCTCCGTTAGCGACGAGGAACAGGAACACCGTTTCCAGGCACGTCTCGATGATCCCACCAAACGCTGGAAGTTAAGCCCAATGGATCTGGAATCACGAAAAAGATGGGTCGAATATTCCAAGGCCAAGGACCAGATGTTCGCCCACACCGACACCAAGCAGTCGCCCTGGTACGTGGTCAATTCCGACGACAAACGCCGCGCGCACCTCAACTGCATCAGCCACTTGCTCAGCAAAATTCCCTACAAGGATTTGACCCCCGAGCCGATTACGCTGCCACCGCGCCAGGATGACATCGCCTACGCCCGCCCGCCGATGGAATACCAGACGTTCGTGCCGGAGAAGTTCTAAAGCCTATAAAATAAAGTGGTTTGGTTTGCGGGCTATGCCCGCAAACCAAACCACTCCCTTTATACAATGCCTCGCAAAATCATCCACCTGGATTTGGATGCGTTTTTCTGCGCAGTGGAAGAACTCCACGATTCCTCACTGCGCGGGAAACCATTCGCCGTGGGTGGGCAGCCCGACCAACGCGGCGTTGTCTCCTCATGCTCCTACCCTGCACGGATGTACGGCGTGCACTCGGCCATGCCGATGTCACGCGCGCTGCTGCTCTGCCCGCAACTCATCGTCGTTCCGGGGCGCCACGGGGCCTACGACGACCTCTCTCACCAGGTGATGAACCACTGCTACGACCTCACCAATCTGGTGGAACAAATCTCCATCGACGAGGCATTTCTCGACGTGAGCGACCTGCGCCCATCCGCCGAGGCCATCGCCCGCGAATTGCAAGCCACAATTCAGAACGAACTGAGGCTGCCATGCTCTCTCGGCGTGGCGACCAACAAGCTGATCGCGAAGATCGCCAACAACATCGGCAAGGCCGAGAAGCGCAGCCCCAATCCGCCGATGGCGATCAAAGTCGTGCCGCCAGGGGAAGAAGCCGCCTTCCTCGCAGCACTACCGGTCGGCGAACTGTGGGGCATCGGTCCAAAGACCGCCGCCAGCCTGAGTGAAATGGGGATCACGACCATCGGCGATCTGGCCCGCTGGCCCGAAGCCGATCTCGTGCAGCGCTTCGGCAAATCCGGCTACGATCTCGCGCAGCGCGCTCGTGGCATCGACGACCGCCCCGTCATCACCGAGTACGAGGCCAAGTCACTGAGTCGTGAGGTCACCTTCGCTCACGACATCACCGACGAAGCGACACTACGCCGCACGCTGTTACACCTTGCCGAGAGCGTGGGCCATCGCCTGCGCCATGCCGAACTTCAAGGCAGCACCGTCAAGCTCAAGTTGCGCTGGGAGGATTTCACCACGATCACCCGGCAGTGTACCCTTCCAGAGCCAACCGACCAGGATAGCACCATCTACACCGCCGCGCAGCACCTCTTCGAGCAAGCCTGGCCCAAGGGCAAACCCGTGCGCCTCATTGGCGTCGGTGTGAGCAACCTGGGTCAGCCCTTGCAGCAGTTGGGATTGTGGGAAACGCCGTCGGAGAAGGGGCAACGCTTGCAGGATGCACTCGATGCCGTACGGGAGCGCTTCGGGCGGGGTGCGATCAAGCGCGCGAGTGATCTGAAGGAGTAGACGGTAGACGGGGATGTGTCTACGAACTCCTGACGTTGTGTAGGGGCAAAGCATTCCCCCAACGTATCAGAACACAGACAACAGTGAAAAGCCGCAACACCTTGTCTAGCTGACACTTGCGACAGACTGCCTTGCCGTCGATGAAGTTTGTAGATTATCTTTCGTGGAAGATACCATACGTAGCGTCAAATCGACCTCAAACACTTCGCTGAGTTTCTGCAAGAACCGGAAAGTGGGGTTGGCAAGTCCGTTCTCTAAACGCGAGATATTGGCTTGCCGCGTACCGACTCGCTGTGCCAATTCCTTTTGTGTCCAACTACGTTCTGTACGCAGGCGGATGACATCGTTCGCCAGATCCAAAAGCGGCTTAAGTTGCTGCTCAACTTTGATGTATTCTGGATCCTGTCGTCGCCTCTGAACATATTCATTATGATTCATCGTTTCTTTTCCCCTTGCTGTGCAATATAATCCATTCGATACCTGATTGCACGTTTTTGACATCATATCATCCATATTATTCTATAGCATATATACTATATGACACATCTACATCTTTGTCAAGTAGCATTATGCATCATCTCAACGTGGGAACAGTAAGAGGAATTACAGGACACTACCGAACGGTTCTTAAATACAATAGGGTCTAGGACCTCGCCGGTAGCTCAATCGCAAAAAAACTACCCTCACCCGGCTCGCTCTCGACAAAGACATGCCCGCCGTGCGCCTGGGCGATGCTTTGCACGATCGCCAGACCGAGGCCGCTGCCGGTAGCACGGACACCCGATCCCCGGTAGAAACGCTCGAAGATGTGCGGCAGGTCTTCCGGCGCGATGCCCTGTCCTGTATCGCGCACCCAAAGACGGACGGATGCCTCGTTTTGCTCCGCACCCACCGTGACTTGCCCGCCGGGCGCGGTGAACTTGAGCGCGTTGTCCACCAGGTTGGATAACGCCATTTCCATCCGTTCCCGGTCGCAATACAGGGTGAGAGACGTGTCGGGACAGTGAATCAACAGCGTGAGGTTCGCATCCTGTGCCCGGACCTTGAACGTGCCTACCACGTGCTGGATGAAGTTCTCAGCATTGACATCCGTCTTGTCCAGCGTCACCAACCCCGCATCAAAGCGTGACAGGTCCAGCAAATTGTGGGTAACCCATTCCAACCGCTCAAGCTGAAACTGGCTCTCCTGCAAAAACTCGGTGCGGGCCACAGCATCGTCCGCCGCAGCGTCCTGCAACAGATCGTTAAACGTCTTCAGCGCGGTGATGGGGGTGCGCAGTTCGTGGGAGGCGTCGGCGACAAAACGGCGCAAGGCGTCGCGCTCGGCAGCCACCTCGGCGAAACTGGCCTCCAGACGCTCGGCCATCTGGTTGAATTGCGTGGAGAGTTGTCCGATTTCATCCTTGCCGCGCATCGGCGTGCGGATGGAGAGGTCGCCCTGGCTCATCTGTCCTGCGGTCTCGGTCAGCGTGCGCAGCGGCGCAGAAAGCCCCCGGCTCATCCACAAACCCACCAGGACGGCAATGAGTATCGCGCCACCACCGGCGAACAGAAAAGCCCGGCGTGTGGTCATCAACGCATCTGCACTGAAGTTCGGGCCGTTGCTGATTTCGACGTATCCCAAGACCTCGCCGGTTTCGCCAACCGTGGCGACCCGGACCTTCTGACTTGAGCGCGAACCAGCAGCCAGTGCCGTCATCTCCAGGATTTGCCCGGTAGGGGTCACGATAACATCATCGTCGACGACATCGAAGCGGAAGTCACTACCCCATGTCGTTTGCTCCCAATGTGCGACTAGGGCATCGCTCAGGATCTCATCGATCTGAGCATCAGCGTGCGACTGTCTGCCTGACATCATTCTCTCAAGAAGCACTTGAGGCATGATCTCAGGGTTGACGCCGACGATCACAGGCCATGCCCGTCGCTCTGCACGATTGCCCCACCGTTCCACAGGCGTCAGAATCCACACGCCCAGGCTGCCGTCGACATCGGCAACAGAATCGGCCAGGACGTGAGACTCCGGGTCCAGAATTTTCACGCGCGCATTGCTGAGAAACGCCGAGGTCTGGGCCAGTTCAGACAGAGCCTCTTCGCTGATGGTAGGCGTCATCAACGGAGCAGCCTGACGGGCCACGGCCTCGGCGTTTTGAGTCAAATGTTCGATCTCCTGCCGGTCGACATAGCGCTTGACCAAAGACAGGGACAATCCACCCATCACACCGACCGTCAACAAGGTCAGAAGTGTGGTACTCAACACCAGTCGCCAGCGGATCGAACGAAACAAAGCCCACCTCGCACAAACTTCAGTTACATCTCATCGCCATGATCGATAGATAGCCTTATCCCATTGCGTCCTGAGCGCCAATGATACCAAAACATAGGCCCCGGTCTTTCACCCGGAGAGATAAAGAACCTGATGCCATTGTCTTCTCCAGGCAGCCAATGCAACTCGTCGCCCAATTCAATCGATAGTTCTTCCAGGTGCTCGAAGAGCCGGGAGTCACAATCCTCTTCACCACACACAACATCGAGTTTGAAGGCCCCGCCGGCGCGCACACCAAGATAAGCTAGAGCTTCATCGTCAGGATGTTCGTCCAGTGTGACCGTCATCTCCACAGTTTCAGCCTCGTCCGCCTTGAACACCTTCAGGGTGACTTCATCACCAGGCTCGTGTGCCGCAATCGCGTCAGACAGCGATGCCGCATCCTCCACCGACTTGCCGTCGACGCGTGTGATGATATCGCACGTTTCCAATCCGGCGGCAGCAGCCGGGCTGTCGTCCATCACGTCCAAGACCAAAACGCCATCCTCTATCACCTCAGAAGAATCAAGGTCGAAATGACAGCGAACGTCAGGAAATTCAAACTCTCGCGAGGACCGCGAAAAGAAAAAGCCATCACCGCGTCCCAAAAGCCGGGGAACGATGACGATGCCGGCGTGACGCGCACTGCGCCCTCCCATCCGAGCATAGACCAGTCCCCCCCCCAACACGGTTCCAATGCCGACCAGCAGGATAATGCCCACGATCACGGCAACGATCCGCCATACGCGGCGAGATTTTTTCGGCTTAGCCTCCACTGAGTGGGTCGGTGGAACGGATGCCAAAACGGTATCTTCAGGATCGGCCTCAGGAGCCACATTTTCAATTTCACGCTCTTCCATGGCAACAACCTCCTCCTTTTTGTTTAGATGTTGAGTTTGATCATAACAAAGAAAGGTTGCGCCAGTGTTGTGCTTTTGTTAAGGTTTGTTAATAATGCCGGTTATCTATCGCTCAAATTTGTAACCAATTCCACGCACAGTGACAAACCAATGTGGGTTGGCAGGATCGTCCTCCAGTTTTTCTCGCAGATGTCGTATGTGCACATCCACAGTGCGGTCGTTACCAACGTCACTGTCATACCCCCAAACAGCCTCGATCAAGGCATCCCGGCTAAGAGGGCAATTGGCGTTCTTGATGAGATAACGCAGGAGCCGAAACTCAATCGGGGTCAGCTCCACGAGATTCCCACGACGATAGACGCGGAGATGTTCCAGGTCAACATCGATCTCCCCAAAGATCACATGCCCGGTCTGTTCTTCCAGCACCAGGTCACCATACGCCCGGCGCAACAACGCCCGAATCCGCGAAATTAACTCGCGCAAGCTGAAGGGCTTGACGACGTAATCATCGGCGCCCAGTTCCAGCCCCAGGACTTTATCGATTTCTTCATCCCGTGCGGTGAGCATCAGGATAGGCACACGGTTGCCTTCAGCGCGCAATTGCCGGCAAATGTCGAAGCCGCTGATGTCCGGAAGCCGGATGTCCAGCACGATCAGATGCGGTTTTTGGGTGTGCGCCATATCCAGCGCCTGCTGACCCGTGTCTGCCCATAGCATGGTAAAGCCCTCGCGGGTCAGACTATATTCCAAACCCCGCGCCACGGCGCGTTCATCTTCAGCCAGTAGAATACGTTGATTGGTCATAGTATCCCTGCACTCTCCATCACGACGTCTATTATAGTCCTGCCCAAACCCTCGGCAAGAATTCCGGCATCCTTCTTGACAATCCTACAGCTAAAGCTAACCTTACGCCATAGCATAAAACATCCTGTCTACTGTCTTCCGTCTACGAAATAGAGAAAGGAGCCACACATGAACAACCGACCGTACAACACACCCTATACAGGTGAGTACCTTAACCGCGTCGCCTTCCCGATGGGCGGGATGGGCGCGGGCATGCTCTGCCTGGAAGGCACGGGCGCGCTCTCGCACGTTTCATTACGCGGGCACGCGGACATCTTCAACGAACCGCTGATGTTCGCCGCCCTTTCTGTTGCAGCTTTGGGTGGATCACAATCCGACCGCCTTGCCCGCGTGCTTGAAGGCCCCGTCCCCACGTGGAAAATTTTCGGCACACCCGGTGCGGGCAACGGCCTGGGCGGAACGAGCTACGGCCTGCCCCGTTTTGCCGAGGCGACCTTCGAGACGCGCTTCCCCTTCGGGACGGTGACGTTGCGCGATCCCAAAATTCCGCTTGACGTGACACTCACCGGTTGGAGTCCCTTCATCCCAGGCGATGCGGATAGCTCCAGCCTGCCCGTGGCGGCACTGGAATATCATTTTGCCAATCCCACCGGCGCGCCGGTGGATGCCGTGTTCTCCTTCCACGCGCGCAACTTTTTCGTGCCACCCAACGCAGCGAGCGGTGCAGTATTCGCTGCACCCGGCGGCTTTACGCTTGCCTATCCCGAAGAGCACGCTATGTTCAGCGCCACAGTCGATGCCGACGATGTAACCGTGAACTGCGCCTGGTTCCGGGGTGGTTGGTTCGACGCACTCACCGTTGTGTGGAAAAATGTCGCAGAAGGCGCTATGCCAGAAGCTGCCCCTTTCACTGAAGGCGCGCCCAGCCCTGGCGGCAGCCTCTACGTCCCGTTACATCTGGAACCGGGCGAAGAGAAAGTCGTTCGCTTGCGGCTGGCGTGGCACGCCCCGGAGACCGATCTGCGCGCGGGCAAGGATCCCGAATGCGCGGACGACGCGTCCTGCACATGCCAATCGGGGACGCATGTCCCCTGGTATGCGAGCGTTTTCCCCGACATCGACGCCGTCAACGCCTACTGGCGCGTTCACTACGACGAGTTGCGCACGCGCACGGCAGCCTTCACCGATTGCTTTTACGATACAACACTGCCACCGGAGGTTGTCGAGGCGGTCGCTGCGAACCTCACCATCCTCAAATCACCCACGGTGCAGCGCCAGACCGACGGGCGGTTGTGGTGCTGGGAAGGCTGCCACGATAAAGGTGGCTGCTGCCATGGTTCCTGCACCCACGTCTGGAACTACGCGCAGGCCATTCCGCACCTGTTCCCCGATATGGAACGCTCGCTGCGCTACACCGAGTTCTTCGCCGACCAGGACGAGCGCGGGCACCAGACCTTCCGCGCCAACCTGCCGATCCGTCCCGTCGCCCACGACTTCCACGCCGCCGCCGACGGTCAACTCGGCGGCGTGATGAAGGTCTATCGCGAGTGGCGTATCAGTGGCGACGAACTATGGCTGCGCAAATTCTGGCCCAAGGTGAAGCAGAGCCTCGATTATTGCATCGAAACGTGGGATCCCGATCACACCGGCACGCTGGTCGAGCCGCATCACAACACCTACGAATTAGACTTTATACAATAAACACGGGAAGGGACGGGAAGCCGACAGCTAACCGTCGCGGTCTTGTCCGGGTTTACCGTCACCGCC
>JAFGSL010000334.1 GCA_016934645.1 Anaerolineae bacterium
ATCGGGGCGTACCAATCGTAGCCGGTGAACCAGAGGATCATAGGGTAGCGTTGCAGGATAGCGAGGCTGGGTGATCGTGTGCCGGGGATGCTACCTAGATTGTCGGTGGTGTCCCATACGTCGAAGGGAATGGCGCGCGCGGTCAATGCGCTGGTGTACTGCCTTTCCACCGGATACCACCGGTCGTCGTCCACCAAAAGCACTGGCGCGGGCGTCTTGACGCTCAGCGTGAGGCTCACCCCCTTCGCCAGAAGGGGTGAGCCCGCCGTCACGGTGAGGGTGTTGCTGACGTTGATTCCGGTTTCGGCAGGGATGGTGACGGCGACGGTGAGTGTGATGGATTCGCAGGCTGCGAGGGTAACCGTGGACGGCGTCAGCGTGGCGGGCCAAGCGGCGGAATCCAGCGTGAGTGTGACTGGCGTGGTGAGACCGCTGTAGCCGGTGTGCCGCAAGCGCAGTGTGTGGGTGATGGTTTGGCCCGGCAGCTCAATGTACAGCGGATCGTTCACGTGTTTGAGTTCGAGCGCGACGGCTGGGGGCGGCGTTATCAGCCAATCAAGGCTGCGCGCGAGCACATCTGCCCGCTGATCGTGCAGGGAGATGGCCTCGTAGCCAAAGGAGAAGAAGAGTGCACGGTAAGGTGTACAAACCGAAGCGCCCACGCTACCGCCACTGCCATCGGTATACTGCCATAGCATTTCTGCCTTATCGGGATCGCGGACCTGGACGGTGTCGGGCCAGGTTTGGTTGTTTGCACCATCACCACCTTCGATCGTCACTGTGATACCGGAGAACGGCCCAAGGCCGGACAATTGGCGAACTGCTGCGTCGTCTGCGACATAGCCAGCGCCGATGGTCTCTATTAGATAGGGTTGTGGGCTTGAGAGACCCCCGCCACTGTCGAAATATGCTACGTCCTGTCCACTGAGCAGCAGGCGTCCCCCGTTTTTGAGATAGGCATCCAGTTCTGTCCCCCCATCGACCAATCCCGGCGAGCCTTCGGGCGATGACCAGAGGACGACGTCGTACTGCGCGAGGGTGGTGCTGATGGGGGTCTCAGCGGGCGGGAATTTGATGCGTTGCTCGTCGTACGTGTAGGCGAGCGCGTCGAGGGCGGCTTTCCAGTAGGATGTCTGGCTACCATAATACCACGCGCCTTCGTCGACCAGCAGCAGCGTGGGAGCTAGTGTGAGGATGAAGTCGCGGGTGGTGGTCTCTCCGGCGATGACGCTGATGGTGGCCGTGATCACGCGGTAGCCCAACCCACGCGCGGCGACGGTGTAGACGCCTGTGGGCAGTTTTAGGCTGTAATCGCCGGAAGTGCTGACGCTGGCCGTGACCGGCGTGCCGAGTGCCTCTATGGTGACGGTGCGTGTGGGGGCGGCGTCGGTCCCTGCGACGGTAACATGACCTTGCAGTGTCCCGGTGGGTAGGGGAAGGAGCGTGAAATTGAGTTGTTGCTGCGTACCAGTGAAGATGGGGACGTTCCACTGCGTGGCGGGCAGGTAGCCGAAGGCCAAGGCGGTGACGTCGTAGACGTTGGGAGATAGCATCAGGGTATAGTCCCCGACTGCGTCTGTGGTTGTATGCGCCGGATTTCCGTCTGGATCGCGCGGTGTGGCGATGAGCGCGGCGTTGGCGATCGCTTGTTGGTTGGGGCCGGCGACGTTACCCGCGATCAGCCCGGCCTGTGTGGCAGCGGCGACCGCGGCAAAGGCGTCGATACGCCCCCAGCCGCTGTCATTGTTGGGTAGGGGCAGTGCCAAGGGGACGGCGGTCTGCGCGATGAGGTCAGTGGTCTCTGTGATGGAGAGCGTGGGGTTGGCGGAACGCAGCAGCGCGACCAGCCCGGCGACGTGCGGCGTTGCCATAGATGTGCCGTTGCTGAGTGTGTAGATACCACCTGGCACGGAAGAGAGGACATTGACACCCGGCGCGACAATGTGCGGTTTTACTTCGCCCCACGGCGACGGTCCGCGACCGGAGAAGTAAGCCACGTCGTCATCAGGATCACTCGCACCAACGGCAAAGACGCCTGGATTGCTGGCCGGCGAGCCGACAGAGCCAGGCGAGGGGCCGTTGTTGCCCGCTGCGAAGAGTGGTAGAATATCCGCCGCCTGCAGGAGCGCGATATCTTCCGCAAAGGTATCGCGGGAAGATTGCGACGAGGACCACGAGTTGTTGACTACGTCGGGCGCCAAAGCTGGGTCGCCGCCGGGGGCCAGCAACCATTGGAACCCTGCGTGAATCCAGGAATCGTAGCCGAGGCCTTGACCGTTAAGCACTTTGACGCCGACCCACTGTGCCCCGGGTGCTACACCGATATTGCCGGCGCTTGTAGCTTGTCCCACTGCCGTCCCTGCAACGTGTGTGCCGTGCCCGTAATCGTCGTAGGGATAGAGGCCTTCGTTGACGGCATCGTACCACGAGTGGGTGTGGTCGAAGAGGCCGTGCCCGAGGTTACCCCGGTAATTACTGCTCAAAGCTGGATGGAGCATATCTACACCGGTGTCCATGATCGCCACAACTGCGCCTGTCCCGGAGATACCCAGAGTTGACCAGACCTCGGGGGCGCGGATTTGCGCCAGTCCCCACGTTGTTTCACCGCTCGTTATATCTTCTACGCGCATCGCGTTTTCCACGTTAGTCGCATCCTTTGCGGCGTCCGCATTTTCCGGGTTAGTGACTTGGGCGGGGAGGATGTACTGCTCGTAGTGATCCAGGTGGATTTCCGCTACGTCTGGTGACGTGATCAACTGGCGCACGAAATCAGGGCTGGCTGTCAACGCTGTCGCGCGGATGATCCACAAATCCTGCCTCGCCAGGACAAAGTCCTGGCGTTGGGCCTCGTCGAGGAGTGTTGCCACCGGTTCCAGGGCACCGGCAAAATCGTCCTGGAGCGTTTCGACCAGCATTGCGCGCGACGCCGCGTTCGCCGTTTTTGCCGTCGGCGCGACTGCGCTCGCTCCTGCCGGGCGTAACTTCACGATGACGCACAGTGGTGTCTCCGGATCGGCCTCCAGCGCCCGCAGTACATCGGGTTCGACGATAGGGGCCGCGTCTCCCGTGGTTTTTGCGCTGTTAACCGCCGGAGCGACCGGCAATAGAGAAAAGAGGATTGTCAGAAAAAGTGTTATCCGCACCAGTTTTCGCATAGTAAGACTCCTTGATTTACAATAAAAACGCTCAAAACTGGAGGCCCAGAATCAGAATGCGAAAGGTCGATTGCTATTCGTTCTGGTCTTCGCATAGTAAAATATTGTAACGCGCAATCAAAGCCCCAAAGTTCGAAGTCCGATATCCAGAATTGTGTTGCCCTAACCCGGATGAACCAGAACCAAAAGAACCTGCGCCACCCGTTTGCTTGCTCATTGTGCAAGAACTTGCGTGGATAGTCCCTATTATACAACGCTTTGGTCTCCCTGAGTGTAGGCGAAAAGATGGAACGTGATCGCGGTTTATCGTTTTCTTTGTCTGTTCGTGGCCTGCTCTTTTGCATCGCTCCCAAGTTGGGCTAGAATGAGAGCACAGACGTTTGTGGAGGCACCATGATCGAAGTCACCGACTTGACGAAAACATTCGTGACCACGGAGAAGCAACCGGGCTTGCGGGGGAGCCTGAGATCGCTGGTGTGGCCGGAACGGCGCGAGGTGCAGGCGGTGAAGGCAATCACGTTCAGCGTGGAGGATGGGGAGCGATTGGCCTTCATCGGGCCGAACGGCGCGGGCAAGTCCACGACCATCAAAATGCTCACCGGCATCCTCTATCCTACCTCAGGGACGGCGCGCGTGTTGGGGAAGACGCCCTGGAAAGAGCGCCAAAAGCTCGCCTACCAGATTGGTACAGTCTTCGGGCAGAAGTCGCAGCTCTGGTATCATTTGCCGCCGGCGGACTCCTTCGATCTGCTGGCGCGCATCTACGAACTGGACAAGGCCGCGTACCAGGAGCGCCGGACCTATCTGGTGGACCTCTTTGAGCTGGATGCCTATCTCCATACACCGGTGCGCAAGCTCTCGCTGGGCGAGCGTATGCGCTGCGAGATCGCGGCGTCGCTACTGCATCGCCCGCGCATCATCTTTTTGGACGAGCCGACCATCGGCCTCGACGTGGTCGTCAAGCAGCGCATCCGCGACCTGATCCTGGAACTAAACCAGCGTGAGGGCGTGACAATCTTCCTCACGTCGCACGATGCCGGGGACGTGGAGGTGCTGTGCCAGCGGGCGATGGTTATCAACCACGGCGAGGTCATCTACGACGGGCGCGTCAACGACTTGAAGCACAACTATCTGCGCACGAAGACCGTCTCGCTCAAGCTGGGTGAGTCGTGGGATGGCTTCGCCGCTCCCGGTGTCCAGGTACTCAAACATAAGGGCTACGGCGTCAAGCTGGAAGTGGATACGTCTGTGGCGTCTATCGACGCGGTGATGGCGCAACTGCTGAGCCGTTATGCGATTGTGGATATCAATGTCGATAATCCGCCGATGGAGCAAATCATCGCGCAGATTTACGGCATAACACGTGAAGTGTGAAGCGTGATACGTGAAATGCGATGAGACACAGAAGAAAATGAAGAAGGCAGGCATGTTACGGGCGCTCCCGCGTTATGGATTTGTGGCGCGCATCGCAGCGCGGCAGCAATGGGTCTATCGCGGCGAGTTGTGGATGCGCTCGATCGCGATGGTGCTTTTTATGGGTGTGTTTATGGCGCTGTGGAGCACCGCCTTCCGCATCAGTGGCGAGGGCGAGTTGGCGGGCTACTCGTTGGTGGAGGTCGTCTGGTATCTGGCGATGACGGAGACGATCACGCTCTCCACCTCGCGCGCGTTCGTGGACATCAGCGACGCGGTCAAATCCGGCGATCTGGCCTACACGTTGACGCGCCCTATGAGCTATCCCTTCTTCCAAATCGCGCACTCGCTCGGTAGCAGCTTGCCGCGCTTGGGGCTGAACTTGCTGACGGCGTCGGCGGTGGTGGCGCTCGGGGTAGGGGTGGGGGCGGGCAGTCTGCCTGGAATCGTAGCCTTTTTCGTGACAGGGGCGCTGGCGTTGCTGCTCGACGCGCTGATCGCCGTTTTGATCGGTTTGTCGGCCTTCTGGATCGAGGAGGTGATGCCGATCTTCTGGATTTACCAGAAATTGCTGTTCACTATCGGCGGACTGTTCCTGCCGTTGGAGATGCTCCCCCCGTGGTTGCGGCGTATTTCGATGTGGTTGCCCTTTCGTTACGTGGCGAACGTTCCCGCGCGCGTCTTCGTCGCCTTCGACTGGCACGAAGCCCTTGGCGCAGCAGCGGGTCAGATTGCCTACATCGCTGTGACGACCGTCATCGTGCTCCTCGTCTGGCGGTTGGCGCAGAAGCGGATGGTGGTGCATGGGGGATGAGAAAATTAGAAATAGAGTTATTGCACAATAAGAACATTAGGTAGGTTTAACTGGCGAAGCGGAAGTTGACTAGATTAAGCGCCCATCGCTTGCGC
>JAFGSL010000335.1 GCA_016934645.1 Anaerolineae bacterium
GCGCAAGCGATGGGCGCTTAATCTAGTCAACTTCCGCTTCGCCAGTTAAACCTACCTAATGTTCTTATTGTGCAATAACTCTATTGCTGTTTTCTGCATCATCCTTGTGTTTTTTGCCGTGTTCTGGGGCTTTGTGGGTGGGCCAGTTGGCGCAACTGACAACGTTGAGGCGCGATGGGAGAATGATGTACAGCGACTCGGAGCGACTTCTCAGCTATCGGAAACACTGCTTTTCACAAACAGCGTCTATCTGCCGTTCGTTGCTAAACCTTCAGTATCTCTCACAGAGACACTGAAAAGCAAGTATGTGTTTGTTGAACGGCGGGCATTTGTGGAATACAATGGAAGTTGCACGTCTGGAGTTGTGACCAGTTTGCCAGTTTATACTTTTTATTCTGATACTGGAATACTTGTAATTTATCCGTCTGACCCGGCCCTCAAACTTCGACTAGACGATATGGGATATGTTGGGTGGTGGATTGGCGGAGGTGGCTATTACGGCAACTACATACGAAGGTTTCAGCAGCTTCCTTTTTCCACCAATGGTTTGACTCTGACTACTGTGCTGGGTGATGGAACTATACTTTTGGAGTATATGAAGATGACACTTACGCTGACGCCGGGGACAGAATGGCTACGGCGCACGGTATCTGAAACGACGACGTGTGTTTTTACAAATACGGAGCGCATCATCAATCACAATTTCCAGGAACGTGACAAGATTGTGTATTACAACGGATGAATCCGTTGAATCTTGTGGTGGCGCGGTCGGAGACCAACCACAGCGGAGACTACCTGACTACGCGACTAACGACTGCGTGACTTTTTAGGAGGCAGTATGGCACAGCTACCCATAACCCGGATGACGTTATACAAGCACGGCGTTGGCTTCTTCGAGCGCCGGGCCACGTTGAGCGGCGAGGAGGTGGAACTCTCCTTCCGCGTGACGGAGATGAACGATATTTTGAAAAGCCTCACCGCCATCGACTGGGGTGGGGGACAGGTGCTTGGCGTCGATTACGCCACGCCGCAGAGCCGCGAGGAGCGTCTTGCAGGCTGTTCCATCCGCCTGGACGACGACCGCAGCTTGCGAGATTTGCTGGTGTGTCTGCGAGGACGCCGGGTTGAGTTATCCCTGGATCAGGGCGAGATGTTGACGGGCAAGCTTCTTGGCCTTGACGAGCCACCGGAGCGCCATCCGCTGGCGTCGGCGTTGGTCTCGCTGATGCTTGATGAAACGTCGACAGTGCGCACGGAAGCGTTGGAGCGCGTGCAAGCTGTGGACATCCTCGACGAGCGCGGTGCGGCGGATTTGCGCTTCTTTCTGCAGACGTCGCTCACGCAGGATGAGTACCGCAGCGTGACCGTGCGCATGTCGCCCGGTGAGCACGATCTCTCGGTCAGCTACATCGCACCCGCGCCCACGTGGCGGGTGAGCTATCGCCTGGTGCTTGATCCACAGGCGGACGGTGGTCCTAAGGCTTTGCTCCTGGGGTGGGGCATCTTCGACAACCGGCTGGAAGAGGATTTGCAGGGAATATCGCTCTCGCTGGTGGCGGGCATGCCCATCTCGTTCGTCTACGATCTCTACACGCCCTTCACGCCGGAGCGCCCGGAGGTGAAGGAAGAAGCGCGCGTCGCGGCCGCGCCGGTGGAATTTGAGGGTGCAACTTTGGGCATGGGCGCCGCGGATATGGCAGCGCCAAGGATGATGCGTGCGGCCATGGCCGCACCTGCGCCCGCCGCGATGCAAAAGATGGCGGTGCGCGAGGCCTTCGCAGCCGCCCAGACCGTCACGACGAAGGGTGAGGCATTGGGCGAGCTTTTCCAGTACGTCATCCAGACGCCGGTGACGGTAGGGCGCGGGCAATCGGCGATGGTGCCGGTGGTGTCGGCGGATCTTTCGTACCAGAAGGATTTGCTCTACAACGGGCGCAAAATGGCGATGCATCCAGTCGCCACGCTGCGAATGAAGAACGCGAGCGGCCTTACCCTGGAACGCGGCCCGGTGACAGTCCTCGACGATGGCGAGTACGTGGGGGAAGCGGTGCTGCCGTTCACGGCGGTGGGGGGCGAGGTTGTGGTACCCTACGCTGTTGAGCTAGGAGCCAAGGTCAGTGAATCCAACGGTTCGAGCCGGGAGATCTACCGGTTATTCATTAAAGGTAACTATCTGCATTTCGAGGAGTGGGACGTTCGTTGGCGCGAGTACCGGGTCTCCAACCAGACCGCAACCCCGTTGGTCGTGCTGGTGGAACATCCGCGTTCGTCGAATTACGATCTTTTCGACACCGCACTTCCAAAAGAGCACACCGACGATTATCTGCGCTTTGAGGTAGAAATGCCGGCATGGGGTGAGACAGCGTTAAAAGTGCAGGAGCGCCGCTTGGTGAGGCGGCATGAGGAGGTGCAGAAACAGTCGCACCAAAACTTGCAGCAGTATCTCAAGCAGGGCCTGCTGGATCGCAACGCCTATGACCAGGTCGTCAAGTTGCTGATGCTCTACGATACCATCACCGATTACGAGAAGCAGTTGAAGCAACTTGAGGGCGAGAGGGAGAAGATCTACAAAGCCCAGCAGCAGGTGCAGGGGAACATGCAGGCCCTGTCGCAGGTAGGCAAGGAAGGCGCGCTGCGCGTGAAGTATGTCGAGCAATTGGAGGCGACCGAGACCCAGTTGCGCGGGTTGGAAAAACGCGAGGCGGAGTTGAAAGCGGCGATCAAGCAGGTGGAGGACGAGATCGCGGCACGGATCAAGGCATTGGCATAGATCGTCGTCAAGCATTTAACGCCAGCTACAACAGTCCGGGGAGCATCAATGCCGATTTGTCGAACGTGCAGGGGCCAGTACGATTCAAAAGAGCTGCCGCGCTCTCTTTCGGATGCATCGGCAGCCAGTACTGAGGATGCCTCTTCAGCTAGTGGGCCGCAATTTTGCCCACGTTGCGGGAGTGACGTCAGTGTATGGGAGCGATTAGCGATCACATTGCCCGAATTCATCGTTTGGGAGGGTGGCGTTCTGGCGTTGCTGCCCGCAGCAGCGCCGATGATCGTGTGGCTTTTCTGGATTCCTCAAGAAGAATGGGGTATTTACTTTCCGGTTCTGACTTTCATCTGCTTGGCTATGTGCGGGTTGTTGTTTTACTTTATCTATGAAAGTCGCCTTTTCTGGTGGGAACGCTGGTGGGCACAACAGGTCTACCAGACCTCTGGCACCTCGATTGATCTGTTGATCGCGATTACGGCCATTGGGGGCTTGTTATTCTCGATGCTGTGGATATTGTATTACGCCAGTAAGGGACGACCTGATGAATTGACATCGAAGGCGTTCTTTGCGGTTAGCTACGTGTCCGGTTTTGCCTGTTTGACGGCTGCAGTGGCATTGATCATCGTCAATGAGTACGTCGAGCAACTCAAGGCACGTGCGCCTGCCCCGATTTTTGTGAGTACCGAGCGCTTGTTGCGGGTAGTTGTGGAGGAGGCGATCAACAGCATCAATTTGAATGGACTGGGGGCGAACACTCCCGTTAAGTGTGCCGGTACCAATTCGGTTTACGAGGTTTATCAAGCGCTGCGCATGCCCGAGGCAGGCGGCGTTCATGTGCTGCTCCGCGAGTGCAAGTGCGTCGAGCATCCCACTGCTGATGGGAAGCCCCAGGGCAAGTTGATGGAAATGCTGTGGCGGGTCGAGGCTGACCGTTGGGGACGGCTACAGTTATTGCGTCCCGGTTCACTGGAACCGTATGATGTGGATAAGCGCGTTTTTCGGGAGATTGGACGCTATTCCTATTGAGTGATGTGTGGTCAATCACACCGCCCGTACTATCCAAGTGCGGGCGGCGTTTTATGTACCTTCGTTTTATCTATTCAGACCGGTAACCCTTGCGAAGGTTTAAGCGAACCTTCGCAAGGATGGCTGAGCAGTTACCCTTTGTCTTAACTTACGAGCTGTGCTGCGAGCGTAATCTCGACGCTGGCAAGCGCCTGCGAGACCGGACAACCGGTTTTCGCGGCGTTGGCGTGCATCAGGAACGCAGCCTTGCCAATGCCGGGTACCTCGGCTTCTGTGGTCAGATCGATGCGCACGATCTTGAAACCGTCCCCAACCTTGTCCATCTTGACGGCAGCTTTCGTCGCCACGCGCGTGGGGGTGAATCCTGCCTCTGCAAGGATGTTACTCAAAGCCATTGAGAAGCAGCCGGCATGCGCCGCGCCGATAAGTTCTTCGGGGTTCGTGCCACCTGAACCATCTCCAAATCGTGAGGTGAACGAGTATGCCCCTTCGAATGCGCCACTTTCCACTTTTACTGTACCTTTGCCCTTTACCAGGTTGCCTCTCCAAACTGCTGATGCTGTTCTCGTAATCATCATTTTCTCTTTCGTTTTTTTCATCTCTTCTACGGATTTATAAAAGTTATATTTAATAGATGTTTATATTATATAATATTTGGCGTATTTTGGCAAATGTGGGAAAATCCTGGCTTGAGAGGATAAAATAATGAGAATAGACTTACATGTCCATACGATAGAGCGTTCACCGTGTGCAGTTTCCAGTGAGTCAGAGCAAATTCTGACTGCGATAGCTCGCGATCTTGATGCGATCGCGATCACCGATCACACGCGTCTTGTGTCACCAGAGCATATAGAGGCACTCAACCGGCAATATGCGCCGTTTCGCATTTTCGGTGGCGTTGAGATTACGGTGAAAGAAAAGGAGGATTTGTTGATCCTGGGCTTACACGATCTCGTGTTGGAGTCCAGAAAGTGGACCTATCCAGAATTGCACACCTTTGTGCGTGATCGAGGCGGTTGGATTGCCGTGGCACACCCCTTTCGCTATCGGCCCACCATCAACCTCGACCTGGAGCGCTATCCGCCGGACGCGCTGGAGAGTTGCTCGACTAACATAGAGCTACTCAATCAGCCGCGCATCCGTGAGGTGGCAAAGCAGCTCGGGATTCCGGTCGTATGCAATTCCGATGCGCATGCAACGCGATCGCTTGGCGTGGGGTACAATCGTCTGAAAGAAACGCCTGTGGATGAGGCTGACCTGGTACGCTTGCTGCGAACCGGCGCTTTCCTCGGCGTCTGTACGATCACGTAGGAAGGCCGGCTTTTAAACTCACATAAAACAATCGGGATGAAGGTCATTCATCCCGATTGTTTTATGTGAGAGATTTCGGGTTACTTCGGCA
>JAFGSL010000336.1 GCA_016934645.1 Anaerolineae bacterium
CGCTAAAGCGGTGGATGAAAAGGGTGGTTTTCGCATTTACGCAACAACGACGACGCGGGTGCCTTCCTCAGGCGTCGAACGATAGGTGTATAGTTCGTAGGGGACCTGGGGTTCGACCCAGCGGAAGACCCAGCGTGCGGCGCGGCTTGGTACATTGAGGCAGCCGTGACTGTGACGGCGTCCGTAGTCATTGTGCCAGTACGTGCCGTGAATGGCCACTCCGGAATTGGTGAAGTAGGAAGGGAAAGCTACTCCCACCAGATCGTAATCAGCCCCCACCATTCGTTGCGCGTGCCGTTTGTAAAGGATGCGGAACTCACCGAGCGGTGTAGCGGTATTCCATAATCCAGAAGCCACCGGCGTGGAGAAAACCGGTGTCTGTCCCTCAAAACACGTAAGTATCTGATCGCTAATGTCGATCCGGATCCATTTGTCCAGATGACCAGGCGAAATCGGTGCCAAGTCCTCGCGGGTGATCGGGCGCAACATCGCCGCCGGAGCGTAAGGACCAGGCGCCCAAGTAAGCCCCTCCTGGAGCTGATACCACCATTCACCCTGCTCATCCTGCACGGCGTCGATGACACGGTACGTGGTCTCGTAATACAACCGGCGTCCGGCATAAGGCGAGTTCGGCTCAGAATGGCTGATCGCTAGCGGAACGGTCACCTCGGCCCAAAAACCAGGCGCGGCTACGTTAGTCACAATATCAGTTTGGAGGAAATTCTCCGAAGGGTGAACATATCCGCTGTGGATAAAGCCCCCTTCAGTAAAATACCAGACCGGATTACTCGGCCATGGTGCCTCCCCTAACAGGGTGGCCTTCAAGGGAATCACTTCATCACGAACTTTCCACTCGACCAACTCGGCGTCCAAGGATGGTGCGCGGAGAATGGGTTGTCGAGCGTCGATGATGCGTCCCAGTGAAGCTGGAGGCGGTAAGAAATCCGGCAATGAATCCAACTCGTATGAATCTGCCAGGACGGGTACCTTGCGCGACAAAACCCAGGCCAACGCGGCGGCCCCCAGTTTTAAGAATTGACGGCGGTTGATGGATGATTGCATTATATTCCCCTCATACCCATTATAGTCCCAGAGTCAATATACATTATATACCAAATCTATATAGTTAGAATCGGCGACTAATCAACCGTAGTCTGCACCGTCGCAATTGCCGCCTGACGCCGGGCTTCGCGTGCCTGACGACGCGCCAACAGTCGCAAGACGCGCTTGTGCCGTTGGCGATCCAGCGGATAATACCACGTTACTGCCAATACCCCGCATAAGATCGCCGCCGCCACTGGCCCAGTAAGAATACGGATGCCCAAAATCGCGGATTCCGGCTGTGTGAATTGTGTCGCCCCTTCCGGCGGGACCTGATACCCGAGCCAACCAAGCACTTGCAAGGCTATAAAAATGGCAAAGGCGGTGGTCAGTTTGCGGATGAAGTTCTTGGCCCCATAGTAGATGCCTTCATGGCGTGCTCCCGTGCGCAGTTCATCCCAGTCGATGACATCAGGAAAAATCGCGTCGGGCAACACGTGTGCCGCCGAGACACTGATGCCAATCAACACGGCCATCACAATCACCAGCGTGTATTCCAACGGCGGAATGAAGTTGATCAGCAACATAAGAATCACCCAAAAACCGATGGCGATGATGTAGGCTTTGTGCTTGCCGATGCGGTATGCCAACCATGTCCAGAATGGCAGGACGATGACAGCAGTGATCAGCATTGCGCCCAGCACGACCGATTCGATGGGCATACCGATTCCCGGCACCGTCGCCAGCAGGTTACCTCGCGCGATCCAGTAGATGAGAAAATACGGCAATGTCACACCGACCAAGTCGAACGTCACCCAGTTAAGCATATAAAGCGCGGTGGCGTAACGGAAAGGGATGTTCTGCCAGGCAGTGCGCAGCGTGTCACTGAAAGAGACCATTTCCGGCGGGTGTTCGCTGCTCGACTTCTCCCGCACGGCGAAGAAGATCAGCAAGTAGGGGATAATCGCCGATACACCAAAGAGCGTGGCGACGATCACATAACCTTGTTGCTGTGTCCCTCCACCCGTCATCGTTGCATCCACGATCATCGGTGCAGCGACAGCGGTGACGATGGAGGCAATGAAGTTGAAGAACATACGGTAGCCCGCCAGCGATGTGCGCTCATCGTAGTCGGAGGTGATTTCGGGCGTGAGCGCATGGAAGGGCACAATCACGAGGGTTTGGAACGTATCGCTGAGCGCATAGGCCAGCATCACGTGGATCATCAGCCAGATTTGGCTCTTCCACGGTGGCGTCCACCACAGCATCAAGAAGGCCAATCCGTAGGGCACGGCGAAGTAGAGGAGGAAGGGACGGCGGCGGCCCCATTTGCTGCGGACTTTGTCGCTGATGGTGCCGACCAGCGGATCGTTGACCGCGTCCCAGAGGACACCGATCAACGCAGCGAAAGAAGCCAAACGCGGCTCGAGCCCCACCACGTCCGTCAGAAAGATGGCGTAGAAAATCTGCCGCATCGTATTGAAGGTCGCCACCCCCCAGTCACCGGTGCCATAGATCACTTTGGTCAACCACGGGAGTTCTTTGCGCGTCACAGGTGTATCCATTGCTCTATCCTCGAATGATGGTTATGCGTTCGGCGGTTCATATCCCCAACGCCGGATCATAAATCCCCATCGTCGGGCCAACTCTCGCCGGGTACGATGGTCCAGGCGGTAGCTGTTCTTTTTGTATCCCTTCACCGTCAGAAGATACTGTTGCATCTGTTGCTGTGCTTCAGGGAGAAGCACTAATCCAAGCGCTTGATAGATGTGTGCAACCTCGCCGAGTGGGTTAGCCTCGAAATCCTCGAAGCGCACTTCAACGAGATTGCCCTCGGGGATCAGTGCCTTGTCCTCCTCGTAATGCAGCATCAGCTTCTCATAATTGCGCAATGCGTTCTCGCGAACCATCTCCTCATCAACGTCTTGTAGCGCAGTTGGCGCCAATTCCTTGTCCAGCCAGTGCATCGTCGAGCTGTAAACGATGTATGGATTGCGGTAGACGTGGATGAACTTCGCATCGGGGAAAAGCTCCAGCAAAGTAGGGATGCGCCCCGTATTGGCAGGATTTTTAAGAAGCAGGCGTTTGCCATTTGAAGAAAAGGTCACTTTTTTGAGGAAGTGGAGATAGATGGCCTTCCATTGCTCAATGACTTTACGCTCCACGCCCTCAAAGAGCACGTACTTGTCGAAAATCTCGCGCATCTTTTTGGGGAAAGAAAGCGCGTGGTAAAACGAGTACGGGCTAAGATTTCCCAGCGCATATTCTTCCTCTTCGGCGGCATCCGGCGAGACACTGACGTTATCCATAGGGCGGACTTTGGGCAAACTGCTAGCCAGGATCGCGCGGAACAAGGGACTACTCAAATATAGTCCAGGAATCATCGTGTGGATGAAAGTAACGACAGCAAAAGCCGGATCCCGCGCTATCAACCGCATAACGTGGGTGGTACCGCTGCGCCAGTGGCCCAGGATGAAAATGGGCACTTCACGGATAGGCGTCGCGGCGATACGCGCGCCAAAGCGGGCGTTTTCGTAGGCACGAAACGGCGCCCCCAACAACGCCACGACGGAGACGTACAAGCTCCTGATCCAATAACGCCAGTCGACACCACCATTAGCGGCAACGAGACGCATCCAGTTCCGGAATGATCCCCCAGCCAGGAATTGTTGATCGACACGCGTGAGTCCCTTCCTGCGGAAATAGCTCATCGCTTCTCCTTTCCTCATAAGAGACCCAAAAGGTCTCAGAAGACCTTTTGGGCTTGTCGTCAGTTAAATTGCACGCCGGTAGACCCGGTGGCGTTTGTACCATTGCGCGCCGATGGCATTCATGTCACCCAGGCTCTTGACGTTCGTCTCCATAGCCTGAGCAAGATCGCAATGCGTAGCCTTAGCCGCCTTGAGCGTCTTGGCCAACTCGACGTACAGCAATGTGCTACCCCCCATGCCCTGATATTCCGGCAGTAGCCCCACACCATTCCCACTCATCCGGCGGGTGGTCTTCATCGCCAGTAAGACTCGGATCCAGCCGAAAGGCCACAAACGCCCGCGTACCTGCTTGAGCGCGTCAGAAATATCCGGGAAGACGAAAGCGAAACCTGCGATATTGTCACCCTTCATCACCACCTTCATCAGCCGTGGATTGGCAACCGACAACATTTGCTTGCCGATCATCTGCACCTCGGCATCATCCAGAGGATAATAACCCCAAACTTCGGTAAAAGCTTCGTTGTTTACCCGTTGGATTTTGGGAATCCACGAACGCAACTCGCGCTTGGTCCGGAAGGTCTTCACCCAGAAGCCGCGTCGCTCCTTAATTTTGTCAGCCAGGGCGTAGAAGCGTTCATCGAGATCTTGACCTTCCTGAACGTAACCGGAGAGATAATCGATCTCTTTCTCAAACCCGGCAGCCTCCATCAAACGCGGATAGTAGGCATAGTTGTACGGCATACTCAGTGCGGCACGATGCTCGAAGCCCTCGATCAAAATACCGGGCGCATCCGCGCGCAGGAAACCTTTGGGACCATACAACATCGTGAGACCGCGCTGCGCAGCCCAGGCCGCCGCCGCGTCAAAGAGTGCCCGTGCTACATCCTCATCATCGATAACGTCGAAATGGTAAAAGAACGCGGCCTTGCGCTGATTGTAATCGTTGTAGCGCCGGTTCTCAAGCACGGTAATGCGCCCGACGGCCTCGCCACCCTCTTCAGCCAGAAAGAATTCCGCGCCGGAATGTCGGTAGAAAGGATAGCGCTGCCGGTCCATCGTCGCTTTGACACTCGATACCAGCGGCGGCATCCATTGCGGGCAGTCTTCATAAAGGGTGAAGGGAAATTCAACGAACTGCCGGACGTCGTGTCGGTTCGCAGTGTTTAGGATACGAATATTCATCAGTCAGTCTTCTCCTGCGTATCTTTAAAGAATCCCACCCCCAAAACACCTGGCCCACCGTGCGTGACGATGGCCGGTGGCACCGCAAGAATCGGGATATCAGAGAGCCCCAGCTTGGCGCGCATTTCATCAGCCAGTTCCTGCGCTTCATCCGCGACATCGGCGTGCATAATGCTCAAGAAGCCATCGCCGTTTCGGGAGATTTGTGTTATGACCAGTTCTTTGAGGCGATCCACGGCGCGTTTGTGGGTGCGCACTTTCTCGAAAGCCTCCACCTGGCCATTCTTGAACGTCAAAACGGGTTTGACCTGCAGCGCACTGCCGACCAGAGCCGCTGCACCGCCAATACGCCCCCCCATGGCCAAAAACTTCAACGTTTCCACAGAAAAGTAAATTTTGCCATGCCGGCTCATCATGCGCACACGCGCCTCAATGGTGTCAACATCTATGCCAGCAGCGGCCCATTCCGCCGCCAGCTTGAGCAGCGTCGCCACGGGGCTGGCAATGAGCTGCGTATCGATGATCCTAACATCCAGGTCGATTAGCCCATTCTCGATAGCCATTTGCAGGGCCACTGTCGCTGAGCGCACAGTCCCACTAACGATAGCAGAGGGCAAGATGCACAAGATAGGCTCTTTGCTAGGCGCGAAGCGTTTATAAGCTTCGACGAAGAGTTCTGGGGGTGGCGCGGCTGTTTTGGGCAGTTCTCGTACCGTTGCGAGCTTGCTTAAAAAGGTACGATAATCAATAGAGTTATTGCACAATAAGAACATTAGGTAGGTTTAACTGGCGAAGCGGAAGTTGACTAGATTAAGCGCCCATCGCTTGCGC
>JAFGSL010000337.1 GCA_016934645.1 Anaerolineae bacterium
GCGCAAGCGATGGGCGCTTAATCTAGTCAACTTCCGCTTCGCCAGTTAAACCTACCTAATGTTCTTATTGTGCAATAACTCTACTATATGTAAATCTTGAGATAACTCACCTGCAGCATATTGGCCCCATAATACTCCCGCGGCATTACTTGACATTTTTACCAGGAGGTTGCGAGATTTTTTGCATAAAGTTTCCAGTTCGCTGTCAAATTCGGAGGTAAGTTTGTCAAGCAATTTGCCTATACTATCCTCTGCAATAGTGTCCTTATCAATTTCAAAGCTTACCTCAGTTATATCACCGCAAATTCTTTGATAGGCTGATGCTGCTTTTTTTGCCTGGTCCTTTTTCAGTTCGGCGATTATGGCGTTCAGCGTGTTTTTTGCGGCATCTTCATCAGGAGTTTGTTCGGCCAAGTCAGTTAAAAACAAAACAAGAGCATTGTCTCCATTATTGTTAAAACGTTCACAAAGATAGGCAATAGTTTTTTTAACCCTATCCTCTGGGCTAGTAGCGTTTGGCAAACCGCTTTGCCAAAGTTTTATACGATTGGTAACAAAGACAGCCTTTAGACTGTTATCGTCACTAAATATGTTCTGTCGTAATAGAGCTTTCCGTAAACTGTTGTAAATATCGGAAGGAATACCACTTTGCCCGCATGGCTCTTCCTCAGGCAAAAGCCTTGGCCCAGTAGCAACAAGCGGTGGCTCCAAAATAGGAGGAGGGCAAGGTGAGTATGATTCGCCCGCAGATTCTTGCCCAGTACCAACAATCGTTTGCTCAAAAGCATCAGCAGGAGTGGCTTGTTGGGATCCTCCAGCCGAAGATTCTTGCCCAGTATCAGCTTGCCGAAGAACATCATCAATGGTGGTTGGTTGGGACGGTGGGTCTCTAGTAACTCTTGATTCTCCAAGTGATTCCGCATCCATGACGAACCTCCTAATCCTTTGTTCACACTTAACTACCTAAAACAATTCGACACTTCGGCGCCAATGTTGTGGTGCATTAGTCTCTGCCCTCTCCAAATTCAACGCCAGCAACCTTTCCAAAATCTCGTCGTCGCTCAAATCGTAGGGCCAGCCGTAAGCGACAAATATGGCCTTGTCCAGCTTTTTGTGGGCCAGGGCTAACCAGGTGGGACGTTGGTTGTAAAGGCTTGCCATTTGCTGACGAAGGCTTGGGGTGTGATAACCAATGGATACTCCTCGTTAGCGCGCACAAGCGTTCGGATGTAGCCGCGATTTCCAAATCGCGCTCTTGTCGCCCCACTGGATATGCGCATTAACATACTCCTCCACGTCATTTCCAGGTATACCCAGAATTATAGTCCACTGTGACAAAAACAAAATACAAATTCCTCCTTCAGATTACGATTTTGTAATCTCCCTGCAACCGGTGTGAAACCTGGATGCTCGATACTGGAGGCTGGAAACTCGGAGCCGGATTCTCGGTTTGTGCATCCTGCGTCCTGTATCCTTTCGGAGGATAGTTCATGAAACATTGGTGGATTGTTTTGTTGATTATCGCAGTTTTGGCCGCGGTGGGCGTCGCGGGCTATATGGGATCGCGCAGTGCGCAGGAGGAGATGACGCCAGTGGTGCAGGCGCCGCCTGTCGTTCCGGTAACGCGCGGCGACGTGGCGCAGACGGTCACTGCGCCGGGCATGCTTGTGGGCACGCGCAGCGTCATGCTGTCGCCGGACGTGAGCGGACGATTGGCCGAAATCGCTGTGCGGCCCGGTGATGCTGTCAAAGCGGGTGCGGTGCTGGCGCGATTGGCGACCGGCGAACTTGAGCACGCTGTGGCGGAGGCGGACCTGAGTCTTCGCCAAGCGCAGCTTGCGTTGGAAAAGCTTCAACAGCCTGTCGATGAAGCTGAACTGCGCGCTGCCGAGCACGCGGTGACACAGGCGGCATCCGCGCTCAGCCTTGCTCAAGCCAAACGCGACCAGACGCTTGCCGGAGATTTGTTCCTCAACGGGTTGTCTGACGCGCGCATTGCCTACGATGATAAGAGAGAGTGGTATGAATCGCGGCAGCGGCTCTACAACGAGGACCAACTGGACTTCTGGTTCGTGGATCAGGCCCAGCGTGAGTTTGAGAATGCCCAGAAGCACCTCCAGACTCTTGAAGCACAGGCCGCTTTGGAACAGCGCAGCGCCGATAGCGAGGTGACGAAGGCTGCGCAAACGTACCGGGAAGCGCAGGACAGACTCGCTGCATTGGAAAAGGGTCGCGATCCGCTGGAATTGGAAGCCGCTCAACTTAAGGTCGAAGCTGCGCAGATGGGGCTGGATGAAGCACGTAGTGCGTTGGCTGTCGCGGTTATCACAGCGCCCTTCGATGGCATTGTGTTGGAAGTCAAAGTCGCCGTCGGCGAACCCATCAACGCGGGCAGCCCGCTCATCGCCCTCCGCGACCCTTACGCCGTCGAAATCGAGGCCAGCGTCATCGAAGAGGATTTCCCACTCGTTGTAGTTGGGCAGGCGGTGGAGTTGTTCTTCGACGCGCAACCAGACGTGATGCCAAGCGGTACCGTCGCGCGCATCGTGCCGCAGCGCATGGAAGGTGACCGCCCGCTCTATCCCGTCATCATCACGGTGGACGAGACGCTGCCGGATAAGCTCGTGCCGGGGATGACGGTGGACGCCTCGATTGTCCTCGATTCCCGCGCCGACGCGCTGCGCCTGCCGCGTGCCATCGTCCGCGCCCGTAGCGACGGATCGTCAGTCGTCAAAGTATGGGACGGGCAGGCCATCACCGAACGCGCCGTCAAAGTCGGCCTGCGCGGCGATGTCTACGCCGAAATCCTCGAAGGGCTGCAAGAGGGCGAGCAGGTGGTGGCGGAATGAGCGAACCGGCGAGTGAGCGAATGACGAATCACGAATTACGCATGACGGATCACGCATCAAGTGTCACGAATTGTGTCATTGAAACTGAGCATCTTACCCGTACTTACCGTTTAGGTGACACGGAAGTCCGTGCGCTGCGCGGGGTAGATATGCGGGTGGCGGTAGGGGAATTTGTGGCGCTGATGGGCGCATCGGGGAGCGGGAAGTCCACGCTGTTGCATCTACTCGGTTGCCTGGACACACCGACGAGCGGGGTCTACCGCCTTGAAGGTGAAGATGTGAGCCAGCTTTCGCATCGTGCTCGAGCCGCGGTGCGCAATCGGCGCATTGGCTTTGTCTTTCAAAGTTTCAACCTGCTTGTGCGGATGTCGGCGTTGGACAATGTGACGCTGCCGTTGCTCTATCGGGGTCGCGTCAAAGAGGCGACACAGCGCGCCATCGATGCACTGGCCCGTGTGGGTCTGGTGGAGAGGATGCGCCACCGTCCACAAGAGCTATCCGGCGGTGAGCTTCAGCGTGTGGCGATCGCGCGCGCCCTTGTCGCCGATCCCGCCATCTTACTCGCCGATGAGCCGACCGGTAACCTCGACAGCCAGACCGGTGAAGACATTATGCGGTTGCTTGCGGCGCTCCACGCCGAAGGTCGCACCCTCATCCTCGTGACCCACGACGCCCATGTGGCGGCGTATGCGGAACGTATCCAGCAGATGAAAGACGGGTGCTTTATTGCTTAGGACTGTAGGGTAAACCCGATAATGGCAACGATCGCAAGACTATCCGACTAATGACTATCGGACTATTTTCAGGAGGTGTGATTATGAGACGGACAATCTTGATCCTAGGAATTGTATTGATTGTGACAGCGATATTGGCTGGCGGCGCGTACTTCGGTGTGCGGATGTTGCGCGCGCCGGAATCGGCGTCGACGGGTGGCGGCGGGCGAACGATTCAGATCGTTACCGATACGGGAAGTGGCCCGGTTCCTATGAGCGTTCACTTTGAGCCGGCGCCGGAATTGCCCGACCGCCCTGCAGAAGTCGCTGGAGTTTTTCTCCGGCGCCAGGACAACAGCCTCTTTGTCGGAACCGGCGCTATCGAACTACAAGTTGAGGTGAATAACGATGAGCGTGTCACCAATCTGAGCAGCGATGGTCCAGAAGTCGAGGTCGTGTTGACGCGTGATACCATCGTCTACAGGGAGACGACAGAATGGTCGCTCAGCAATGAAGACACCAGTAAAGGGGGGGAGAAGGTGATCCCGCAAACCGTCACCCGCACCGAACTGCCGGAGGATTTAGGCGGAAATATCGAGATGCAGGTCTGGGGAACGAAGCGCGGAGACCGCATCGCCGCCGAGGTGGTGGTTTACCGCGAAGTTAACGAGTGGTAGGAGTGCGTGATTTATGACGTTGTGGAATACGGTCCGTACTGCATTGCTGGGACTCTGGGCGAATAAGCTCCGCGCCGCGTTGACCACGTTAGGCATCATCATCGGCGTGGCGTCGGTGATCGCGATGCTGGCGCTCGGCAACGGTGCGCGAGCCGCCGTGGAGGCCAGTTTTCGTTTCCTGGGCGCCAACCAGGCGCAGATCAGCGAGCGCCGCGAGCTGGAAGACGGCGAATTTCGCTCCGTTGGCGAAACACTCACCTATGAAGATGGCTTGAATATGGTTTCGTCCGTTGCCCTGGTAGAACGTGTGGCCATGTCCGTCAGCGGGCAGGCTAAAGCGCGGCACGGGCGTGTGGTGTTGGATATGGCCTACTCCACCCCCACCGCCGATGCGCTGCAAGGTCTGGCGTCCGGCGGGAATTTCCAGCCGGACGGATGGTCGGCAGATACAGCACTCACAGCAGAGGCGTTCATCGGGCGGGGGCGCTTTTTCTCGCCGGCGGAAGTGATGGATGCCGCCAATGTGTGTGTGTTAGGCTACCAGACGGCTGAAGACCTTTTCGAGGGCGATGATCCTATCGGTGAAACCATCTATGTCAACCGCATGCGCTGTCTCGTCATCGGTGTGCTGGCGGAACTGGAAACGGTGGGTGCCGAAGATCACTATCGCACCAAGCCTAACGAAGCCCTGTATCTGCCAATCAGTGCAGCCATCCGCGCTTTTTATGAAGATCCGCCTACCGTAGCCATTACAGCCTACGTCCGCGATGAACACCGGATGAGCGAGGCAAGAGCGCAGATTGCGACTTATCTGCGCCAGCGCCACGCCGTCGAGAAGGACGAGGGCGGCGAATACCAGGACGATTTCAACATTACGACGCGAGACGACATCCTCGGCGCGCAGCAGGAGGCGGCGAACACCTTCGCGTTGCTCCTGGCGGCGATGGCGACGGTCTCACTGGTCGTCGGCGGCATCGGCATCATGAACGTGATGTTGGTCAGCGTCACCGAACGCACGCGCGAAATCGGCGTGCGGCTGGCGGTCGGCGCGTGGCGCGGGGACATTGTGCGGCAGTTCTTGCTGGAGGCAGTACTGCTCAGCGCGGGCGGTGGCGTGCTGGGGATCGCGGTTGGAATTCTGACCATCCCGCTGGCGGCGGTGTTGAATCAGGGAATGGCGTTGCTATCGCCCACCAGCATCCCGCTCGCTTTTGGCGTTGCGTTGTTCACCGGCCTGGTGTTCGGGCTATACCCCGCTCTGCGCGCTGCCTGTCTCGATCCTATAGAAGCGTTGCGGTATGAATGAAGTAGGGAGTGTGGGAGTATGGGAGTAAGGAACTCTCCTCTCTTTTCTAATTTCTCACTACTTATTTCTATTTTCCAGTGGGAGGACGTAAAATGCAGGTGAAGTATATTGTGATCGGTGTGATTGTTGTGGCATTGTTGGCCGGGGCTGCGTTTGTCGGTGGGCGGCTGTTGGGGCGCACAAAGGAGACCAACGGACCGCAGGCGATGATGTTGTCCGATGGTGACGTCGCGGTGATGCATAACAGTGGCGGTGCGCTGGGCGGCATGATGGCGGTCGGCGGAGGGCCTGGGGGCGCGCAGCCCGTCACCGTCAAGATCGAGCCTGCACCAGAACTCCCGGCGCGTGCACCGGACGTGGCCGGTCAATTGAAGCGAGTGGAGGACAACAGCATCTTCGTCGGCACTGGTGATGTGGGATTTATGGTTCGGGTGGACGAGGCCGGCAATACCGAGACCAACATACCGGAGGCCACAGGCCCGGAGGTCGAAGTTGTTGTCACCCGTGACACCAAAGTTTACCGGGATATGATGCAACCACCGACCATCGGATCCGGCGAAGATGTCCCTTCGGTGATGCAGCAAAAGATCACTCTGATCACGCTGGATGACATCGGAGAACAAGGAGCGATTTCTGCTTGGGGCCAGAAACGCGGCGATCGCGTCATTGCCGAAGTCGTGTTGTACATAGGGTTCTGATACTGGAAGCTAGAAGCTGGATACTGGATACTCAAAATTGGGCCAAGTATCAAGCTTCCAGTTTCTAGCTTCGAGTATCGAGTTTGGAGGCGCGTTGTGTTGAAGAAATCCATCCGTTGGCGTTTGGCGTTGAGTTTTGCGGCGATCGCGCTACTAGCAGCGGCGGCGCTGGGGGCTGTCTTGTTGTTAACTGTTCGCGACTATTACGCACGCCAGGAGCTGATGTGATACATCCAAACTCCCAGTGTCGGTTTTCCGATAGGCTGAACGGATTTTTGTCCGCTTAGCCTGTTTTGTTAACAACAGCTATTAGAGTTGTTGCACAATAAGCAAAAACGGGTAGACTGTGAGAAATCATGCCACCCGAGGGCGCAATGAAAATCAGTTATCAGCA
>JAFGSL010000338.1 GCA_016934645.1 Anaerolineae bacterium
GCGCAAGCGATGGGCGCTTAATCTAGTCAACTTCCGCTTCGCCAGTTAAACCTACCTAATGTTCTTATTGTGCAATAACTCTAATGTTATCCAAAGCTTCGGAAACTGTATCGCCTTGTGTATAGCAGCCGGGCAAAGACGGACAAGAAACGACATAACCGTCCGTCTCATCCAACTCAAGCAAAACTTTGAAATTGTGGACTTGTATCACTAAACTCCCGTCTTTAGAATTGCGTTGTCCATAGACTTCTATTCACAGTATAGCATAGAATCAAACGGGTAAACAATGAGTAAAACAAAATCAAATCTTGTTATTTCCAACGGCCCTTACTACGGCCCTTACGGCGGGGTGTTTATCCCCGAAATCCTCGTACCCGCCGTGCGCGAACTGGAAGCGGCTTACGAAGCCGCCATCGCCGACGCGGACTTCATGCGCGAGTTCGACCACTTGCTAGGCGAGTACGCCGGGCGGCCCACCCCGCTCACGTTCGCTGGACGGCTGGCGGAGGCACTCGGTGGGGCGCGCATCTACCTCAAGCGCGAGGATTTGGCGCACACCGGTGCGCACAAGATCAACAACGCGCTCGGACAGGCGCTGCTCGCCAAACGGATGGGCAAACGCCGCATCGTTGCAGAAACCGGAGCCGGACAGCACGGCGTGGCGACGGCAACCGTCTGCGCGCTCTTGGGATTGGAATGCATCGTCTACATGGGGACAGTGGACATCGAACGGCAAAAGCTCAACGTCCTGCGGATGAACCTGCTCGGCGCGGAGGTGCGCGGTGTGGACGCGGGCAGTCGCACGCTCAAGGACGCCATCAACGAGGCCATCCGCGACTGGGTGACGAATGTGCGCGATACGCACTACCTGCTTGGCTCGGCGCTGGGGCCGCATCCCTATCCCCGCATCGTGCGCGACTTCCAATCCGTCATCGGGACGGAGGCGCGCGCGCAAATCCTCGCCGCCGAAGGCCGTCTGCCCGACGTACTTGTGGCCTGCGTCGGCGGCGGATCCAACGCCATCGGCCTGTTCCACCCGTTTTTGCGCGATGAAGACGTAGCGTTCATCGGTGTGGAAGCGGGCGGCGAAGGGATTGCCGGTGGCCGCCACGCGGCGCGCTTCGCCGATCCCGCGTTGGGGCGGCTTGGCGTACTCCACGGGACGCAGACCTACGTGCTACAAGACGCCGATGGACAGATCGCGCTCACGCACAGCGTCTCGGCGGGGCTGGACTACGCCGCCGTCGGCCCGGAACACGCCTGGATGCGCGACCTGGGCCGCGCGGAGTACGTCTACGCCACTGACAGCGAGGCAATGGACGCTCTACAAACACTCAGCCGGCTAGAGGGCATCATCCCCGCATTGGAAAGTGCGCACGCCGTCGCCGAAGCCATCAAACGTGCGCCCACGATGTCACCCGAACAAATTATGATTATCAACGTCAGTGGGCGCGGGGATAAAGACATGCATACGGTGGCGCAGGTGTTGAGCGTACAAGTCTAAAGTCGCAAGTCAAAAGTCAAAAGTCAGAATTCAGTCGACGAGAGACTTTCGACTTTAGACTTTAGACCTTCGACTTACAGCAGGTGTTTGCAATGAGCAAAATTACACGGACGTTTGAACTTCTGAAGCAGAACAACCGCAAGGCTCTGATGCCCTACGTGACGATGGGTTATCCGGCGCTCGAAAGTGCGCTGGACATCGTCCCGGCACTGGCAGAGGCCGGGGCGGATTTGGTGGAATTGGGCGTCCCGATCAGCGATCCGCTGGCAGATGGGGCGACGATTCAGGCGGCGGGGCAAAAGGCGCTGGCGAACGGCATGTCGCTGGCGTTGTGCCTGGAGCAGGCCGCGGCGCTGCGCGCACGCGGCGTGACGCTGCCGTTCGTGCTGATGGGCTACTACAACCCCATCGTGCAATTCGGCATTGAGCGTTTCGCGGAACAGGCCGTGGCCTCCGGCATCGATGGCCTCATCGTGCCCGATCTGCCGCCGGAGGAGGCCGGCGTGCTGCACGCGGCAGCAACAACACGCGGGCTGGACGTCATCTTCCTGCTTGCCCCCACCTCCGATGCGGCGCGCGTGCAGGCAGTGACGGCGCTGTCTGGCGGTTTCGTCTACCTCGTGTCGCTCGTCGGCGTGACAGGGGCGCGCGACAGACTGCCGCCCGACCTGGCGGACTTCGTCGCCCGCGTGCGTGCAGTCACGGAGAAGCCGCTCGCCGTGGGATTCGGCATCGCCACACCAGAGCAGGCCGCGCAAGTGGCACAAATCGCGGATGGCGTCATCGTCGGCAGTGCACTCGTCAAAGCGGTAGGGGCGGCGGCGTATCCGGCAGAGACAGCACGAGCGTTCGTAGCTGCGCTACGGGCCACGATCCGCGCCACGGAGGACCGCGGGACGGTTTGACAAGTTATGTATTTCGGCTAATATAGAAACAAGTTTTTACGATGTCTCATGAAAAGAAGTGACGGTATGATAACGCATAGCAACTTGATTCCGGCTCGCCAGCAGCCTAAGCCTTACACCTTGTGCAGGGCCGGTTAGCGCTACCTGGAATTTAGCCAAAGAAGAAATCAGCCTACCGGTTCTCGGTAGGCTGATTTTTTGTAATGATGAAACGCTTACAGAATAAAATGGGGACAAACAGCAGGGACATTTAGCCAAGGAGGAAAGCGATGGAGATGAAGACGGGATTCAAGCTGGAAAGTATGTTGGTCTCGGATAACCGGCTGCCGACGTTGCTCGGCGATTATCCACCAGAACAGCGCGTCTACGAAGGGCTTGAGGGGGTCCTGGCGGGGCGCACTGCTATCTGCGACATCGATGGCGACATCGGCGCATTGCAGTTCCGCGGCATCGACATCCGCGAACTGGCGAAGAATTCAAGTTACGAAGAAGTCACGTATTTGCTGTGGACAAATGAGCTGCCCACGCGCAATCAGTTGTGGGCATTCAAGGCGGCCTTAGCTGCCGAACGCGAGGTGGATGCCGGCATCTACGAGATCCTGCGATTCCTCTCCCACTATATGAAGCCGATGGATGCGCTGCGCACAGCCGTTTCGGCGTTGGCCTCCGACAATCCCGGCGAGGACAACACCAGCTCCGAGTCGCGCCTGGCCAAGGCGATCTACCTGACGGCCAAGTTCCCCACGCTCGTCGCCTACTACTGTCGTGAATCACAGGGAAAGATGTGGGTTCATCCTGATCCCAAACTTGACCACGCCGCAAACTTTCTCTACATGATGCATGGCAAACGCCCTACCCCGATCGAGGCAAAAGCGATGGATTTGACGATGCTGCTGATGGTGGAACACGGCTTCAACGCCTCGACATTTGCCGCACGGGTGACGGCCTCGACGCTTTCGGATATGGGCGCGGCGATCACATCGGCGATGGGCACGCTGAAAGGACCGCTGCATGGTGGCGCAAACCAGGGCGCGCTGGAGATGCTGTTCGAGATTAAGACTCTGGATAAAGTTGAAGCGTACGTCGACGCGGCGCTGGCAGCCAAGCAACGCATCCTGGGCTTTGGCCATCGCATCTACCGCAAAGCAGGCGATTCGCGCGTGCCCTTCATCAAGGACATGCTCTACCAACTGTGCGCGCAATCCGGCGATTTCCACCTGTACGAGTTGGCTTCCGCAGTAGCCCAGACGGTGTGGGAGAAAAAACGGCTGTTCGCCAACGTGGACTTCTACCTCGCGCCAATGCTGCACATGCTCGGCATCCCGGTGGACTTGCTTACGCCGTTCTTCGCGATGTGCCGTATCGCCGGATGGACGGCGCACGTGATGGAACAATACGCCAACAACCGCCTGATCCGCCCGTCGTCGCTGTACGTCGGTCCAATGAAGCGCCCCTACGTCCCGCTTGAGGAACGCAAAGGAGATACTCGCACCTATTTTTAGATTACGTTGACGATGCTATACTTTCATCTATGAGACCAAACAACCACACCAATCAAGGATTGCGCAGCAACCGCCGCATCGTCGTCAAAGTCGGCACCAGCGTTTTGACCGGTGGGACTCGCAACCTGAGTCTGCCGCACATGGTTGAACTGGTGCGGCAGTGCGCTGAGTTGCACCACCAAGGCCACGAGATCATCGTCTGTACATCCGGCGCGGTGGCTGTGGGACGGGCACGACTTGGCTTCCCCGACCTGCCCGCCACAGTCGCCAATAAGCAGATGCTCGCCGCGGTGGGACAGAGCCGCCTGATGCTCACCTGGGAGCGCTTTTTCGAGATTTACAGCATCCACATCGGACAAATTCTGCTGACGCACGGCGATGTGGAGAGCCGCCATCGCTTTCTCAATGCTCAGGACACGATGAACGCACTCCTCGAGCACCGCATCATCCCGGTGATCAACGAAAACGACGCCGTCGCCACCGATGAGATCAAAATCGGCGACAACGACAACCTCTCGGCGCTTGTAGCGATTCTGGCAAACGCCGATCTGCTGATTATGCTCACAGATTTACCTGGGCTATTCACCGCCGACCCACACGAAAACCCAGATGCGCAGCTTATCCACGAAGTTGGTGTGATCGACGAGAACCTGCTCGCGCTCGCGGGCGGCAGCCGCAGCGGATTAGGCGTAGGCGGGATGGCGACGAAGTTGCAGGCCGCCGCCGTCGCGCGGCGGGCCGGCGTGGACGCGGTAATCGCGGCGGGGACGGAGCCAGATGTGCTGACGCGCATCGTCGACGGGGAAACGCTGGGGACGCGCTTCCCGGCGCTGGAGACGCTGCCTGAAAACCGCAAACGGTGGATTCTCGCGGGCGTGACGCACACCGGGCACCTCATTGTGGATAAGGGTGCGGCGTACGCGCTAACCCGTCGCGGAAGCAGTCTGCTGCCCGCGGGCATTGTTACCGTCCAGGGCAACTTCGACCGGGGCGACACAGTCTCCATTATCAAGGAAAACAGCGGCGAAATTGCGCGGGGAATCATCCGCTATACGAGCGCGGATTTACGGCAGGTCAAGGGCTATCACTCCGATAACATCACCGAACGTCTGGGATACACGTACGGTGCAGCGGTGGTACATCGGAATGATATGATTGTGTTGTAAATTAGTAGACGGTAGACGGTAAACAGTAGACGGGGAGGGGGAACGGGAGACGGTTCCTGTTGATAGCTGAAGGCTGACTGCTGATAGCCAGAACGGAGGAACGATGAACGAAGCAGGTATACAGGTGGACTTGAACGCAATGGGCCGCGCGGCGAAGGCGGCGAGCCGAGGACTGGCGACGTTGACGACGGCGCAGAAAAACGCGGCGCTGTTGGCAATTGCGGACGAATTGGAAGGGCAGGCGGCGACGGTGCTGGCACAGAACGCACTCGACATCACCGACGCGCGCGCGAAAGGGGTGTCGGACGCCCTGCTGGATCGCCTGCTGTTGACCGAGAAGCGTATGGCTGGACTGGCGGCGGATACGCGCAAGGTCGTTGACTTGCCCGACCCTGTCGGCGCGGAGATCGAAGGCCGCATGCTGCCCAACGGCATCCGCCTGAGCCGCCGCCGCATCCCTGTCGGGGTGCTCGGCGTCATCTACGAGGCGCGACCCAACGTCACCATCGACATCGCCACGCTCTCCCTCAAAACCGGCAACGCCGTCATCCTGCGTGGCGGCAGCGAGACGCTGCGCAGCAATCTGGCGCTGGTCGCCGTGATCCAGGCCGCGCTCGAAAAGGTGGGGCTGCCCCTGGAAGCCGTGCAGATCATCGCCAACCCCGACCGCGCACTGGTGAGCCAACTACTACGCCTGGATGAATACGTCGATATGCTCATCCCCCGCGGCGGCGCTGGGCTGCACCGTCTATGCCGCGAGCAAAGCACGATTCCCGTCATCACCGGCGGGATCGGCATCTGCCACCTGTTCGTCGATGCCAGCGCCGATCTGGTGCGCGCGTTGAACGTGATCGAAAATGCAAAGATACAGCGTCCGAGCGTCTGCAACGCGCTGGATACGGTATTGGTACATCGCACAGTTGCGGCAGAGTTTCTGCCTACCCTTGCCGAACGGTTGGCGCACAGCGGCGTCGAGCTGCACGTCACGCCGGATGCGCTGGAAATTTTACAGGGGAACACGGGTGACGCGAAAGTGGTCGCCGCCGGGCCGGAGGACTTCGATCAGGAATGGCTGGCGCTCATCC
>JAFGSL010000339.1 GCA_016934645.1 Anaerolineae bacterium
GCCGCTGTACCCCTTCGCGTGCGCGCCGCCGAGTGCGAACGCTCCCGCCGGGAAATCGCGGCTATAGACGAGGAAGGGATACGTCCCCCCCGGCGTTTCGACATCCACCTGCAATTTCTCCTCACGCGTGAACCCCTGCAACCACTTGGGCAAATGGTTTGCCTTGGCCTGATAGATGACGTAGACTTTGCTCGGACGCGTCAGCTTGAAGCGCAACAGCTTGTCCGCCGTGGAATCGTAATCGAGATCAGCGGGCATCACTGTGTGCAGGCCAGCCAGCGTCAACGGCACCGTGGTGACGATGTAGTCGCGGTCGGTGTAGCACGGCTGGTACGCGCGCATCACGGTGGTGCGGTAGTCACGCTCGCTGGTGGACTTGACGTAGGCGAAGGGGTTCTCGTAGCGGTAGGCGTACTGAGGATGCTGGCCCCCTTCCTTGTGCGCCACTACCGCCATCCCGCCGACTACCGAGGTGAGTGGGTCCATCTCGCGGATTTTGTCGTGCCCGAAGAGGCTTTCGAGCAGTTCCACGAACGCGGGCACGAGCGATGCCCCGCCGGTACGCAGCACCACATCCACCTGCTCCAGGCGCAGCCCCGCATCGCGCACAACCTGCCGCAGTTCACGTGCCACGTTGATCAGTTCCGGTTCGATCAATTCCTCGAACGCGCGACGCAGAATCCGCTCGTGGATAGCGATGTGCTCATAGTCGTAATCCAGGCGCGCCATCAGGGCGCCAGTGAGCGCTTTCTTCGTCTGCTCGATGTGCCGGAAGAGGTCGAAGCCGATGTTCTGCGTAACGAGGGTCTCCAGCGCCCGCATCGCCTGGGGATTGGTGCTCGTCTTCTGGAAATTCCTGATGCGTTCCAGCGGCATCGGGCGCGACAGTTCCAGCATCGTCTGCCAAGCGTGCAACAGATCGAGGTAGTCCGGCGGAAAATCCAGGCCGCCATCGACGCGCGTGCCCTGGCCGAAGTACTTGAGCAGCGACAGCATAATCCGCCGGTCAAGATCGTCACCGCCGACGAGCACACCGCGCGTCGCAATCACGCGAGGCGGCTGCGCTCCGCCCACCTCGGCAACCGTCAGGTCGAGCGTACCGCCGCCGAAGTCGAAGACGAGGGCGATCTCGCGTTTCTCGCTGGCAATGTGATGGAGATGCGCCGCCGCAATCGGCTCCATCTGGAAGGAAATATCGCGGAATCCCGCGTACAACGCCGCTTTGTAGAGGATTTCCTCCGCGCGCAGCGTAATGTCCGGGTCGTCGGAGAACCGCACCGGGCGGCCAAGCACGACGCTGTCGCAGGTTTCGCCAAGCTGCGCTTCGGCACTCGCCTTCATCGAGCGCAGAATGATGGCAATCAACTCATCAATGGAAAAATAACGGTCGAAAATGAACGTCCCTTCGTAGCGGGGATCGCGCAGCGCGGTCTTGACCGATTGCAGCAACCGCCCGTTTGCCCCAACGTCGGTGTCGATGTAGAGATCGTGCCAGTAGCGGATGGGGCTGGAGCCCGCCCCACCGACAATGATCTCGATCGGGTGAATCTCCTTACGCTCCCACACAATGCGGCGTCCCGTCTCCCGCGCCAGGTACTCGTTCGCAGCCCGTGTCCCGAGCATGGTCTGATACTCACGGTCCATGTAGATGAGCGAAGGGAGCACGTGCGGGTTCTCGTTCGCGGCGTCGAGTTCGATAGGGCGCAGTTTCTTGCCGTCATAGTATGCGACCGACGAGTTGGTGGTGCCAAAATCGATCCCAATACGTGGCATAGTTCCTCCTTTGTGTCAACAGATTAAGACTCTATCCGAAAATTGTGCCTGTGAGCGTCTCTGGTGTATCAACGACGAATTCTCGGATAGGTTCTAAGCAACCGAAGGTTGCACTTGGATTGTACCCGACGAAAAGAGAAGCAGTCTATGTCCCGGTGACGAAGCGAAGGGAGATTATACCACACTTTTGGAGGAAAGTGTGTTATAATTTATGCAAACGCAGGTGGGAGGAACGATGACAACAGTACAAGTTTCCTTGAATTTTCCACGAAGTGTGTTTTCAGCCTTACGTCAAGACCCGGAAAACTTCGTTGCTGAGATGCGTCTCGCTGCTGCGGTCAAATGGTACGAGATGCGCACCCTTTCACAAGCCAAGGCAGCCGAAGTTGCCGGGCTAACGCGTGGTGAATTCCTTACTGCCCTAACGCGTTTTGATGTCTCACCTTTCCAGTACGATGCAGATGAAATTGTCGCGGAGGTCATGAGTGACTGAACAATGGGTGCTCAATTCCTCGCCACTGATCGCCCTGGGACGGATTGGGTACACCCATCTACTCAGTGAGTTAGCCACAGATATAGCCATACCTCGTGCAGTGGTCGATGAAATCAAGGCAGGTCCGACAGATGATCGCGCCTATCATGCAGTCATGGACAATGCACAGCATATCGTAGATACAAGCCTCGTGCCAGAGGTTCTGGCCTGGGATTTAGGAGCTGGCGAAACTGCGGTTATTTCGTACGCAGTGTCACATCCAGGATGGAAAGTCATCTTGGATGATGCTATGGCCCGCAGATGCGCACGCAGTTTTGAAGTGAAAACCAAAGGCACCCTCGCTATCGTCATCCTGGCAAAACAGCGTGGTTTGATTTCCTCGGCAACCGACGTTCTGCATCTGCTACTAAAAGCGGAATTTCGCCTGGATGAAAACGTGATACGCGAAGCGTTGCTACGGACTGTCGGCGAAGTGTGGGAGTGATTTCGTTATAGGATACCTTCCAAATTAGTTCTGCGTATTGGTCACAGCCACCCATACACAGCCCTATCGTGTTCGCGCTTAAGACATCGTTTATATTCCTGTTCCACCTGTTCCCGTCCCGCTTGCCCTATTTCACGGATACGCTCATCTTCATGTTCAAAAAGCTTTTCAAAGCGCTCCATCCACATTTTCCATCTTTTCGACTCAGGTCCACTCTCCCACTCGATCAGGACCGCAGTATGTTGATATGTTGCTTCAGCAATTTCTTCACTAGCATAACCTGCATCCAGCGCAAGTTTGGCCATTTCGATCCAGATACCTTCAGGGGAACGACACAAAGGTGCTAAGTGCAAATGCTTGTATTGATCATTATTCAAGAACTCTTGAAAAGCGCCTAAATCCTCGCCAATGAGATACAGAATCATTTCATCCAAAGCCTCGGTTCCCGATAACTGACACAGCAATTGACGACGCTGTTTGGAACCGAAAGCACCGACCGCTGCCTTTATTATTTCCTCATAGGTGTGAGTAAAGAACAAAGGCAGTCCTTCATTGATGCGGGTCTGCAACCATGGATAGGCTAACTCCGGACGTTGCTCGAATATTCTGCTAAGCCAATAATCTTCAGCGACGTCATTGATCAAGGCGTATTCCCAATCTTCCCTGACACTTTCAGGTACAGATCCTTGGGGAGCTGCATTCCACACACCAACGACGGCTGCCGTGACAATATCTCTATCACTGTGATGAAATAGTCGCCTCAACACATCAACCGAGATTTGTCGTCTTGCACAATAGGTGTTCACTAGCTTAGCGTAGCCGTTTAATAAGTCTAGCGTCTGAAGCAACAAGCTGTTTGGGGGACTAGAATGCATCAGAATCAGTGTTATTGCGGTTGCCTTGACTGACGAATACTGAAAACAGCGCATTATTAATTCTTGCCATCCAGGTAAATCTCTATTAACAGTTACGCTCAGAAATGGCGAGATCAAGTCGCCTGGCAAGTCTGTTTGCAACATCAACTCCACCCACACTTGAGGCTGTGTGGTGCTCTCAGCAAGTATCGAACACAGCACTGGTGTCCATCGTGGGAAACGATTCTCCATCAGATGCGCTTCGGATTCGATCCACGCTAAGCGCTGAATAACCTGTTTTGGCTTATCCTGTCCCCAAGCATCAGCGAGAGCGAGTACTTTTTGCTTCTGCCGTCTTTCAGCGATTTTCCAATTTTCTGCGTCACCGATACGTTCTTGTGGATAAAGAATCTCGAACGTAGCATCCAGAGGAATCTCAACCGCTTCTGGAAGGTCGTCTGATATCTGCCTGGCCCAATGACAAAGCCCAGGATGGGTCTTTATAAGCGGTAGAATATCGCGCAATAATTGTACAGCAAATGTTCGGGAGATTTCGGATACTTGTGATGAGACTTGAGGATGGAGCAGACTTGGATACGTCCAAGCTCGAACGATATTTTGAATCGGAGACCAGTCAATGATTGGTGCCGTATGCAAAATGGCCAAAGCTGACGGCCACAGATCCGTTATTATCGTATCCAATTCATCAGGCAGAACTAGCCCTCGATGCAGTGTTATCGAAGTACCCGAACCCGGATCAGATGTGTGCCAACCGCAATTCGGTGATAGGACAAACTCAAGCGCACGAACACCTACATCTACCTCTCGTCCCTTTTCTAGCCAGGAGTGTATGGCCGCCAGCATCAATTTTCGGCGACTAATCGGTTGTCCAGAACCTGGTATGCCGGCGAATACCCAATCCTGAATAATACGCAGGGGATGATCAGTGCTATTGTGGAGTTGACGATCATCACCGACAGCCCTTTCCAAAAGCAATGGAAGCGCAATCTCAGGAACAGAAGACAACCCAGATCGGGCAACAGTCGACAACATTGCTACTTCCGTATGATCTTGAAATACTTTGGCTGCTTCCTCGTATCCCAATTGCACATATGCTCCCCAGATATTTGGAGAGTTTACCAATTTGACCAGTTCAATAAGTAAATCTTGTGGCACAGACCCACCACGGGCTTTAGCGCCTATCAGAGTATCTACGGAGCAAGCTAAAACAGGAGATTTCTTCAAGATGTCCAGATATATCTTAAGCGGTAGCGATAACGCTCCCTTGAAGAACACATCTCGAATCAAAACATGCCGCAATGCAGGAGGACGCACCGATAGATGTTGAGTATCAACTTCAAAGAATACACCACCGGCAGCCATATCAAGTGTGGCTTGGTGAATTTCCAAAACCGACATGTTCAACGCTTCAGCAACTGTTTCAACTGCTATTCCTGCATCACCGCCTATAGCAAAAGCCGCTAAGACCTGACGTGCATGTTTGCCAATCAGAGGTTTGAAGACTTCCATAAACATATCACCTAATACATCGCCCAACACGACTTGGCGTATATCACCTTGTAGACAAAGATAGGCCAATGTTGTTGCCAAACCGGGTCTGCCCTCAGCCTGATTGACAATCTCGCGAATCAGTTCAGTGGAACCGGCCAGTCCAGTGGTTCTAATAACCTCAACAATCTCGTCTCGGGTAAGCAAATCAAGTTGCCGAACTCGCGATTCCGGTAAAGCCAATAGCTGTGCCAGCGATGCTTGAGCGGCAGGCCAGCAAGTTGCCAAAATGCTAAAGGAAAACCCCAGTTCGATTCGGATGTGCTTGAGATTGGCGAGCAATTCATGTCGAGTTTGCGCGTCATCCACAATCACAACTGGAATTTGACGGGCCTGCAGGAATGTGGCAATGTCTGCAATGTCATCGCGGATGATAAAATACCCACCCCCCTCTAAAACAAATTGGTGAAGTAAAAATGTTTTACCAGAGCCAGGTTGTCCCGCAAGCAGGGCATCTTCTTGTAATTGGTGTAACCAAGCCAGGTCTTCACTCCGACCAATCAGAGCATGATCATGCTGAAAACGTACGGTTTTCGGATGCAGTGAAAGCGGGGCAAGTCGCGACGACAACTCAAATAATTCGCCATCCCTTAACCGCATCAACAATACCGGCACACCCGCATCCGGCGATTGCCCGGTCAGCAGTAGACTCCGCGCGGCGTTAAGCGCGCGGTCAACCTCGCCGTGGCGGAATAGCTCTGCGTAGAAGGCCGGGGTCAAGGCTTGTGCCGCCGCTGCGGCTACAGGTTTCTGCATCGCCACGATGGCCGAGACGCCGGCCTGCATCAGCTGGGGCGCGAGGCCTGCAAAGGTGTCCACGGTGGAACGCGCGGCACTTTCGCAGGTGGCAAGGAATACCAGTCGCGGACAATCCTCCCCCAACCGGTCGAAAATACGGGCGAAATCGGCGTCGGTGACAAGGCAGGCATTGCCCTCGCCATTTTGCAGGTAGAGCGCGGCCTGGTCACGCCTATTACTGAACACGCCATGCGCCACCAAGTGCAGAATGTGCGGGCGTTGTTCACGGATCGCAGTTTCCAGGCGTTCTGGTGTCACAGGGGGTGTCACAAACTCCAGTTGCAGGAGAGAAGCGGACAGATCGGCGAACGCTGCTTTAAGGCGTTGTCGCTCGGTGGGCACATCAAGGGGAGCAAGACCCTGATCGGCACAATCGCACGGACTGGAAATAGCCGCCAGCACGCGAATGGGGCGCTCTGTGACCGGTTTTCCTAGGGATTCAGGCACACTCAAAAAACGTGAGAAAGGTGTATCAGCGTCGGCAGAAAGGTATGTGTGTCCATCGTGCAGCAGTTCCCAGGGCAGGGCGTGGAGTTCCGGCGTCTGGGTATCCAGCCACAGGCGCATTCGACAACCGCCGCGCATAGCGCCCCAGGCTTCGCGCAATGTCGGGTCCGCAAACAACACATTAAATAGTCGCATCCCATCATCTACCGCATTGGCGGTAAATATCCAGGGAAGCAAGGACGCGGTGGGTAGAGGGGCTTCAAACTCTCCCTTATCGCCCAGCCGGATGGTAACGTGATACCCATCTTTGCTGTCGCGGAGGTGAATCTCGACATCCGGAAAATCGTGTTTCGGCATCAGCATTCCTCTTGAGTACGCATTCATAGGTATGAGCTCCAAAGCAAGCCCTGGACCCGTTATCGCGGCAAGCCACGGGAATGTACCTGAACGCGACTTTGTCGCGCATTCACTGCACAACCAAGTATAGCACGCAACCAAACCAAGCACAACAAAAAACGCCGGAGACTTTATCCTCCGGCGCTTTCTCAAAATACTATCTCATCACTCCAACCCATGCCGCAACGCCAACACCGCGGCCTGGGTACAATCGGTGACGTTCAGCTTGTTGAGGATCGCGCTGGCGTAGTTGCGCCTGCTCTGCTACCCCCCCCCTTCCAGACCTCCGGGCGGATAGCGCGGATGACGTCCAAAGACGCGAGCGCTTCTTCGATTTCCAACTCGAAGATAATCGGGCCATTGAACTGCGCTTCCGTCAATCGGTCGAGGAAACGCGAAATATCCAGGTCGCCAGTGCCCAGAACGCTGTGATCCTTGCCGTAGACGATCTCCTGTTGCGACGCCGGAACGGGCGAATCGTGCAGGTGAATTTCGGCCATGCGCGGAAGGATCAGTTCCAGGGCATCGAAGAATTCCACGTCACCGGAGAAACCCGAGAGCACGTGCCCCACATCCAGGCAGATCGACAAATCGAATTTCTCGGCCATTTCCAGCGTGAGATCGAGCGGGAATTCGATGGTTTCAATCGCCAGTTGACGACTGGGAATGCCGGTCTCGCTCAGGATGGCGTGGATGCTCTCCATTGCCCCACCCTGGAACTGCCGCATCAGCATCGCCCTGCCCAATTCCGGCAATTTCATCCGGTAGAACTCCGCCGCAAGCGCACCGGTGGCGTGCAGCACGTAGGCTTCCGGTTCCAGCGATACTGTCGCCTGGACGACGTCGATAAGCGCGCGGGCCGAGCCGTGGCGCACCGGTGTCAGCGGCGTCGACGGTTCCACGGACCACAGTGGCAGATGGACGGTATACGCCAGTCCCAACTCGGCCTTCAGCGCTGCCAACCGCTCGATGGCGGGTGGGGCAAACGTCTGCGGCATAAACATCGACAGATCGCCGCCCAACTCGATCAGGCTGAAGCCGTGGGCGTGCAATTTGCACACCAATGTGGCGTTCTCGAAACTCGTGATATAGCCCATCATCTCCTGCGGACTCAGACCGGCAGGGATCAATTCCTTCATTTGCATCGCCATGATACCGAAACGCATAGGGAACCTCCGTGATTCGTGATTCGTAACTCGTCAGTGCTTGAAACTCCGCTGCCCAGTGAAGACCATCGTCGCGCCAGCCTCGTTGACGGCTTCGATGACCTCGTTATCGTTGAGAGAGCCGCCCGGCTGGATAACCGCGGTGACGCCTTCGCGCAAGCCCACATCTACACCATCGCGGAAGGGGAAGAAGGCATCGGAGATCATCGCCGCGTCCTTGAGCCCGCCGTTCGCCGCAGCGACCTCGGCATCGATCTCGGCCTGCTTGTCAGCATCCAGGAAACGGTAGGCGTTCTTATAACGCGTGTAGGCCAGGCTCTCGGCCATGTTGCGGTACGCCTTCTCCTTGGCAATCACCGCGACGCCGACGCGATCTTGCTCGCCCGCGCCAATCCCCACGGTGACGCCGTCCTTTGCATACAGCACCGAGTTGGAAGTGACACCAGCCTCGACCTTCCAACCGAAGAGCATATCCTCGATTTCCTGCGCGGTAGGCGTGCGCTTGACGGCGTACGTCTCGCCCTTGCGCGTGATCGTCGCCGGTAGGAAGTCGGCGGCGGTCTGCGTCTGGGGGATGAATGAGAGCTGCGCGATGACCCCGCCATCGATGAGGCTCTTGAAGTCCACGAAACGTTCTTGGGCAAAGGTTGCCAGCCGTTCGATAGCGCCGATCCGCATGATGCGCAGGTTCTTGCGCGCGGCAAGCACCGCCACCACGCCTTCCTCGTATTCCGGCGCGATGACGACTTCGGCATAGCGCTCCGCAATCGCTTCGGCAGTCGCCAAGTCCACCGGGCGGTTGAGCGCGATGCAGCCACCGAATGCGGCAATGTGATCGGCCAAATCAGCCTTGATGTACGCCTCGGCAATCGTATCCGCTGTCGCGACCCCCGATGGATTGTTGTGCTTCATCACCGCGACGGTGGGTCTGTCCATCAGGTAGCGCAGGATGTTGAGCGCGTTGTCGGCATCGGTGAGGTTGATCTTGCCGGGGTGTTTACCGAATTGCAGCAGTTCTGCATCGGAGACGAGATAACGGCCCGGCGCAATCGTCGTCACCTCGCCCACGGTCAGGTTGCCATTGACGAGCTTGTAGAACGCGGCTTCCTGACCGGGATTCTCCCCGTAGCGCAGCCCCTTGCGCACGCCGTCAATCTCCCAGGCTACCTTTTCGTAGATCAACGTCGAGCGCCGGTCATCGAACACGAAGCTGATTTCCATCCGCTCCGGGAAATGATCGTCCATAATCGTGCGATAGGCTTTTTTTAAGTCCTGTGTCATAATCCCTCTCCTAAATCAGTTATGGGAAATGAGTAATAGGTAATGAGTAACAAGACTCATTACTCATTACTCTTTACCCGTTACCCATTTCATACGTGCTCGGCACGTCCGCCGGGTTGTGCTGGCTCAAATAGGCGCTGATGGCCGCGTCGTAGGCGGCGGTGTGAGCAAAGGCTTTGCGGGCGTACTCGAAGCGCATCTGCAAATCCAGCGCACCGCGATTGGCGCGGAGCTTGCTGAGCAGTGGAGCATAGTCCGCCGGATCAACGATCGGTGTAACACGCAGATAGTTCTTCGCCGCTGCACGCAGCATACACGGTCCACCGATATCGATGTTGGCGCGGGCTTCTTCGACGGTCACTTCCTCGCGAGCTACCGTCGCCTCGAAGGGATACAGGTTCACCACCACCATATCGATGGGGATCGCCGTCGTGCGCACCAGATCGGCCCGGTGCGCTTCGTTGTAGGTCTCGGTCAACAGTCCCAGATAGATCTTGAAATCCAGCGTCTTCACCAACCCACCTTGCGTCTCCGGTTGCCCGGTGTAGTCCGACACCTGCATCAAATGTCGGGCCGTGCCCATCGCGCCCAGAATCTCCGAGACACGGGCATACGTTCCGCCTGTGGAGTAAAAGCGGATGTCCGGATTCACTGCCACCAATCCAGGAATGAGTACCTCCAAACCCGTTTTGTCGGACACGCTGAGTAACACATGCCGTATGTCGACCAAATTATCTACTTTCTGAACGATGTTGACCATAACTCCTCCTCACGAATTACGAATTAGGAATTGCGAACTACAAATCACGCATCAATAGAATACTTCCATTTCGCACATCGCGCAATCGAAGCGCAAAGGATACTGATGCCCGTCCTCATCAACCAAAGACAGGGGTTCGGCCAAATGCTGAACGCTCTTATCACGACGGCAATAGCCTAGCTGGTACAGGAGACAGTAACGCGTGCGCATCACGCGCCGCCCGCGCATATCCAGGCCGGACTCGGCAGCCGGTTCGATGTCCGTGACGCCGTGGCGGCGGTAGAATGCCTCGGCCTGCCGGTTGAGGACGTTGCCCAAGTATGTCAACCGCTTCTCAGGGTACGGAACACTGTTTTTCTGGATTCCGCCCTCAAGCCGCGGTCGGTTTTGCGCGCGCGCAGCGGTCAGATTTTCCAACGCAGTACGGCGCAGTTCGTTCAGTGTGGCGACCGTCAGGAAGTAAGCCGTGGACCAGTTGATGGTCACGTCCGCGCACTCAAAAGCCGTGCCGCCAGTTTTGCGTAACTGTTTTTCGACGTTTGCCAGCGCCAACTCTGGCTTTTTAGCGTAGACTTTCTCTGCAGGCAGCGTTGCAGAGGCGCGATTACCGTCTTCGTCGATAGCAGTCAAGATGAAGCCATCTGGCGTCTCCTCAAACCCGAACTTCACCGCAATCGTACGAATGGATTGCGCTTTTTCCAATTGCCGTAGATACACGTGATCGTGATTGCGGTAAATCTGCGTCCCCTTGCGAATATGCTCCAGGCTGTTGGGCGTAATCGTCAATCCATTGACAGCATTGACCACTGTCCCCTGCAGGACGCCCCCTGCGTCGAAGAAACATAGGCCGTCACCATTGTGCAGTTCAACGACCGTGCCTGACGCGAGCCGGAAAGAGCGCCGGTCTACGGCTACGACGTCTCCCACCAACTCGCCGACCATCTTAGGCGTATCGATCGAGCCAGACGGTTCCCCGCGCCCGTGGAGGAAGTAAGTCGTGTAGCCCCGGTTGAACGTCTTGTCCAGATCCGGCGTGAAGTCCACGGTGCTGCGCCCCGACGAACTTCTCGTGAGACAGCGGGCCACCGACGCCTGATCCAGCGCGCGCCGGTAGGCGCTGACGACGTTCATCACGTAGGTTTTATCCTTCAGCCGGCCCTCAATCTTGAACGAGGTTACACCCGCGTCGAGTAATTCATCCAGATGCGCGGACAAATTCAGGTCACGCAGTGAGAGCAGATGCCGGTCCTTGACGATGACCGCGCCGTTGCCATCCACGAGGCTGTACACCCGGCGGCAGGGTTGCGCGCACTCCCCGCGATTGCCACTGCGCCCGCCGATGGCGTAGCTCATCAAACACTGCCCGCTGTAACTGACGCACAGCGCGCCGTGGACAAACGACTCCAACTCAATCATCGTCGCCTGGCGAATGGCCTTGATCTGCGCCAGACTCAACTCGCGCGCCAGAATCACGCGGCGGAAGCCGACCGCTTCGAGGAACGCCACCCGTTCGGGCGTGTGGTTGTGCATCTGCGTGCTGGCGATCAACGGGATAGGCGGCAGGTCACATTCCAGCAGGCCCACGTCCTGGATGATCAACGCGTCCACGCCGATGTCGTAGAGCTGGTGCGCCAGCCGCACCGCGTCGGCAAGTTCGTCGTCGTAGAGCAGCGTGTTCAGCGTCACGTAGACCCTGGCCCAGTACGTGTGCGCGTATCGCGCCAGCGCCTCGATGTCCGCCAGGCTGTTGCCCGCCTTCGCCCGCGCGCCAAACCGCGCCGCGCCGAGGTAGACGGCGTCGGCGCCGGCGTCAATCGCGGCGACGCCACATTCCAGGTTTTGGGCGGGGGCTAGGAGTTCTGTGACGGTCAAGATCACAACTCCAACAACTGGCGCAAAGCAGACACGAACAATCGGTGCTCAACCGCGTGGATGCGCGCTTCCAGGTCTTCCAGTGTATCGTCCGGCAGAATGGGAACCACTTCCTGCGCGACGACCGGCCCGGCGTCCACGGCTTCATCGGGGACGAGGTGTACCATCACCCCGGTGTGCTCGATCTCCCCGCGTTGGTAGGCGGCGAAAGCCTCCGCGATCCCGTGCGCGCCGGGGAACGTCCCCGGCAAAGCGGGATGTAGATTCACGATACGGTTGGGGAACGCGCCAATAAACGCGCCCGTGAAAATGTGCATCCATCCAGCCTGCACCACCCACCCCACGTCGAAGCCCTGCACGATGCGGGCCAGGTCGGCGTCGTAATCCGCGCGGGGACGGCCTGCGTTGGTGTACGGCAGCTTGGGAAAGTAAACCACCGGAACGCCGTGCTTGAACGCACGCTGCATCCCGTAGGCGTCTTTGCGGTTCGAGACGACTAGCACAACCTCGGCGCCGGGCAAGTCGCCGCTATCGACCGCATCCAGGATCGCCTGTAAATTAGAGCCGTTACCGGAAATCAAAACTGCGAGGTTAACCATAATCCCCCTGTATACATTAGAGTTATTGCACAATAAGAACATTAGGTAGGTTTAACTGGCGAAGCGGAAGTTGACTAGATTAAGCGCCCATCGCTTGCGC
>JAFGSL010000340.1 GCA_016934645.1 Anaerolineae bacterium
AGTTCCAGAGCTTCGGCAGCCTGCATGGCGATGGTGGTGCGCGTGCCGCTCAAGTCCACGGAGCTGGTGACGAGGTTCACCGTGCCATCCCCGTTGACGCTGAGGGTGCAGCTCGAACGTCCGCCCCAGTTGCCCCAGTAGGCGTGCGCCACGCCGCGCCCGCGGCGCAACCCGCTATGCGGATCACCTTCCAATGGTGCGTTGTAATGTTCAGAGGCCTGCGCTGCCTTGAGCACTTCGATGCCGCCGATATGGCCGTGTGTCCCGCCATCGACGCGTTCGTCACCCTCGTGAGCGTGGTTGAGCAGGCGGAATTCGATGGGATCCATGCCCAGCTTCTCGGCCATCTCATCGACCAGTGTTTCCACGGCGAAGTTGGCCGGCGTGCCGCCCGGCGCGCGATACGAAGAAACGCGCGGGCCGTTCGTCACCACGTCGTAGCCATCAACCTGCCCGTTGGGGATGACGTAAGGTCCGAACATTACGGTCGCGCCGGAGCCGACCGGCGAGCCGGGATACGCGCCCGCTTCGTAGAATAGTTCGGCCTGCACCGCTGTGATATGTCCATCCCGTTTGGCGCCCATTTTCACACGGAAGACGGCCCCGGAACTCGGCCCGGTCGCCAGAAAGACGTCCGGGCGGGGCATCGTGATCTTGACCGGACGCCGTGCCTTGCGGGCCAACAGCGCCGCGGCGACATCCACGTAACTGGTGTTTTTTCCGCCGAACGCGCCGCCGACCTCGGTGGGCACGATGCGTACTTTGGACATTGGTAGACTCAGCAGCCAAACGACGTGATCCCGAACGGCAAACGACCCTTGCGTGGTTGTGTGGATAGTGAGAACACCATCTTCGCTCCAGGTGGCAACCGCCGCGTGGCTCTCGATGTAACCCTGATGGACGGTTGCGGTATGGAATTCACGCTCGACGATGATGTCGGCCTCGGCGAAGCCCTGCGCGGGATCACCCTTGAGTTGCTGGAAATGGCTGGCGACGTTGCTTGGCTTCTCGCCACGTCCGGCCAACGAGTGCATGCGCATATCGTTGTGGAGGATGGGGGCGTCGTCTTGCATCGCCTCCAGCACATCCGTCACGGCGGGCAGCACGTCATACTCGACCTCGATGAGCCGGGCGGCTTTTTCGGCTAGGGCCAGCGTGCGCGCGGCGACGGCAGCGACGGCGTGTCCAACGTAGAGAACCTTGTCACTGGCGAAGGTATTGTCGCGCGCGTACTTGTGCCATGTGTCATTTGCCTCACCCGGAAGGTCCGCCGCCGTGACCACGCCATAGACGCCCGGTAGCGCCTCGGCGCGGCTTGTGTCGATGGAGAGGATGCGCGCGTGAGCGTGCGGGCTGCGCAGGATAACGCCATAGAGCATCCCCTGCAGGGCGACGTCTGGCCCGAAGATGGCTTTGCCGGTCATCTTGTCTGCCCCATCATAGCGTAGCAGGCGTTCACCGACGACGTTGAATTGAGCTTTGTCTTGCGCGTTCATGCGTCCACCTCACATTCGCGGTTCAGTTGGCAGGCCGCTGCTTGCACCGCACGGACGATTTTATCGTAGCCGGTGCAACGGCAGAGATTGCCCGATAGCCACGTGCGGATTTGCTCCTCGGTGGGATTCGGTTCGCGGTCGAGCAAAGCCTTGGTGGCGATGAGGATGCCCGGCGTGCAGAAGCCACACTGGAAGCCATCGGCATCGAGAAAGGCCTGCTGGATGGGGTGCAGGCCATGCCAATCGGCCAGCCCTTCGACGGTGGTGACGGTGCGCCCTTCAATTTCAACACCGAGAACGAGGCAGGAATTGACCAGTTGTCCATCCAGCAGCACGCTACACGCGCCGCAGTTGCCGTCGTTACAGCCTTCCTTCGTGCCGGTTAGTCCCAGGATGTCGCGCAGACATTCCAGCAGGCTTTGCTGTGGTTCGCAGAGAAACTCGACGGGTTCGCCGTTGACGGTCGCGGAAACGAGTGTTTTGTTAGTCATCGCAGGTTTCTCCTTTCGCGCGTTGTAACGCCCCTTGTAGTGCGCGCCGGGTGAGGACGCCGACCAGGTGACGGCGCTGCGCCGCTGTGCCCCGCACGTCGCTGATGGGCCGTGTGGTTTTTTGGGCGATGGCTGCTGCTTCAGCGAAGGTTTCTTCGGTGGGAGCCTTGCCGACGAGCGCCGCACCTGCGGCTTCTACAAACAGCGGTCTCGGCGCAACCGCGGAGAGAGCGATGCGCGCATTCGTGATGGTCGTGGTATCGTCGCTCAACGCGAACCAAGCGCCCGCGCCGGCCACGGCGATGTCCATTTCACCGCGCGGGGTGAATCGCAGGTAGCGCGCGCCGGTGTTTGGCGCGGGGGCGGGGAAATGGATGGAGATCAACAGTTCCCCAGACGTGAGAACGGTCTTACCCGGTGCCGTGCAGAAGTCGACTACGGGCACAGTCCGGGTTCCATCCAGCCCGGCAAGCGTCGCCGTTGCGTTGAGAACGATCATCGCTGGGATGGAATCACCACTCGGCGCAGCGTTGCAGAGGTTGCCACCGAGCGTGGCACGGCGCTGGATGGCGGCTCCGCCAATGATGGCGGCTGCGTCAATCAGGCCAGGATAGTGCTGCCGTATGGCGGGGTGATCGCACAGCCACGCGCAGGGGACTGCCGCGCCGATGGTCAGCCCCTCGACGGGATCGAAGGCGATGCGGGTCAATTCGGGAATGCGTTTGACGTCCACGAGCATCTCCGGCGCGAACAGGCCACGGCGCATCTGCACCAGGAGGTCGGTCCCTCCGGCGAAAGGCCGCGCTCCCCGCGTCAGGTCTAGCAGCGCTACTGCTTCCCCGACAGATGTGGGTGCTTGATAGGCGAAAGGTTGCATATAACTCCTCCTTATCGAATTAAAAATGAGCGAATCAGCGAATAAGCGAATGGCGAATGGCAAATGGCAAATGGCGAATTACCGATCCCTACTTTTTATTCCCTACTCCCTACTCCCTGATTACTAATTACCCCACCACCAACGCCTGGAATTTCTTGTTGCCCCGGACGTACTCGAAGTCCGCGTCACGTTGCGCCAGGATGCGGTAGCGGGGATTGAGCTGCATGGCCTTTTCCAGCCAGGTGCAGGCGACGCTGGCGTTGTTCATCAGCCCGGCAGCGCAGGCGGCGTTGTAGTAGGCGGTAGCGTACTGTGGATCGGCGATGACAGCCAGCCGGTATTCGGCGATGGCCTGCGTGTGCTTGCCCAAATGCACGTAGCACAGGCCACGGTTGTTGTAGGCTACGGCGTAGTTAGGATCGAGCGTGACGGCCTGGGTGTAATCTTCCAGGGCGCGCTCGTACTGCTGTAACCGGCTGTATACCTGCCCACGATAGTTGTAAGCGATGGCGCTTTCGGGGTCGAGCGCGATAGCCTGGTTGTAATCACCGATGGCGTGCTGGTACTCCTCTTGGGCCGCGTAGGTCAGGCCACGGTTGAGGTATGCATCGGTATACGCGGGATCGTGCTGGATAGCCTGATCGTAATCGGCGATGGCCTGCGCGTAGTCTTTGGCTTTGTAGCGGACATTGCCACGGCTATTGTAGATCAAAGGATCTTCGGGACGGAGGGCGAGTGCCTGATCGTAGTCGGTGAGCGCCTGATCGAAGGCGTTCTGGCGCGCGTAGACCAGCCCCCGGTTGTAGTAAGCATCCACATAGTGTGGGTCTACGTGTAGCGGATCGAGGGTGATGACCTCGCTGAAGTCGGCGATAGCATCCGCGTAGTGCTGCTGCTTCGCGTGAGCCAGACCGCGGTTGTAGTAAGCCGGAACATATGTTGAATCGAGCTCCAACGCCTTGTTGTACTCTTGGATAGCCTTGTCATATTCCCCCATATTGAGGTATATGGCGGCGCGATGGTGATAGTCGGCAGCCTGAATGCCGAGAGCGGGGGGCTGGGGAGATTCTGGTTCCTCTGGCACTTCTGGTGCAGCCGGTTCTTTCGGCGCTTCCGGTTCTTCAGGCAGTGTCAATTCTTCTGGTACGGAGGCTTCCTCTGGTGGACCTTCTTCGCCAGTTTGCGGTGTTTCGACAGAGTAGGTTACCTCATCTTTTGGCGTGCCTGAGGTGGGTGTACCGACCTTGGGTGTGACTGCTTCCATTGGCGTGGTGATGGCTTCCTTGATTGGCGTTGATGTTTCCTTGACAGGAATACGTGGCAACGGAACGGTCTTAGCCGCCGGCTCCACGTCCGGCGTTGCCGCCTCTTCAAGATCGGCGAGGGGGTCGGCCATTATGTCCGTTGGCGCAGCACTTTCTTGCGTGCCCGGTTCGGGCATTTCTACGGGTTCTTCGATGACCGTCACTTCGCTCACATCGGGCACGTCCGGAATGGGCGCTATTTCTTCAGGCTGGGGCGTGAATTGTCCCAGCCGGGTCAGGACGATTGGGCGGATGGCCTGGAGTTCATGCTGTATCGTCTCACCAGCATCTTCACGCTGCGCGCAGGCGTCACAGAATGCGAGAAATACTTTCCAGTCTTGCTGTTCGAGTGCATGCCATGCCGTGTCGAGGAGATGGCTCCACTCAGCCACGGGATTTCTTGTCAACTGCGCCTGGGCGGCTTCTTGCCATGTCGTTGCGATTTCACCGGCTAGTGGATAGTAGACGTGCAAGGCTGCCAAGAAGGTGGTTACGCCTTGCTGGATCGTCTCCGTATCTCTGAGCATTAACCCGTGATACAGTGCCTCGAGTTTATCGGCGCGCCAGTGTGGATCACGGTAGAGTGTAAGACCGCCAGTGATGGCAGGGCTATCATTCCCGACCTTGCTGTCTACGGCGCTGCGACTGTGATAATAGTCGTGAAGGTGGATGTGGGCCGCTTGCACGAGCGCGGGCACTTGTTGTTGGGCGAAGGCCAGCAGGCGACGGCGTAACTCTGGGTGATAGCGGGCATAGTCTGGAGATGACACGATGAGTGGCGATGCCAGCAACCACGCGCTCAGATCGGGATCGGTGCTGTCCGTCACCGTTTGGACGATCTCGGCATCCAGTCGCCGTGCAACGGCGCATTGAAGGACTGCATCGCGGCGTTGTGGTGGTTCGAGCCATTTGAGATAGCGATCTACCGGCGTGAGGGCCAGATCTCCGGCGCGCCCACCTTCGGCGCTTGCCAACAGTCGCGCTAATGCCGGTAGCCCGTCAGAGAAGGTCACGATGTCGGTCACGCGATCGGCGTCGGCAATGCCGCTGGCCGCGAGATAGGCACGAGTGTCTTCCTCGCTGAACGGGGATAGCGTGAAGGTCGCCGTCACTGGGCGGAACGCGGTCCACGTCTCGTCGAGGGGCCGCACACCCGCCAGAACGAGCCAGATGTTGGCGCGCATCTCGTAGCGGGTGAGTAAGCCTTGCAGCCATCCTTGCAGATGCGGGCCGAGATACTCCCAATCGTCGAAGCCCATGACGATCGCGCGCACCGTCGCCCAGGCGTTCATATCTTTGACGAAGATCTGGGTCAGCGTTTCAACCGGTGTCTTGACCAGCGCAATTTTGGCCGGGTTGCCGAAACGCTCAAACAGGTACTTGTTCCACGCTTCAGTCTGCATCTCCTGCGCTTCAGCCACGTCGCCCAGCAGATCGAAGACCCCGCCCGGCGTGTGGAAATCCTCGGCGACCATACGCGTGCAGGCCATGTATTCCTCGTACCGCTCCTCGAAGGCCGAAAACGGTGTCCCAGCTTCCGCGAACTGCTGCGCCATCCTGAGCATCGTCTGTAGGATGGTCCGTTCGCGGACGGCGGTGGCTTGCGTTGCGTCGACCTGGACTGTCACGGCGTTGTGCTCCTCGGCGATGGCGCGAAATTGCGCCAACAGCGCGCTTTTGCCGACGCCATCTGGCCCGTGGAGGGCGAAAATCAGATGAGCGGGCACTTGATACAAAAAGTTCAAGCGGAACAGTTCCTGTTCACGCTCGCGTCCGATGAAGAGCGAGCCGTGGCGCTGCTCCATAAGTTTCTGCCAGGTGGTGGCTCTGCCAATCATACTTCCTCCTCTGACTATAGTCCGGTAGTCTTTAGTCTGGTTGTCGTCACTTTCATTTAACCACTGTGGGCTTATCTTGTGTATATGCACTTCAATTGCCTTCTAGTTTATCCTGATTGGAAAAACGGGCAACTTGTGTCTGTCGGTGTAAAATCTTACTGAAGTGATATCGTCCCTCTGGATAATTTCCCGTTTCGATGAACGCTAGCCTTCAGCAACGTTGTGTTTTGTTCTGATACGCAACTAAGAGTGAGAATGCAGAAGTTGTAATAGCACAGGATGAAAGTATAATATCAGTAGAGTTATTGCACAATAAGAACATTAGGTAGGTTTAACTGGCGAAGCGGAAGTTGACTAGATTAAGCGCCCATCGCTTGCGCCA
>JAFGSL010000341.1 GCA_016934645.1 Anaerolineae bacterium
GGTCACTGGAGTGACCTTTGGGGTGGCTTTGTCGACTCGATTGTGCTTGTGATTATCATCAGCATCAACAGTGTGCTCAACCACATCACGCTGGTACGCAACCTCAAAGCTTTGTCGCAGGTGGGATCATGACCGACGCATTCGAAGCTTTGGCCGGTCTTGACAAGATTGTCCACGAGCCTGCTCGCCTGGCGTTACTCACCGCGCTTTCCGCGTGCCGCAGCGCTGATTTTGTGTCTCTGCAACGCCTGACAGGGCTGACGAAGGGCAATCTTTCCACGCACTTGTCCAAACTGGAGGAAGCCGGGCTGGTGGAGATCGAGAAACAGTTCGTCGGCAAAAAGCCCAACACGCTGGTGCGCCTTACGCCGGAAGGGCGCGAGGCCATCGAGCAGCACTGGCAGGCGCTGGAACGCCTCCACAGAGACGCGCAGCAGTGGGAGGTAAACGGTAGTCAGTAGACGGGGTCAGGTGGGTAGCCAGCGCAATGCCGCCGGTTCGATCCAGCCGTGGACCGTTTCGCCAGGGGCAGGGGGTGTTTTGCCGGGATTGACGTCCAGGTGCAGCACTCCGCCGTCTATGGCTAACATAAGCCGGAAGTAACTGCCGTGGAATGATCGCCGCGTCACCTGCGCGGTGAAGGGGTTAACATTGCCCAACTCGAGATGAATACCCCACGGGTGGATGAGCACTTGGCCTTCTGCGTCCGGCTGTGGTGACGCTGCATCATCCGCCATATCCAGCACGCCAAAGGCTACTTCTGCCTGCCGTGGATGACTCATCCGTGCCGGGAAGAGGTTCTCCAATCCCAGAAACCGCGCCACCCAGGCGTTGTGAGGACGGTCGTAGATCGTCTCCGGGCGACCGGTCTGCACGACGCGACCTTCGTTGAGTAGCACCACGCGATCCGAAAGGGCGAACGCCTCCTCCTGATCGTGCGTCACGGTGATGGCGGTGACGCCGACGTTATGCAAGATGAGGGGGAGTTCTTCGAGCAGTCTCTCGCGCAGGTTGCGGTCGAGCGCGCCGAGGGGTTCGTCGAGTAGCAGCAAGCGCGGCTGTGGGGCCAGGCTGCGTGCCAGGGCCACCCGCTGGCGTTCGCCGCCGGAGAGCACGTTGACGTCGCGATTGGCGAAGTCCTCCAGGCTGGTCAGGGTGAGCATTTCGGCAACCCGTGCGGCGATGGCGACGCGGGATTTCCGCTGCATTCGCAGGCCGAAGGCGATGTTTTCCGCTACCGTGCGATGGGGAAACAGCGCGTAATCCTGGAACATCAGCACGACGCCACGACGGTGCGCGGGCAGGGCGGTGATGTCTGTGCCTTCGATGGACACGTGCCCCCGTTCCGGCGCTTCCAGTCCAGCGATGATACGTAGCAGCGTCGTTTTACCGCTCCCCGAGGGTCCGAGCAGACAAGCGATTTCCCCGCGCTCCACGCCAAACGTCACGCCGCACAACAGCGGCGCGTCCTCGTAAGTTTTGTGAATATCGGTCAGTTCAAGAAAAGCCATAGGTCCTCGTTGCTGGTTGCTTGAAGCTGGATACTGGATACTCGATGCTTGATTCTCCATTCGCTGATTCGCTCATTCGTAATTCAGAATTCGCTCCCCGGTGGACGGAGGCTTTCGATGGCGACGAAGCCGATGACGCAGACGGCCATGAGAAGGGTGGACATTGCCAGCGCCTGCCCGTAGTTGAGCGCGCCGGCCTGGGAGAGGAAGCGGTAGATGGCGATGGGGATGGTGGGCAGTTCCGGCCGGGCGATCATCGATGTGGCGCCGAACTCGCCCATCGAGACGGTGAAGGCGAAGACTGCACCGACGGCGAGTGCGCGCCAGACGATGGGCAGATCGACTTCGACGAAGACGCGGGTTGGCGGTGCGCCGAGTGTGGCGGCAGCCTCGCGCAGCGATGGGCAGATCGACTGCAAAGCGGGCAGTACGTTGCGGACGACGAATGGCAGCGCCACCAGCGTGTGCCCGAAGATGATGAGCGCGGGCGTGCCGCGCAAGTTCAGCGGTGGGCGCGCCATCGCCAGCAGGTAACCGAGGCCCAATGTGACCGCCGAGGTGCCGAGCGGGAGCATAAAGAGGGCATCTAGTATCCATCCTTGTTTGCGACGGTAAAGGGCCGTCGCTGTGAGCGTGCCGAGTAGCAAAGCCAGGGCCATCGTCCCCAAAGCAAATTTGACCGAATTACCCACGGCGGCGACCGGCGGCACGTAGAAGATGGACCCGCGCGGGGTCTCGAAGAGGGCGGTGTAGTAGCGCAGCCCGGCGTCGAAGGAGCGGGCGGCGAGGGTCACGAGCGGCAATCCCAGGAGTATCCCACCGAGGCCGACGTTGGCGAGCACGAAGGCGATTTCGCCCACCGTGCGTGGCTTGCGCTGCGTGACCCACCGTGGGCGTAGTTCCAACGGGCGCGCGAGCCGGCCTTGTAGCCGAATGTAGACGATGGTCAGGCCAAGGGTGCAGAGGATCTGGACGAACGACAGCCCGGCAGCGAGTGGCAGATTGCCCATGTCGATGGCCTGGCGGTAGATGGCGACCTCGAGCGTGGCGAAGCGCGGCCCGCCGAGGATGAGGATCACGCCGAAGCTGGTGAAGCAGAAGATGAAGACGAGCAGCGCGGCGGCTCCGAGCGCGGGCATGAGCAGGGGCAGTGTCACGGTGACGAAGGCGCGCCAGGGTGACGCGCTGAGCGTGCGCGCGGCCTGTTCGAGGTGCGGATCGAGGTTGGCCCAAAAGCCGCCGACGATGCGCAGCACGAGCGTGTAGTTGTAGAAGACGTGCGCCAGCAGGATTGCGCCGAGGGTGTAGCGCAAGTCCAGTGGTGGGCTGGAAAGGTTGAGTGCATCCATCAGCGCCACATTGATTGGTGAGCGTGGCCCGAGCACGGCTGTGAACGCTGTCGCCACGACGACGGTAGGCAGCACGAAGGGCACGGTCGTCAGCGCGTGGAGCAGGCGCTTTCCGGGGAAGTCGTAACGGGCGACAATGTAGGCTCCTGGCAGGCCGAGCAGCAGCGTCAGCGCGGTGGAAAGCAGAGCTTGTCCGAACGTGAAGCCCAAAGTACGCAATGTCGCGGAACCGAACAGCCGCGCCAGCAGCGCGTCGAGGGCCGTCCCGCCGGCCCACGTGAAGCTTACGCGGAAAATTTCAACCAATGGGTAGAAGTAGAAGATGATGAGAAACAGGAGAGGCAGGGCGAGCAAAGCGTAAAACGTGAAACGTGATGCGTGACGCGTGATTCGTAATTCGTAATTCGTAATTCGTAATTGGCGATCGGTGTTATCAGGCACTTTCCCTTTCTCCCCCAGTCTACTGTCTACCGTTTACCGTCTACCTGAGCACCACATCGGCCCACGCCTCGATCCAGGTCTCGCGGTTCTGCTCGATGGCGTCGGCGGGGACTTCTGCCGGTTGGGCAGCTTCCAGCGCGAATTCGACGAAGACTTGCGGTAGGGCGACGTTGGGATTGGCAGGGAACACCCACATCTGCAACGGGATATCGGCCTGGAAATCATTGTTCAGCAGGAACTCGATGAAGGCTTCGGCGAGGTCGCGATTTTCTGTCCCTTTGAGGATGCCGGCGAATTCGATCTGGCGGAAGCAGGTTTCCGGTGCGGTGATGGCCCCGGTCGGCGGTTTGGCCAGCGCCCCCTCGCTGAAGTAGACTTCGGCGGCAGGGCTGGTGGCATAGCTCACGACGATGGGACGGATGCCTTCGCTGTACGCGCCGCCACTGAACTCGCTGTAGTAGGCTGTGTCCCACCCATCCACAACCAGCACATCGTTCTCGTGCAAGTCGGCCCAGAAGTCGAGATAGCTGTACGCAGCGTCGCCCTCCTCGCCGAAAGCGCCGATGGTGGCGATGAGAAAGGCCAGTCCCGGCGATGAAGACGCGGGGTTCTCCACGACGAGCAGGCCCTTGTATTCGGGCTTCGTCAGATCGGCCAGGCTTTGCGGGACTAAGAGTGCGTGTTCATCGAAGTAGGCCCTGTCGTAGTTGAGACATACATCACCAAAGTCGGTGGGGACGACACGGTACTCAGGATCCAATTGTAACGCTGTTGGGATGGCGGAGAGATTCTCAGCCTTGTACGGCTGGAATATATCGGCGTTCAGCGCACGGCTGAGGAAGGTGTTGTCCACGCCGTAGAGCACGTCCGCCTGAGGAGTGTCGCGGGAGAGGATGGCCTGGTTGAGCATCTTGCCGGCGTCCCCGGCCTTGAGGAACTGCACCGTGGCATTGTTCGCGGCCTCAAAGCGCGCGATGACGTCTTCGCTGATGCTGAAGCTGTCGTAGACCATGACGCGCAGTTCACGTGGCTCGCCTGTCGCGGCCTCCGGTGTCGCCTTCGCACATCCGGCAAGCAGCGCAAGTATAACGATCACAAACACAATACGCGATTTCATGCTAACCTCCATAGTGCGGTGAGTTGCGAACTCACCCTATATTTTGATGAAAACACCACAATAATCCGCTTTTTAGGGAGACGGTGGCTGTGGCGTCTGTGAACTCGTTGCTGACGCCGCGCGCCTGGCCGAAGAACAGCGTCTCGTCGTGCAGCGGGTATCTTAGCCCGTGCGTAGTGACGCCGGCAGCGTCACCGCCGAGCGGGAGCAGCGAGAGCGTGTCGCCAGGATGTCCGTGGAACGTCGCCATTTCGCCGCCGCGCAGGCAGCGGATTGCCCACGCGCCGTCGGCGATGGCGACCTCGCGCCCTGCCAGCACCGGCAACGCGAGCAGCAGCAGGTTGGCGAGCACCTGATCTGGCCGTCCACCGAGCGCGCCCAGAATGACGATCTGCGCGATGTCTAGTTGCATCCCCGCCCACATCAACGCCAGTTCCAGATCGGTTTCGTCTTTGGCAGGCGGGTATGCGTGCAGGATCGTTCCGGCAGCTTCCAACTGCTGTTGTAGATCGGGCCTCTGGCCCGATAACAGCGAATCCAGATCGCCGATGATGTGCGCGGGCATCAATCCGGCAGCCAGCGCGTGTGCCGTGCCGCCATCCGCCGCGACGACGCAGTCGCCGGACCGCACCCACCGGGCCGCTTCGGCGGCAGGATTCTCGATGACGCCGTTAGCGAAAATGATGATGCGCATATTCTCCTTTAACCTTGCGAAGGTGTGCGAACCTCCGGTTCGCCTAAACCTTCGCAAGGTTCACTGTCACAAAAAAACATCCCTGCCAGCCAGGAGGCTTGTGCAGGGATGTTATCATCGGGTGTGCCTCCCTCCGCTGGTATGATCCAGATCAGGTTCTAGGGTCGGTATCGACGGATACCCTCTCAGCCTGCGTCTCAGGCTCCCCCGGCCAAATATGGGCTTTTCAATGTGCTACAGTTCTATTATACCAGCCTTTGTGCTATTGAGAACCCCTACGAAGGTTTGAAATAATGCCCATATCATCCACGCTCATTAGCAACCTTCGCAAGGGTAAAATCTGAAGCAAAAGGATTGATGAAGCGCACGCCTTCGATGATGGCGTCGGTGTTGCAATCTTCGCTGAAAACGAGTGGAACGCCGTTGAGCCGGGCTGCGGCCCATATCTGCGCGTCCCAAAAGTGCAATTGATACACCCGCGCGCCGCGCACCGCCTCCAATACCACTTTCTCCGTCACAGGCAGCACCGGCCATTGGGCCGCAAAGATGTGCAGTTGTCTTTCGGCCTCTGTCAGCGTCAAAGATGGCGTTAACTTGCGCGTTGTGACGCTGAAAAATTCTGATAGGGTCTGGGCGCTAATGATCCCCATACGCGCGGCGCGTATCGGGCCCAAAAGATCGATGGCGCGACGTTGTTTCACGAGATCGGCCCGGTCGTAGGCGTAGACCAGGACGTTGGTGTCAATCAGAACTTTTGCCATACTGCTCCACCTGCTCTGTATACAGTTCCTCCCGCGTCCATGTGCGCCCGCCGGAGACAGGCCCTTGCGCGTAGCGCGCTTCCATCAACGCCAGCGCCTCCTCCCACGCTTGTTGCGCCCGCCGTTGGCGCGCCACCTCACCCAACAGCGTATCGATGGCTTCGCGGATGACTTCGGCTTCCGTCGTCTTGCGTTCTGCTGCGAGTTGCTTGACCGCCACGTCTTGCCTGGGTTCCAGGTACACTTGTTTGCGAATCATGGTCGTCATATCTCGCCTCCTGACGTGATGTATATTTGCATTATAACATACATCGTGTTCTGTGATAGGTTTTGCATCCATTGCGCATATCGAAAATACAGGTACACTTGCCACTATGCCTGATTGAGGGAGCAAAGCGATGAATGGACGTGAGAAAATGCTGGCGGCGTTTTCACCGGAGGGAACGCCTGAGATTCCCGCTGTGATTTGCTATGAAGACATCTTCATCCGCGACCACTGGGCGCAACTGAGCAGCAGGCCGTGGTGGGTGCGCGCCACGCCCGATATTGAGACGCAGTCGGCGTGGCGGCGTGAGGTGGAAGAAGCTATCGGACAAGACTGGTTTTTGCTGCCAGAGGGCGCTTCCTATAAAGAGCGTACCCGCATCAGCGTCGAGACGCAGGGGAACCAGGTTTATCGCGTCGACCGGCTTACCGGCATGCGACAGCGTCTTTCACCGCCTAAAATCAGCGGTTGGACCGGGCACGAGGTCGCCTCTGTGCACCCGTCACAGCTCCCGCAGACGCCCGACGAGGTCGACGCCTGGATCATCGATCCGCACACCGGCGACTACGGGTTGGCCGACGGGCGCGGCGATTTGGCGCAGCACATCCTGGCCGATTGGGGCGCAACGCGGTTTCCCCTCGGCTACATCGCCGGGCCGTTGTGGACGTGTTATTACATGTGGGGTTTTGAAGGCATGATGCTTCATCTGGTCGACAAACCCGATTTGGTGCGCTACGCCGTGCAGCGATTCGCGGAATATAGTATCCGGCAGGTGCGCACGGCGGCGCGCCTGGGAGCGTTGGGCGTGTGGATGGAAGACTGCATGACCGACATGATCAACCCGCAGCACTACCGGACGTTCAACCTGCCCTACCTGCGGCAGATCACCGACGAAATCCGGGCGACGGGGATGCACAGCATCCACTACTTCTGTGGCAATCCCACCGGCAAATGGGACCTGTTGCTCGACACCGGCGCGGACGCTCTGGCATTGGAAGAGAGCAAGAAAGGCTTCGTGATCGACATTGCGGATGTCGTGGAACGGGTCAACGGGCGGATGACGGTGCTGGGCAATCTGGATTCCGTGGGCATCCTGGAGCAGGCCGGCGACGAGGCTCTGCGCGCCGAGATCGCCCGGCAGATTGCCGCCGGACGGCGCAATGGTAGCCGCTTTATCATGAGCCTTGGCAGTCCGGTGACGCCGGACACGCCGGCATCGCGCGTCCGACGTTATTGCGATCTGACACGTCAACTGGGCATGTAGACCTCGTCGTATATCATTGTGTTAAATTTTGGTTAGTTCCCCATTGTCAATATCCCAAAAACAGGTAAACTACACGGATGGAACGGACTTTTCTCCGTTCCATCCGCTGAGTCCGTTGAGGCTATTTTGGGAGGAAAAAGTTTCTGATGAAGGCTAAAATGATAACGTTGGAACGGTTCGCGCCGTTGCACGGTTGGCGCAACCGGCTGTTGCGCATCGATTTGTCGGATGGGCGCATCTGGGCGCAGGAAACAGCGCCGGATGTGCCTAAGTTTTTAGGGGCCAGAGGATTGGCGGCGAAGGTGTTGTGGGACGAGTATCCCGACCCCGTGGACGCGTTCGACGCGCGGAATCCTTTGATGGTGATGCCCGGCGCGCTTACCGGCGCGCCTTCGCCGTATTCCGGGCGGACCAACGTGTGCGCATTCAGCCCGCAGTGTTGGCCCTACACCTGGTTCTCGCGGGCCAGCATCGGCGCGGATTGGGGCCACGAACTCAAAAAGGCCGGCTACGACGGTGTGGTCATCAGCGGCGCGAGCGATACGCCGGTGCGCGTCCTCATCCGCGATGACGAAGTGAGCCTGTTGCCCGCGGACGAACTGTGGGGGATGGATGCGCTGCTGGTCCAGAAGGAAATTCAGGCACTCGACGGGCAGCGCGTCAAAACGCTCACCATCGGGGTGGCTGGTGAGAACCTGTCGCGCATTGCTACTGTCCACACGGGCAGTTCCTCGGTGGCCGGGCAGGGCGGTTTCGGCGCGGTGATGGGCAGCAAGAAGCTCAAGGCGATCACGGTCATCGGCACAGGGAAGGTCTCCGTGGCCGATCCCGAACGTCTGCGCACGTTATTCCGTGACATCGCCGCCGAAGTGCAGGGTTCGCGGCCCGGAAAGCGTTTTTTGCAGCGGATCACCGAGCGTCTCCAGGGCGAAGGCGCAGATAAAGTCCGTTTGACCCCATGCACGATGTATTGCCCCACGCCCTGTCGCGTCGAAGTCACCGGCATCCAGGGCTGCCACTTCGACCAAAAATGGTCGGGCGCGATGGGGTGTGTCAGCGGGACCTTTGGCGGCAGAGGCGACGCGGGAATTTACGACTGGCGCTTCGATTTTCGCGGCGCGTTCGAGTTGAACATGCACGCCAATCGCCTGGGCCTCAACCATTGGGATGTGCTGATAGGCCTCGTCCCCTGGCTGCACACCAGCCACAAACTCGGGCTGATCGCGGAGATTAACGGAACGCCCATCGATTGGAATTCCATCGACTTCTGGGTGACGCTCCTGGATGCCATCGCCTACCGCGACGGAATCGGCGACGCGCTGGCTGAAGGCGGCTACCGCGCAGCGCTCCAACTGGGTCTGGGTGAAGAGATTATGCGCCGCTATTACACCGGCTGGGGGTACTCCGGGCACTGGGATGGGCACGCCACTTTTACGAACCGCATCGTCTATCCTTTCTGGATCGTCAGTGCGATCCACTGGGCGATGGATACACGGGATCCCGCCAGCAGCACGCACGGCTACGTGCAGAACGTGATGATGCACGGCCCGTTCGGGTGGCGCAAGCCCGGCGAGGAGGGCGCGATTTCGTGGGATCAGATGCGCGCTATCGGTGAGCGCGTCTACGGGAGTGCTGCTGCCCTCGATCCGCTCAGCGGGTACGAGGGCAAGGCCATCCCCGCCGCCTACCACGGCTTGCGCTCGATTATGAAGGACTGCCTGCCGACCGACGACCAGGTCTTCCCGCTGATCTACAGCCACACCAGCGAGGATCGTTTTTGCCGGATTCAGGACTCGGTCAACGGCGGTTTTATCGATGGCCCGGACGTGGACGCGCATCTCTTCCGCGCCGGAACGGGCGTGGATTGGGATAACGCCGAGTTTGAGCGCGCCGCCGAGCGTATCCTCAACCTCGAACGCGCCATCAGCGTGCGGCATTTCGCCAAGGACCGCGCGATGGACGAGCGCGTTCTACCAAGCTTTGAGTACGACGAGAACTGGATCAACCCCGAACTGGGCACACGCATGGCTCTGGAACGGGAGAAGTTCGCTCCGGTGATGGACGAATACCTGCGCCTGCGCGGGTGGGACGTGACCACCGGCTGGCCCACGCAAGACACGCTTGCGCGGCTTGACCTCGACGGCGTTCACGACGCCATGCTCGCCGGCGTCGCGCGCGCCCAAGCCCGTCTGCCGCAATTGCCCCCAGAACCGCCCGTGCTCGATGTTCACAAGAATGACCCGGAGAGGTAGACAGTAGACGGCAGACGGAAGACAGGGAAGAAAACCCCGTCTACTGTCGCGCGAATCTTCGCGCTCTGTCTACCGTCTACCCATTAGCAAACACTCACAGGAGAAAATGAATGACCACTTACGAAGAGACACTCAATCACGTCAGCACACATTCCCGGCCGTCGGACCTGCGCATCACGGATATGCGCGTCGCCACGATTGTCGGCGCGCCGATGCGCTGCCCGCTGATCAAGATCAGCACGAACCAGGGCATCGAGGGCTA
>JAFGSL010000342.1 GCA_016934645.1 Anaerolineae bacterium
GCCGCCGGATTCCCTTTGAAGGGAACGCGGGTAAACGCATCGACCACCCAATACCGTACAACATCCGAACCGTTTTGTGGTTCGGCTTCATCTGATTCTGGACTTGTCTGCATACTCACCTCACGACTAAAATGATGTAGTTCAAATTGTACATCCGAGCTGATCGCCATGCAAGCAGCCACAGTCTGGCAATAAAAGTACAACAAGTGAGAAGCCCCCACCGGAACGGTGGGGGCTTCTCGTTTTGGGGTGGATGCCCAATTCCTATACTATCTGGCGCACCGATTTAACAAAGGTTTCGCTCAGTTCTACAGCTTGGCGTCTGAACTCAGCACGATGCAGATCCCTTTAGTCATGCTATGCTAGAGTTTGCCAATCTGGTCTATTGAACCAGGCACGTAACCTTACATTCCTCCCGGTTCGTCTGCAACTCGATAATGTTTTCGGGCACCTCTTCCAGGCTGATCTTTCTTGTGATCATCTTGGTCATGTCCATCCCATCGGCCATGCAATCAATGACTCGTGGGAACGTCCCATGCCCAGAGTGGCCCTGAGCGCCGATGATGCGCGCGCGGCGCACTTGCAACACCTCCCCTGTGACCGGCATCTTGGCCTCGGCCCGGGCCGTCACGACGACGGTGCTGTTCAACGTGCGGCCTTCCCAGATAATGCGCTCGATATCTGGGTAGACGATCTTGGGCAGCCCGGTCGCCTCCATGAAAAGATTAGCCCCCATCCCGTCGGTCAGCTCCAGAACGCGCTCTACGAAATTCTCCTTGAGCGGATTGACGGCATGGTCCGCACCCATTGCCAACGCCAACTTGGCGCGATTTTCTTGCGGCTCAGAGATGATGACCTTGGAAGCTCCCGCTTTCTTCAGCACAGCACAAGCGGCGATCCCGATTGGCCCACCGCCCAAGATGACGACGCGGTCGCCTGGCCGGATGCCGCCGCCACGCTCGATCACGGCATTGTAGGCTACACTGGTAGGCTCGACCAGGCTGCCGGCCAGGAAGAGGTCATCCCCTTTGTAGAAGTTGGCCAATGGCTCCAGGCTCCACAGCACGCGAGCGGGTAGGACGATGTACTGGGCAAACGCGCCGTTAACGTTAAAGCCAATTTCATTCAGGTTCTCGCAGTGGTTGGGATAACCGTCCGCGCAGGGTTTACAACGCGCACACCATAGCATCTCCTCTGTGGTGACCCGCTCGCCACCCTGGAAAGGTTTGTTGGTGCGCTTGTCGTACGCGTTCTTGCCCGCTTCCACGACGATGCCGGAGAGTTCATGTCCCAAGATACAGGGGAACCCGGTAAGTCCTGGATAATAAATGTAGCCGTCATGGTCAGCCTGGGCCATGTGGACATCAGAGCCACAGATGCCGCAGGCTTTGACTTGCAACAACACCTCATCTGGACCGGGCGTAGGGATATCGTATTCCCTGATCTCGAGGCGGGGGTTCCTGTATACCAGGCTACCCAGATATGTTTGGCGGCCGTCAATGTCCTTTGCGCCCAATTTGAAATTGGGTTTGGGGTCCCAATCCGCAACCAGGGTCACACCTTGCATTTTGCCTTTCATTTTGTTCCACTCCTTTTTTGTGATTTGCTTTGGCTTACAACGTTGTGTCTTGGCCAATTCTCGGCAATCCATAGACCGGCTTCCAGCCCTTGCTCAACGGCTCGCGGAGGTAGGGTTCCATCTCCTCGGCGGTGCGCAGGGTAACTTCTTCCACCGGCGGCACTGTACCCGCCGGGAAGGCTTCCAGGATTTGGTCGTTGAGCAGCGTCAGGTAGCGCAGAATGGCCGCCACCGGGCGCTTGGCCTTTTCTGCCGAGCCGTGGGTGGCCTTGCCCACGACGCCCTCCGGCGTGGCCGCGATCTCGATGGCAAAGTGCCCCTCACCCTCAGACCAGCGGCTGGGCCGGCTGAAGGGGTCCACCGACTTGTCAAAGTGGCCGTCTGGCAGATAGCTCTTGCCCTCGGTGTCTACGGCATAATCCATATCCACCATCTCCGGGTGCAGCAGCAGTCCCAGTGAGGTCTCGGACTCGTCGGCGTGGACGAAATTGGTGTCCCATTTGCCGCCCTTTTCGGTGGTGCGGAAGAACTCGCGCACCGCGCGATGCCAGTCGATCACGCGGAAGATGCCGGGGAGCTGGTAGCGCTTTTGAAACTGCTGAATCGCCGACTCGAGCACCCACAGGTGCCCATGGTTATTGATGATGATCTGCTTGCGGAAGCCGTCATTCCACAGGCCCAGCATCACGTCCATCATCAGCTCGCGCACCACGTTCTCACGCACGATGACCGTGCCCGGCATGCCCACGTGGTGGTACGGATGCGCGCCGTACATCAGCGGCGGCAAGGCCAGGTTGATCGGAGCGCTGCGCCTGGCGGTATAGCGGCGCACGCCCTCCAGAATCTGGCTGACGTAGAGCGTGTCAGACGCGCTGGGCAGGTGCCGGCCGTGCAGCTCGGTGCAGCCAACGGGGATGAAGACGACGTCGTTCTTGCGGCGGTTCTCCTCGACCTGCCAGCGCACCGTAGTCTGGATGTAAGCGCCTGGCTTGCCCCATTCCACCGGCGAGGGGACGCCGTACTCGGCCAGGATGGCGTCGATCTCCGCGTCGCTGGCGTCCCATACTTCTTTTTTCAGGCGCCCGACGGTATTGTCCTCGAAAAAGAGGTCTGGTTGATCGGTAGCGAGTAACCCATCTGGTAATTCCTTAGACATGTCACTTCTCCTTTGTTCTGGTCTGTTTACTGGTATTGATTACGATTGCTCTGTCTTACCACACATAAAGCGTGAGGCATGAGTTCACGTTTCACGTTTATAATCGACCTCGCTCAACTTGACCGGACAGTTCTCCGCGTAAGATTTCCTGGCAGCGTAGCCCATCACTACCGGAATGCGCCCGTCGATGCCGGTCACCGGCGGCGTCTTGTCCTGGAGCACACATTCGATAAATACCTTCATCTCAGTGAGGTAGGACTCAGTATAGCGGTCCATGAAAAAGTTGAGCGGCAAGTCCCGGTGGACACGTTGGGCGTCACTGATACGGGTGGTGTTGGGATAGTTGTTGTCAGCGGTAACACACCCCCCGCTGCCGAAAACCTCGATCCGCTGATCGTAGCCATAGACCGCCTGGCGGCTGTTGTCGATGACGCCGATCACGCCATTCTCGAAGCGCAACGTGGTGATGGCCGTATCAATGTCGCCCGCTTCACCGATGGCCGGGTCTACCCTCACACCGCCGGCAGCGTAAATCTCCTCGACCTCACTACCGATCAAAAAGCGGGCCATGTCAAAATCGTGGATGGTCATATCCAAAAAGATGCCGCCAGAGACCTTGACGTATTCGATGGGGGGCGGAGCGGGATCGCGGCTGGTGATATGCAAGAGATGGGGTTCGCCGATTTGGCCCGCTGCCACGATTTCACGCACCCGCTGAAAACTAGGGTCAAAGCGGCGATTGAAACCTATTTGTAATTTGACCCCGGCTCGTTCCACGACCGCCAGCGCACGATCTATCCTGGTCAGGTCGTGGTCAATGGGTTTTTCGCAAAAGATGTGCTTGCCGGCCTGCGCTGCCTCTTCTATAAACTGCGCGTGGGTGTCGGTGCTGGAACAGATGACGACGGCCTCGATGGCGTCGTCATCCATAATGCGACGGTGGTCCCGGAAGGCCGCCGGAATCTGCAAGTCGGCGGCCAGTTTTTGCGCTGCACCCTCAAAGATGTCAGCCACGGCGATGAGATTGGCCTCTGGAATGCGCCAGGCCAGATGTTCGGCGTGCACCCGCCCGATCCTCCCCGCGCCAACGAGTCCCAAGTTGATCTTTTTCTTCATATCTGTTTTAACCTCCACTTCTTAACATCCACGCTCACCGGTGATCAGGTCGGCGATGTCTTTTTCTGTCACCTCTACAAATCGTGGTTTTACGTTGTTTCGCGCACGATCAGCTTCCCCTCAATTATGATGTTGGATAAAAACATGTTTGGATCGTTGGCCGTCATCAGGGCCAGAGCCATATCCATAGCCCGCCGCCCCATATCGTGCTGAGGTTGAGCGATAGTTGTCAGAGGGGGACAAAAGCGAGCTGCCATAGGAATATCGTCAAAGCCGACCACAGCGAGATCATCCGGCGCCGAAAGCCCCACCTTTCGAGCTGCAGAGATCATGCCGATGGCAGTCATATCGTTGTAACAAAAAACCGCCGTAGGCCGTTCGACCAGATCCACCAGCGCGCTCAACGCCCGCTCACCGCCATCAAGACGACCATTGCCGGGTATGACCAGGGACGGGTCAAAAGGGATGTCTGCCTCGTCCAGAGCCTGGCAGTATCCAGCCTGACGCTCTGCGCTATCGCTGCGCTCTACCGGGCCAGAGATATAGCCTATGCGGTGGTGACCCCGTTCGATGAGGTGACTCGTCGCCAGGTAGCCGCCGTGCTGATTGTCCACACCCACCGAGAAAGTGTAGCGACCGCTCTGTTTGTTGTGGTTGTTGACGAGCACTACGGGCACGCCGATGCGCTCCAGGTGCTCCAGGTAAAGCGCGCCGACGCGCGAGGAAGTGACGATGAGCGCATCAACCCGCTTGGCGCGCAGCATCTCCACGGCGGCCAGTTCGCGCTCCGGTTCAGAGGCGGAACTGGCCAGGATGATTGAATAGTTGTTTTCTTGGGCAGTATCTTCTACGCCCTGCACCACCTCGGCTACGAATGGGTCGGCGATGGTGGTCACGACGACGCCCACAGTGCGAGTTTGCCGTGTCACCAGGCTGCGGGCAATGGCGTTGGGGGCATAGCCCATTTCCCGGGCCAACCGTTGGATACGAGCCTGGGTCTCCGCCTTCACGAGAGGGCTGTCACTCAGGGCGCGGGAAACGGTGGAGTGGGAAACTCCTGCCGCTTTAGCGATATCTTTGATCGAAACGCGCATAGAAGTGTTCCTTCGGTATATGCACACGTGTGCATTGCCTGTCCAGAAAAAAGCGATCCTGGTGGGGTGGATCACTTGTGGCGTGTTTTGCACACGTGTTCAGTGTACCATGCTCGATGCTCTTTGTCAAGAGCAGTTGCATTCAC
>JAFGSL010000343.1 GCA_016934645.1 Anaerolineae bacterium
CTCAAGGAAAGCGGCTTCTTCCCCGAAGTCGATTACCTCATCCGCGAGGGCGACAGCGAGTATTGTGTCGATCTGGCAGTGCCGTGCCGCGAAGGCGTTGTGTCCGTCGTGTTAGGTGACGGCCCCGCGCCTGCCAATGCATTGCGGAACGCCGATCCTGATGCTATACGCGTAGCTGTGGCGCGTCTGGGTGGAGCACAACCGCTGCAAAAGCGGGAACTTAGTTCCCGACGGTGACCCCGGATGTCCGCCACCTTCACACAACTGACGTCCCACCTATGGGTGACGCAGAGTACGCTCTTCGCCACGAACAGCGGCATTTTTTTGTCCAAGGATGAGGCGTGTCTGATCGATCCAGGCATAGCGCCGGAGACGATCAAGGCTATTGTTCGCTTTGTTGCCGATCAGGATGCGACGCCGCGCGCAATCGTTCTTACCCACGCCCACTGGGATCACGTGTTGGGACCGGAGCACTTCCCCGATGTGCCGGTCGTCGCGCACGAAGGGTACCTCCGTGTCCTGCGCGAGCACGGCGCGGATTTGTATCGTCAGATTGACGCCTGGGAAGCGCAAGCCCATATCCGCCGCCCGCGCCCCTTCCTTCTCCCCAAACCCACGTATACCTTCGATACCGCGGTGACGTTCACCCTCGGCGATATCCGTCTGCGTGTTTTCCATGCGCCGGGCCACGCGCCGGATCAGTGCGCCATCTATCACGCCGAGGAAGCGACGCTCTGGGTTGCCGACATGCTCAGCGACATCGAAATCCCTCTCGTCCTCAGCCTGAACGCCTACGAGCGAACGCTGGCGCATCTGGCGGCGTTGGACATCCAGGTGCTGGTCCCCGGTCACGGGACGCCCACGACGGACGCGGATGAGATTCGGCGGCGGCTTGCGGCGGATCGCGCGTACCTGGCGGAAGTGCACGAACAGGTGGCGGCGGCGGTGGCGGCGGGGCAAATGCTGGCGGAGACCGTCGCCGCGTGCAGCGATATGCTCTTGCCCTGCCCCTGCGACGATCCCACCCCGCACACGTGGAACGTGGAAAGCGCCTACGCCGAACTGGGCGGGCAGGTGGAAGGGCCGGTGGGCTGGGAGCGGGAATGGTCGACGTAAGGGTGCAGGATGCAGGATAAGGAGTTGAGTCGATGCCGCCTTTGACGACGCATTTGGTCGTTGCGGAGCGCGTTTTCTCGCATTTGCAAGCATTTGACGGCTCTGAGTATGGGGCGTTTTTGACGGGCAATCTCGTCGTAGACGTGAACAGCTTCACGTCCGTGTCGCGGCGCACCACACACTTCGTGGGCCGCATTGACGAGGACGGGGACGCGGCGTTCACCAAGAGCTGCGCGAATTTCCTCAAGCAGCGCGAGCGCCTGCTACAGCGTTCCTGGGGCGATCTGACGCCGGGGGAGCGCGCGTTTGTCGCCGGCTATTTGTGTCATCTGGCGGCGGACGAACCGTGGAAGGCGTTGAGCGCGCGTTTGCAGCGATCTCTGGGGCTGAATTCGTTGCAAGATTCCGTACCGCCTGCCGTTGTCTTGACGGCGTTCAGCGTGCTGAGTCACGCGCTTTTCGTCGACTTTGCTGCCGTGACCGCCGCGTTGAACACAGCGCCGCCGCCCGATGTGTTCACCCACGTCACCCACGCCGACTTTCTGCGGATGTGGGACATCGTGCGGCTGCCGTTGCGGAAAGGGGATTCACCGGAGTCGTTTTTCGAGATGTTGATGCGCAGCGGGAAGGATGCCGTCGAACTGCAAAGGATCCGCGAGCAGCACGCCCGTTATTGGGACGCGGCCGTGGCGTTGATTGAGCAAGTTGGCAGCGTAGAAGCCTTTGTCGCGGAGGCTGTCGAGCGGGCGCTCGACGTCCTGCCAGCTTTGAACGGGTGTGTATTGTGACCGAGTTATCTTTAGAGCGTATTCAGGCTTATCGCGCGCGGACGTATCATCTGTTGCCGGAATTGCGCGTGACATCGGTGGAGGAGGCCAGAGCCTTTGTCGAAGAACGTGGTTTCGTCACCTTCTGGCCGATCAAGGGCGTGGAGATGCCAAGTCTGTGGTCCGCCGTCGCCGGAGACCGTCCGGTCGCCGACGAGCACGACGATCCCGGGCACAAGACGTGGGGCTGGAAGGATAGCGCGCTCGACAAGAAGTGGTGGTACTACGCCAAAGTGCTGCGCAAAAAGGCGACGATGATCGCATTGGACGTTGCCCCATACTTCTATGCTCTCAGTGAAAACTACGGTGCGCCCGAAGAGGATTACCTCGACCAATACCGGCGCGGCGTCATGACGCAGGAAGCGAAGACGATCTACGAAACTTTGTTGCGCGAGGGAGCGACGCACACGATTGCCCTGCGCAACGCCACGTTCATGACCACCAAGGAGTCTGGCTATCGCTTCAACCGCGCGCTGGATGAGCTGCAAGCCGATTTCAAGATTCTGCCGGTGGGCGTGGCGCAGGCCGGCACGTGGAACTATGCCTTCATCTACGACTGCGTCCACCGCCATTACCCCGATCTGCCGGGACGCGCGGGCGCGATCAAGATCAGCGTAGCGCAGCGGAAACTCGTTGAGTTGTACTTTCGCTCGGTAGGCGCGGCGCAGTTCGGCGATGTGGCGAAGATCTTCCAGTGGCGGCGCACGGATGTCGAAAAGGCAATCCACGTGATGGTCGACGCCGGGACGCTCGTGGCCAGTTTGACCATCCCCGGTCAAACCGGCGACTGGTTCGCTCTAGCGGAGTTTAGCCACTAATATTCACGAATTTGCACGAATAAGACAAAACGACTATCCGACTGACGACTAACGACTATCAGACTTTTCGAGGAGACTATGACGATGAAACCGAATCCATTACTCAAGAAACTTGGTCTCGCGGATGACGACCGCGCGCTGATCATCCACACCGACGACATCGGAATGTGCCAGGCATCGCTGTCGGCTTACGCCGATTTGGTGGAGGTGGGCCTGATTTCCGCCGCTTCGACGATGGTGCCGTGCCCCTGGTTCCCTGCGACGGCGGCGTTCTGCCGCGCATACCCCGATAAGGTCGATATGGGCGTCCACATCACACTTACCAGTGAGTGGCATAGCGGCTATCGTTGGCGGCCGCTCTCGACGTGTGATCCCGCGTCGGGGTTGCTGGATGACGAAGGCTATCTGCCATATACGTCGGAGGAGGTGCAGGCACACGGGACCCCGGAGGCCGTGCGCCGCGAGATTCAAGCGCAGGTGGAGCGCGCTGTGGTGGCAGGCATCGACGTGACGCACATCGACACACACATGGGCACGGTCTTCGATCCCAGATTCTTGGAAAGTTACGTGCAGACGGCGTTACAGTATCGCGTCCCACCGATGCTGGTGCGCAAGGACGAGGCCGGTATCCTGGCGATGGACATGGGATTTACGCCTGAGACGGCGGCAGGATTGGCGCGCCATATCGAGACATTGACGGCGATGGGGCTGCCGATGGTGGACAACGTCACTTTCGTGCCGTTCACGCCCGGCGAGGATCACGTCGCACGCACACAGCATTTCCTCACGCAGTTGCCGCCGGGCTTGACTTACCTCATCATCCACCCTTCGGTGGACACACCGGAACTGCGGGCGATCATCCCCGAAGGCTGGCAAGTGCGTGA
>JAFGSL010000344.1 GCA_016934645.1 Anaerolineae bacterium
GCGGAAAGACGCCGCTGCGTATGTCGAAGAGCAATGCAACCAGGCGTTGGAGCGCGAAGGGCAACCGGCGAAGTTCTATGAGGGTGAGCTATACGATGTCGTGCTGTTTTTGGATAATGTGTTGGTCGTGCAGCAGGGGATTGCCCTGGTTCGTCCTCAAGGTTATCGTAATTTATATACAGGGCATCGCTGGAGCGGCGCCGTGCTGTTGGCGGAGCAGGAAGCCAAAAAGCGCGGGGTGCGGTTCGCGTCTACGCTTATTGGAGAACCTGAAGCGCTTCAGGCCAAGATGCGCGCATTGGCCGAGGAGTCTGGTGCATTGGCGCTTTTTCAGATTGGGCGCGTGCGGCGCGAAGATAAGAGTGTCTTCCTGTACGCGACTATTCCGTTTGCGCGAGTTTTGTTTGACGACAGCCAGGATGATTATAAGCTATTTCGAGATCTTGCGCAGGTCGAGGATTATATATCACACGACTGGCGTGGCTTAGAGTTGCTCAATGTGCAGACAATCGAGGAATTGGAGGATTTGTATTCGTGGCTTGAAGATGAGGATGGCAAAGACGAGAACGGCGAATATTAACGGATGTTTTATCAGGGTGTTACCCAGAGAAAAGAGCCGCGATCCTCAATGGATCGCGGCTTTTTACGTCAGTTAAGGTGGATTAACTGTGCCTTGTGAAGAAACATCAGACCATGCGGCTGTTGACGTCGCACGTATTTGATTGTATCATGTAGGTATGGACGAGGAGAAGCTGCGAGATTTTCTGCTGATGGTACGGCAGGCGTTGCTGATGATCGTCCGTTGGATTGAAAAGCGCTACGCGCTGTAATAGGGCAATCGGCACTGCGCCGCTCGCCAAATTGACCAGGTAGTCGTAAAAGACGCCCACCGAAAGGTGGGCGTTTTTGTTTGTTTGAGAGTAGACGGTAGTCAGTAGACGGTAGACAGGGGGGAAAAGATGAAACGGATTGCTGCGTTGTTTGTGGCGGTGGTGTTGCTGTTGGTATTGGTTGGATGCGAAGTTATGCCTGGCATAAGCCCATTGGAGACGCCAGTGCTGCCAGGTGGTGGGGGCGGCGATGTGGATGTGCCAACGCTGCCGGCATTTTTGGAGATATTGGCCAGCCCGACGGGATGGGTGATCCTCGGCGCGTTGTTCTCCTCGTTGCTGGCAAGGGCGGCATGGTACAACACGCTCAGCGCGGATGTGAAGCGCGGGTTGATCCTGGTGTCGTCCGTGTTGGCGGCAGTGGGCGCGCGTCTGCTGTTGACGTATATGCCTCCGCTATTTTGGGAGGCGACGGCTGCCTATTGGTATATTGTCGGCGGGGTGGTGATGACCTGGCTGGGTTCCCAGGGATGGTATCGGGCGGTGGTAAAGCCTGCGGAATTGGCGGAGAAAACAAAAAAGGCCCTTGCTGATGCGGAAACCGGGATTTGACGTTAGCTTGCACCAGGGCGCGATTGATTGGGCGCTCGTCGAAGGCGCGGCGCTCGATTTTGTGTTCATCCGCGCGCAGGTGGGGTTGACGGTGGACACGCTGTTGCAGAACAATCTCAACGGCGCGGCGGCGATCGGGCTGGAATCCTCGGTGTATCACGTGGTCCACGAGGACATTTCCGGGGAGACGCAGGCCGGGGCGTTTTTGGATTTGCTGGCGGCGATGCGTAAGCCTCGGTTGCCGGTGGTGTTGGACGTCGAGCGCCCGATGTATGCGGGGAGCACAGCCGCGCACAAGCGCACGCTCGAAGTGGCGCGGGTGATGTCGGCGATGCTCGAAGCTGCCGGATACCGGGTGATGATCTATACCGGGGCTTGGTGGTGGGATCCGGCATCGGTGGGCGTCGATGTTAGTTGGGCTGAGCCGCTCGACCTTTGGGTGGCGACATACGGAACACAAGCGCCGTTTCTTCCACGGGGGTGGAGGGAGTGGCGCTTTTGGCAATATACGAATAGCGGGACCGTGGTCGGGATTGCCAGCGCGGTCGATTTGAACGTCTTCCAGGGTGATTGGGAGGCGTATTTGGGCGTGGACGATGTAGATGATGTGCCGACCGTCGAGTTGCGCGCGGGGCGTTATGAGTTGCTGCGCGATGGCGTGACGCTGGCGCGATTTGTGGTGCCGGAAGCGCAGGAGCCGGAAGCGCCGCCAGAGCACGCGCTAGATTGGGCGCTGCCGGTGGGCACGGCGCAGTATCCACCGCTCAAGTGGGGGGTGCGTGGGTATACACACGATTTGAGGACGACGGAGGAGAATCCGAACCGGTTTAATGGGAAGCCTCATCCGCACACGGGGTATGACATCAATCTGGATGTGCCGCCATACGGCGACGTCGAACGCGGGTTCCCGGTTTTCGCTTGTGCGGCGGGGGTGGTGCATTACGTGACGGACAACTGGAGTGGCGTGGGGATGTGTGTGATTCTCCATGATCACGACGGCGTGCCGGTGTGGTTCCGGTACGCGCACATCGATGTGATGGTGAGAGCCGGCGATGCTGTAGAGGCCGGGCAAACGATTGGATTCATTGCAGATTGGCCGAACGAGGGGGATCATCTGCACATGGACGCGGCGCTCGATCCGTTTACACGGGAATGGATCGCGCCGGACATTCGGTGGATCGATCCGGCGCCGATTTTATGCGCGCATATCGATCCGGCGTTGGTCTTCGGGATGTTGCGGGTAGGTGATTAGATGGATGATTGGGTGAAGCAGTTTCTCGCGTTTGTTGTGGGTGGGGGGTTGATGGGAATGCTCGACTTCATATTGAAATTGAAGGCGAGCAAAAACGATGTCAAGCGTTCAGATTTTGACCGGGCATTGTCGTTGATCGATCAATTGCAGGAGGATAACGAGTCGCTGCGCAAAAATATCAGAGAGCTCGAGTTGCTTTATCGGGAGCGAGATTGCGATATTCTGGACTTGCGACTTGGTATTCTGATTTTGATCGAGCAGTTGCGCGAAACAGGGGTACAACCCCGTTGGATGCCAGCACAGTCTAACGTGAGAGAACAGCCCGTACAGGTATGAAGCGGTGCAAATTTTGCGGACAGGAATATAGCGGCTGGTGGTGTCCATGCTGCCGGCGTGGGAAACGCGGTGGGCGTCCTCGCAGTGTTGTTTCGGTAGGGAGTGGGACACGCGGCTGGAGTCTCGCCAGCGCCAGGGCGCGGATGCTGGGCGGTTGGGATGAGCAGGCTGTGCCAGGAGATTGGCAAGAAAGGGAGATGGAGAGAGAAGGAGAAGGAGAGGGGACGAGGCAGTATGTGGTATGCGGGCGGTGCGGGACGGTGATCGAGGTGCCGGAGGGTGTGGAGCCGACGATGGCGCGGTGCCCGGCGTGCTGGGAGCGGGCCGGCGCTTCGCGTAGCGATAGACTCGCGACTTTGGGCGCGCCGGATGGCCCGGAGGGTGTTAAGTGAAGGGTAAGCGATTGGGAAGCGGCATGGTGTGGGTGGTGTTGGCGGTCGTTTTGGGACTGGTGACGCCGGTGGGGGGCGCACGCCCCGATTATCAGATAGCGGGTATTCTGCGCGGGGAAGCGCCAGCGGATTGTGAGGTGTGCCGCCAGTTGACGGCTTGCGCTTTGGTCGATGACGTGGAGCGTGGGGTCAGTTTGCAGCGGTGGTATGGCTGGCGTGCTCCGAGGGATGAGGATTTCGAGCTTATTGCGTGGGCGCGGGAGCGGCGGCATTGCGCGCAGTTTCCCCGGTGCCGGTTTGTGGGGAATGGGCGCGATCTGGAGGTGTGGGCGCGCAGCGGGTGGATCGATAGCGACGTGCAGGTTATCGCGCATTGTAGTGGGTTGGGGTGTACGGTTTGTGTCCCGGAAGTGGTCGAATCCAGGCTAGAGATGCAGTGAGTGTTTCCGGGTATCGTAGTTAGCGGAAGGTAATTTTAGGCAATGTCTGAGACGTTCGAGGGGTGGTTTGATAGTGAGGTAAAGGCAGCGCTGGCGATGATCCGGGGCGCGGAGGCGGCGAAAAAGCGCGCGACGGTGATTATGCTGGCGAGCGCGACGGCCTCCAATACGCCGTGGGCCAGGGTCTTTGAGCATGATCTGGCTTGCAATCAACGCGTGTGGTATCAGAAATGGCAGTACAAGCCGGAGATCGCGCAGGCGTTGAGTCTGTGCACACAGAAGGCGCTGGCATTCGCGGATGCGGAGATTGCGGCAGTCGAGACGCAGGCATTACGGGAACGACGCAAGGCAATCGCTGAGGGCAGTGTAGACGCGGTGCGCGGGTTGCGGCTGACAGCGTTGAGCGAGGGTGATCGGGCGGATTATCGGACGGCGGCCAGCGCGATGCTGCTGGCGCTGGCGGATGAGGATTTAGCAGCGCGGATTGTATTGTTGCAGAAGGGTCAGGCTTTACAGGTGGATGTGGAGGGGTTAGATGCCCTCATTGAGCACGAATTGGCGCGAGTGGCCGCCGGCGGCGAAAGCGGCGTTATTGGCCCAGCTGAAGGAGATGCCGAGCCAGAATCCGGGGATTGAGTTTGAGCGTTATCAGGCGCGTCCGGTCCGGTTTATTGAGGAGCGCCTGGGATGTACTTTAACAGGTCCTCAAAAGAGGGTGTGTGACGCGGTACGCGACTACACGGTGACGGTGGTGCAGAGC
>JAFGSL010000345.1 GCA_016934645.1 Anaerolineae bacterium
CGGGGCTGCGAGCATGAAATATGGGAAGTTGTATTTTTACGAATCCTTAGTAACCTTTTTATCATACACGATCACATAGCGGAGGAACAAGCACATGACCCAACAAAAAATCCTTGTCGTGGATGACGATCCAGACATCGTCCTGACGTACCGACTGGTCCTGGAAAGCGCGGGATACACCGTCGAAGAAGCCGCGAACGGCGAAGAAGGTCTGGCAAAAATGCGAGAGAGCCGGCCAGATTTGGTCTTGATGGACGTGATGATGACGAATCCACTGGATGGCTACTACACCACGCAACAAATCTCTGACGACCCCCAACTGCGTGCGATCCCCATCCTGATGATCTCATCCATCACCACGTCGCAGTACGCTTCTGCGTTCCCTACTGATCAATACCTGGACATCCGTGAGTTCATTTCCAAACCGGTGGAACCAGAGGACTTGTTAAAGAAAATCAGACAACACGTGTGAACTCTCCCTAAGTTAGTCCACTGTCAATGTCTTGCTCAAATTCCTGGGGAAATCCGGATCGTAGCCCCGAGCCACGCTGACGCGATATGAGAGCATTTGCAACGGCAGCACGCCCAGCAAAGGCGACAGTAGTGGTCCGGAGACCGGCAGTGGAATCAATTCATGCGCGTTGGCGCGCAGACGCGCATCCTCTTCGGCAACGACGACGGTGTAGCCGCCGCGCACCGTCGTCTCGTTGATCCCGCTGATCATCACCGGCACATCTTCCGGCCCGCAGACAAAGATCACCGGATAGCCCTCTTGGACGGCGGATAGTGGCCCGTGCTTGAACTCCGTCGAGAGCATCCCTTCGCAGTGCGCGTAGGTTACTTCTTTGAGCTTGAGCGCGCCTTCGAGTGCGATGGGATACGTCGCGCCATAGCCCAGACAATACAAGTCGTTTGCGTCTTTTATGCGCGCCTCTATGGCAGTTACGGCGGCTTCCGTCTGTGCCACCGTCGTATCAATGAGGCCCGGTAAGTCGTGCAATAACGCCGTGCTGTAATTGCCCATCCGCAGCGCCAGGTGTAGGAAGGCAACGACCTGATTCACGAAGGTCTTGGTTGCCGGCACGCTGATCTCGTAACCACATGCTAGGGGCAGGTAGCGCTCGCTTTCTTTCATCAGCGTGGACCCCAGAACGTTGACCAAGCCCAACACGCCCATACCGCGCAGGCGTGCGGCTTCCAAGGCATTGAGCACATCCTTGGTCTCGCCACTCTGGCTGACGAACACCCCCACATCCTCCGGTCCAACTGTGAGCGCATACTGTGGGACAAACTGCGGGGCTAGCACCGGGATCGCCGCGCACCCAGCCAATTGCGCCAAGTACACCGCACCAAGCACGCAGGCGTGATAGCTCGTTCCACAACCGATGAGATAGAGATGCCGTGCCTGCGCCATCCGCGCCACCAATGGCGCGACATGCCGCGAGGCATTCAGAAGGTGAATGAGTTCTCCGGCGACCTGCGACTGCTCATGGATTTCCTTGAGCATGAAGTGAGGATATCCGCCCTTGACGGCAGCGTCCATGCTCTCGGTGACAACCTCAGCCTCACGAGCGATGAGGCTGCCATCATCCACCCGGTAAAGCTGCACGGCGTCGGCGCTGAGGACGACAATCTCGCCGTCGTTGAGATGCAGGATACGTCGCGTGAGCGGTAAAATCGACGGCAGATCCGAGGAAATGCAGGTGAAGTCCGCCCCAAGGCCAGCCACCAGTCCCGATCCCTTCTTGAAAGCGTAGAGCTGCGTCTCACCAACACGTCCGATAACAAATGAGTAGTCGCCTTCGAGATCGTCATAAGCGTGGCGGATCGCGTCCAGCATCGATTCGCCCCGGTCCACGTAACGCTCCATGGCGTGGACGCACGACTCGCCGTCGTTGGTCGAGCGCACCGTCATCCCCTCAGCCAGGAACGCCGCGCGTAGCTCCACATTATTGACAACATTGCCGTTATGCGCGCCCACCAGATCACCGTCGGAGTCGAAGTGGGGCTGCGCGTTCACCGGCGACGGCGCGCCGAAGGTGGCCCAGCGTAGTTGCGTGATCCCGCGCGTGCCGGTCATCTCAACAAAGTTGAGCCGTTCCGCCACCGGCCCTACCTTGCCGACGTCCTTGCGTAAATCCACCATCCCGTTATTGTGGAAGGTGGCACAGCCTACCGAATCGTAGCCGCGATACGCCAATCGTTGTGCTGCTTCAATCAGAATCGGGCCAAGCTTCTGTTCTTTCTTAGTCACAATACCAAAGATTCCGCACATAGTTCCTCTTTATCAAAGATCGCGCGCAATCTGAGCGGCGACACGGGCGTTGTTGACCAGCAGACTTTCATTGGCATGTTTCGTCCGCATCGTACTGAGCGCGACCATGCGCGCGAGGATAAAGGGGGTAATGGCCTTGCCGGTGATGCCTTGTGCATCGGCCTCAGCGACAGCCTGAGCGATGAGGGGTTCAATCTCGGCAGCGGGAACTTCGTCGGCAGTAGGAATGGGCACTGCGACCAGCAGCCCTTGCGTCAAACGCAGCGCACGCTGTGCCTGGAAGACATCCGACACCTGTGCCGCACTATCGACACGCTGATCCACCGCCAGGCCAGAAGTACGGCTATAGAACGCAGGAAATTCGCCGGTTTGCCAGCCGAGGACCGGCACGCCCCACGTTTCGAGGTATTCCAGCGTGCGCGGCAGGTCGAGGATGGACTTCGCACCTGCGCACACGACAATCAACGGCGTAGAGGCCAATACAGGCAAGTCGGCGGAAACGTCCTCGGGATGTCCACGGTGTACGCCACCGATGCCCCCCGTCGCGAAAACGCGAATCCCGGCACGGTGTGCCAGCAACGCCGTCGCCGCGACCGTGGCACCACCGTGAACGCCACGAACGCCAGTCAACGGCAGGTCACGCACACTCACCTTGACCGCTGTCTCATCCTTCGCCAGCGCCGCCACCTGCGCATCGCTCAATCCCACGCACGGCGTGCCGCGCCATATCCCGACGACAGCAGGAATGGCGCCATCCGCCCGGACCGCCTCCGCCATCCGCCGGGTGATGTCGAGGTTCGCAGGATAGGCGAACCCGTGCGTGATCAAAGCAGATTCCAGGGCTACCACCGGTTGCCCGGCGTCGATTACCTGTTGAATCTCCAGTGCAATATCAAAATCAACCATCATTTCCATCTATTTCTTGCCAAGTAATTGCATCGCTAACGCCGCATAGGTTTGCGCCGCGCCGTAAACCTGCTCGACTTCGATGTGCTCGTTGACCGTATGGGCGAGTGAGGGATTGCCAGGGCCGAAGCCCACGGTGGGTACCTGCGCCACGGCTGCGGTGTACGCGCCTTCCGTCGCAAAATGCCAGCGCGTCAATCCCGGATGCAACCCCGTCGTCTGTGCTGCCTTGAGCATGGCCTTTACCAGGGGATGGCGCTCCTCCAGAGCCCACGGCAGCGATGTCCGCTGCACGCGATAGGTTTTGCCAGTATGCGTCGTCACATCTTCTTCGATCACCTTCACTTCGGCGTCAGCGCCTTCGAGGTTGATAATGCGTTGCACCTCAAGCAAAGCCATCGCCTCCGTCTCACCAACGGTCAGACGACGATCCAACGTCATTTCGCAGTGGTCGGGAATAGCGTTGCGACTCGCGCCGCGTGAACGAATCTCCGTGACGGCCAGAATGCCCGGCCCGAGGAAGGCATCGTCCATCAACTGCCCGGAGAGGATCTCCAAATTGAAAATCAGATGGGCAGCCGTGTAGATTGCGTTGCGTCCTAATTCCGGGGCAGAAGAGTGTGCCGAGCGGCCTTTAATACTCAACGTCATCTCCACGTGCCCGCGCTGTCCGCGTATGACCTGGAGGTTCGATGGCTCGGCGATCACCACCCAATCCGGGTGAAGATGATCCTCCTCAAACAAGATCCGTGTGCACGTACCTTCGGCGGGCTCTTCCAGGCCGACGCACGCTACGAATACCGGTCCCTCCAGCGAGACGCCACGTTTTTTCAGTAACGCGGCGGCATGTACGGTCGCCGCCAGACCGCTCTTCATATCACACGCGCCTAGTCCATAGAGCCGATCCTCGTGGACCTCCGCACCCAACGGATCAACGCGCCATGCCGCAGGATCGGCCACTTCGACCGTGTCCATATGACTATTGAACATCAGTGCGGGACCTTCTTGCGGCCCAATACGGCCCACAACGTTTCCCGCGCCGTCCATCCACACATCGTCATAACCAAGACTGCGCATTTCGGCCATAATCAGCGCGGCTACTGCACTCTCGTCACCAGGAAAACTAGGGGTACGTACCAGCGCACTGACAAAATCGAGTAAGGCCTGCCGCTCTTCAGCAGTGAGTTCCCATAAATGCATTCTCTATTACCTCCAAGAGCCATTACAAAGTGGATAAATCGTTAATACGCACCGTCGCCCATGAATATTTTGGGGATGGTGCGCAGTATGATGGCGAGATCAAGCCACGGCGACCAGTGCTCAATATAATACAAATCGAGCAACACCATTTCGTCAAAGGTCAATTCGCTCCGTCCGCTGACCTGCCACATGCCGGTCAAGCCGGGCGGCACGGCCAAGCGTTTGAGATGCCAGGGTTGGTATTGTTCCACTTCGGCAGGGATCGGTGGGCGCGGACCGACCAAGCTCATGTCGCCCTTCAGGACATTGATGAACTGCGGCAATTCGTCCATGCTAAAGCGGCGCAAGAGACGCCCCATCCGCGTCATGCGCGGATCATCGCGCATTTTGAACGTGATGTCGTTATATTCGACAACTTCCTTCAGGCTCTCCAACTCTTCTTCAGCCCCCACGCGCATTGAGCGGAATTTGTAAATTGTAAAATGTTTATGGTTTTTGCCTACGCGTTCTTGCATAAACAGTGCCGGCCCCGGCGAATCGCGTTTGATCGCCAGAGCGATGAGCCCGAAGAGCGGCCAGCCGAACAGCAGCGCAAGGCTCGCTCCCACGATGTCCATCGCGCGTTTGATGATCAATGCCGCCTTGCTAAAAGCGATTTCTTGAACTTCGATGAGCGGCACACCGCCTAGGTCACTCACTTCGACACGACTGAGGCTCATCTGGAACAGATCGGGCACCAACCGTGCGGAAACCTGCCGTCTCTCACACTCCCGAAGAATACTCAGAATACGTCGCTGATAAGTCCAGGGCAAAGTGATAATGACCTCTTCCACATTTTCGTCGTCAATGATCTTGGGAAGTTTATCAAGGTCCCCGAGCCCCTTAATGCGGCCCAATCCACCCTCGCCTTTGTCCGGGTTGTCGTCCACGTAGCCAACAATATGATAGCCCAAATCCGGACGCGCCACCAGGGTACGCATCACCCGGCGGCCCACTTCACCGGCACCAACGATGACGATGCGCCGGACCCCAATGCCCTTGCGTCGCCGGTGCGCTTCTGTTACCAACGCCAAGGCCCGGCCAAGGGAGATCAATGCAACCATAAAGAGGCCAGCTTCCAGAAGCAGCAGTCGCGAATAAACTAGGGGCCGAAATGCAAACGCCAAAGCCAGGGCCAGGACGAGCGTGGTGGCTACCGCCGTTATGATTCGGAAGAGCTGATCCATCCAGATCCGCCCACGCCACGGGGCGTAAGCTTTCTCAAACCACAACACCAAGGGAATGGTGATCGTAAATAAAGCGCAGAAGGGCACATAGGCAGAAAACGGTGCGTCGAAGACGACGTCCAAAAACCACTGCAACCGGTAGCGAAAAAGATAAGCCAGCCCCATTGCCGCATTGATCATGACGATATCCATCGCCACAACCCATAGCGGCGCTACGTTGCGATGTTTTCCGTTCATGCTTATCCCTTTCTCGCCTCTAAAACCTGGCGGTACAGCGCCTCGGTCTGGCGTGCTGTCTCTGCCCACGAGAAACGCGCCGCGTGAGCCAATCCGCGCTGGCGCAGTTCCGCACGCAACGGCGCATCTACCAACAGGCGGTGCAATCCGTCGGCAATTGCCGCTTCGGTACTTTCCGCTCCTGCAGTCGCTGCGCCGGCATCCGGCGCAGCGGCACTCGGCGTCTGATCGCCGGGATCGATCAACAAAACACCATCGCCTCCGGCCTCAGGCAACGAAGTCGTTGCCATCGTCAACGTTGGGGTGCCACAGGCCAGCGCCTCCGCCACTGGAAAACCAAAGCCCTCGTAGTGCGAAATGTAGGCAAAAGCCTCCGCTGCATTATACCATAGCGCCTGCGTCTCAGTCGGCACGAAACCTGGGAAGTGAACGCGTTCACCAAGGCCCAGACGTTCGACTTCCGCGAAGATATCCTCGTATAGCCAACCTCGTCCGCCAACCAGCACGAGATGGACATCGGGGTCACGTAGCAGAGCAAAGGCGCGCACGAGTTGCTTGAGGTTCTTGCGCGGCTCCAGTGTGCCTAGATAGAGCACAAACCGGTCGGGCAACTGCATTCCCCGGCGGAACGCGACCACTTCTGCAGGTGGCAGTGGGTGAAAGCGCGGATCGATGCCGTGGTAGATGGTATGGATGCGCGCCGCCGGCACGCGCAGAAGGTGCTGTATCTCCGTGGCTGTGAAACGCGAAACCGCGATCACTGCAGCGGCGCGACGGCAAGCAACGCCAGTCAACGTCCGCAGATACAGTCGATTACCTCGGCGAAAGAACTCCGGGTGGCGCAAAAAACTTAAATCGTGGACGGTGATGACCTGAGGACAGGAGGACAACAGCGGGCCAACAAAAGCCGGCGCGTGGAGTAACTCGGCACCCAACCGGCGCAACAACACCGGGAGAACACCCTGCTCCCACAGGATGCGCTTTACCGGATGGGCGGTGGAAACGCGAGAAAAACGCACCGGCAGGTCGAAGTCGGCGGGCGACAGACGTTGATCGCCCAGAAGCACCTGATACCGCAAGTTGCTTTCCACGGCGGCCAGACCGCGCAACAGATTCGTCACATAGACGGCAATGCCGGCGCTACGATACGAGTCTCCGGCGGAAAGCAAATGCGCATTGAAAGCGACCAAGCGTTGACGGGCTGCATCCATAAGCTGTTTCATTATAATCTGGTTTGAAAGAATGACAATAGGACAGTAGTCTGTGCATTTGCCAGACAGGATGAGTTTGATAGAATAGAGGGAGTAGGAGGAACGTATGACGGATGTCAGTCATTCCATAACAGCCGTACACATCATTGTCCATGGATACGTGCAGGGCGTTGGCTTTCGCAGTTTCGTCCAAATGCAGGCGCTACCCCTGGAAATCTCAGGTTGGGTGCGCAACTGCGCCGACGGCACTGTCGAAATTTGGGCCGAAGGATCGCGCAACAAACTGGAACGCCTGGCCCAACAGGTACAAAAAGGGCCGCGTCACGGGTCGGTCGACCGCCTGGACATCGATTGGCAACAGCCTAAAAACCTTCTTCACGGCTTCCACATCCGCTGGTGAAAACCCTCGTCCATGAACAAATTTAAGAGATTCGAGACTGTCGCCTGGGTCATCCTGCTCACCGCTTTTTGTTTCTGCTTGATCATTGCAATCGGCACGCCATGGAGTGTGCGTTGGTTGATTATGAACACGACACGGCCCCTAAAAGTCGTCATCCAGCCGCGCGCTGGCATCATCGCACAGCAGGAACCCGGCAGCACAACCTCCACTCTACTCAGCACCGACACCGAAATCACCGGCAAACAAACGTTTCGGCTTTCCGAAAATGCCGAGGCATGGTTGCTCTTTTACCACCCGGAGAGCTATAATCCTGAAACCCCTACGCCCCCAATTGTCACCGTACAACTTTACGGCGAAACTGACCTCACCATAGAGAACACACAGACGCCACGTTTCTCGGCGAGTCGCCTGCCTAACCAGGTCACACTCACAATCCAGCGCGGGGCCAACACGCAGATCGCCGTAGAAGACAACGAACGCGCAACGGTGCTGCGTGTCCAAACGCCGCACGGCATCGCGGAAATGGATAAGGGGATCTACACGGTCGTTGTCGAAGAGGATCAAACCGAATTCGCCGTCAGCAGCGGCCAAGCGCACATTCCCGATCCGACTACTGGGGAAAAGTTCATCCTGGGTGAATTGCAACGGGCCGAAATGACGACCGAGGGAGTAACAGAGATTTACACTGGCGAGCGCGACATCCTCCGCAATCGCAATGGTGATTTCGAACTCCCGCTGGAAGGGACGTGGGAAATTTTCAGTCGCACAGCTTTCGCCGATCAGAGCAGCGGGACGGTACGGCAAACAGCCCTGGCCGACAATCGCCACATCGTCCTTTTCAGCCGCATGGGCCAGGGATTCTCCGAGACCGGCATCACCCAAGAAATCAACCAGGACATTCGCGGCGTCAAATCGCTGCGCGTGCGGGCGCGCCTGCGGGTGGAAACGCAAACCCTCACCGTGTGCGGCTCTCTGGGAACCGAATGTCCGATGATGATCCGCATCAAATACACCGACCAAACCGGCGCGGAGCGCGAATGGTTACAAGGATTCTACGCCATCGAAGGTGACGGCAACCAGCCCTTCTGCCAAAGCTGCGAATGGCAGGCAATGCACATCAAGGTCGCCCAACCCGGCGTCTGGCACAACTACGAATCCCCCGACCTGCTCCCGCTGCTGCACGCACAAGGCATCGACCCGGTGTCAATCCGCCAGGTGGACATCTATGCCTCCGGGCACGCCTACGGCGCAGCGATCGACGAAATCGCCATCCTGGTGGCCGAATAACTTTCATCACAAATGAACAACCATCATAAGCAACAGAACGCACAACCTGTGGAAGAGACAGCCAAGCGCACAATCCTCTATCCCGTCGGCAAACTGCCGCAAGCCGATCTGGTCGCCCTGTTAAGTCGTACCTTCGACGAACCCGATCCCCGCGTAATTTTCGGTCCCGGACTAGGGCGCGACGCGGCAGTCATCGATTTCGGGGAGCGCTACCTCGTCGCCAAAACCGACCCGATCACCTTTGCTACCGATGAGATCGGTTGGTATGTGGTCAACGTCAACGCCAACGACATAGCTTGCCTGGGGGCGCAGCCGCGTTGGATGATCGCTACACTCCTGTTGCCAGAAACCACAACCGATAACGCCCTTGTAACGCGCATCTTCGAACAACTCCACAGCGCCAGTCACGCCATCGGCGTGATCGTCGTGGGTGGCCATACCGAAATCACCTACGGCCTGGAACGGCCGATCGTCGTTGGCGCGATGTTCGGTGAAGTTGCGCCGGAGCAATTAGTGCGCTCCGACGGCGCGCGTCCTGGCGACGCACTCATCCTCACCAAAGGCATCTGTGTGGAGGGGACTGCCATCCTGGCGCGTGAAGCCGCAGCGCAATTACACGGGAAGGTCGATGCGGCACTGTTGGAACGCGCCGCACACTTCTTACACCAACCGGGCATCAGCGTTGTGCGGGACGCCGCAATCGTCACCGCAGCCGGCGCCGCCTCTAGCGCCGCCTATGGCGTCGTTCACGCAATGCACGACCCCACCGAAGGCGGCATCGCCACCGGTATCCATGAGATAACCCAAGCGGCAGGCGTGGGCGCGATCATAGACAGCGAAATGCTGCCGATTTATCCGGAGACGCGCGCGCTCTGCGAGGCATTGCACCTGGATCCGCTTGGCCTCATCGCATCCGGCGCGCTCTTGGCTGCCGTCACTGCTGACAGCGCGCCAGACGTCATCCGGGCGCTCGAACGCGAGAGCATTCCAGCAACTGTGATCGGCACACTACGCGAAGCGCCGGGCGTCGTGCTACGCAGTGCACACGCAGAACGCCCTTTGCCCACATTTGCACGCGATGAAATCGCGCGATTCTTCGACGAACAATGAAACCCGCCGAACACCCCACTATTCCACCCGACCGCGCGGACGGGCGCAGTTCCTTCGTCCACCTTGCGCTGATTATCACGGGCACAGTAGGCCGGATCGAACCGCTGAAACTGCTCCCGGCATGGGCGGCGCTGGCGGCGATTGCCGGTTGGCCGTGGCAACAGAGGCTACGCTTGACGGCAATCGGTATCGGTGCGATTTTTATCGCCATCGATTGGGCGACGCTCGGTCTATTGCCGGTCAAACGCCGCTCGTGGGGACCGGTCACCCCGTCGCTGCTCGGATTGACCCTGGTGCGCACGTTCCTTTCCTGGCTCGGCGCGCTGCTCATCCCGAATGGCACCGGCCTCGCGCTCATCGCCATCCTCGACACCCTCCTGAGCGCCATCGCAATCTACGCCACCTGGATCGAACCTTTCCGCCTGGACGTCACGCAGCAGACGTACCATCCGCCGCAGTGGAATGAGAGCACCCCACCCTTGCGCGTGCTCCACATCTCCGACTTGCACTTCGAGGGGCCATCCCCACGCGAAGACGCGCTTATGGCGCAGGTCACCACGCTTGCCCCCGATCTCATCCTGCTGACCGGCGATTACCTCAACCTCTCCTCCGTCTACGATCCAGACGCTCAGGCTGGCGTGCGAGCGCTGTTGGCGCAGTTGCACGCGCCACTCGGCGTCTATGCCGTCACCGGCAGTCCGGTCGTCGATGTTGTGGGTATCGTCCCCGAGATTTTCGCCGGGTTGGACATTCGCTGGCTCAATGACGAAGCACACACCATCCAGCACGGCGAGCAGACTCTGCATCTGCTCGGTGTCCGCACCACCTACGACGAAACACGCGACGCCAGCGTGCTGCAACGCTTATCGCAAGCCACACCGCACGATGCCCTGACGCTCCTGCTCTACCACACGCCCGATCTGATGCCCGAAACTACTCGGTTGGGTATTCAGCTCTACCTATGCGGGCATACGCATGGTGGGCAGCTTCGCCTGCCCTTCTACGGCGCGCTGGCGACCAGCTCCCGTTGGGGAAAGAAGTACGAGATGGGGCTGTACCGTGAGGGAGACTCTACACTCTACGTCAGCCGGGGATTGGGGATGGAGGGCCTGGGGGCACCGCGCGCGCGTTTTCTCGCCGCGCCAGAAATCATTCTGTGGACCCTTACGGGACAATAAGCCAGCTCCAGACTACAAAAGTCTCAGCCCATCCTTACATTTCACAAAGTCTGGTCCAACACCGACCTGGTCAACCGGACATCTTGTGAGATTTTTGCAGTCTCAGTAGATCGAAAATCTGTTCGTAGTAACCGCTTTAGCGGTCTTTGGACGACTAAAGTCGTTACTACGAACGTAAAAATCAC
>JAFGSL010000346.1 GCA_016934645.1 Anaerolineae bacterium
CTTGCAGGTGGCGATGATGTGGGATCAATACAGCTATCACCTCGAGCAGAGCAAACTGTTCGGCTCGGCCTGGGTTTTCTACACACAACAGACGCTGGTGATCTGGTCACTGTTGATGCTGCCGCTTTTCGTGACGCTGGAAACCGCGTTGGTGGCGCAGTGGGAACATCACAGCCAGCAGTGGAAGCACCTCTTCACGCTCCCGGTTTCACGCGGAGCGCTCTACGCGGCCAAATACCTCTGTGGCGTGGCTTTCATTGGCCTGAGCTGTGCGCTGATGATCGCCCTGATCTTGCTGACCGGACTGAACTTCCGGTGGGTGTTCCCCGGTCTGGGTTTTGAGGCTGCGCCGCCGCTGGCCGAAATAGCCCTGTACGGGCTGCTCATGTTCCTGGGAAGCTGGCTCGTCATCGCCATCCAGACGTGGGTAGCGCAGCGCTGGTCGAACTTCGCTGTCGCCAGCGGCGTGGGCATTGCCCTGACCGTCGCCAGCGTCATCGTCATCCAGAGTGACTACGCCGGATTCTACCCGTACACGCTGCCCGCCCTCGTCGCCAACGGCTTTAGCGAAAATATCAGCGCGCTGAACATCCTTGCAGAGGGTGTGCTGCCCGTCAAGGAACTGCTGTTTGGTAGCATCGGCGGCCTTGTCGCAGCCGTGATCGGCGGCTGGCACTTTGTCCGGCGGGACGTGTTGTAAGACAATGAAAAACAAGGAGCGGGTGCTGTCGCTCGATCTGGCGCGAGGCTTGGGGGCGCTCGGCATGGTCGCCGTGCACGTTCTGATCAGATACGGAAGCTATGCGGCCAACCAATCTGTCTACGGCGCGGTCGTCCGGTTTCTGGGCGGGCCGCCGGCAGCACCCGTCTTTCTGTTTCTGATGGGAACGTCGCTGGCGTTTTCAAAACACGCCACCCTACGCGACAATCTATGGCGGGGGGCTAGGCTGCTGGTGTTGGGATACGTCCTGAACTTCCTGCGCGGCACGCTGCCAGCCTTCCTGGGCCTGAAGTTCGGCATGGCAAAGCCGGAAGACCTCATACCCTACACACCGGAGAATCTCTTCTGGATCGTGGATGTGCTGCACTGCGCCGGTCTTTCACTGATGGTGATCGGCGTCGTGCGGCGCTTCCTGCCTCGGCCATGGGCCTGGCTGCTGCTGGCAACAGCAGCAGGGCTGGGAGCGCCGCTGATGTGGGGCCGGATGAGCGGCCATGCCCTGCTCGATGGATGTCTTGCTTTGCTATGGGGGACAGGTATCACCGCGCAGTTCCCGGCGCTGCCGTGGATCAGTTACCCGCTCAGTGGAATGGCGTTCGGCGAATGGCTGACCCCGAGCACGGATCGGGATACGCTGTTCCGGCGTGCAGCAGGCATGGGCGCAATCCTGCTTCTCACCAGCGGTGTATTCATCCTGGAGCGGCCCACCTTTCACCTCGGCGATTACTTTCACAGCGGCCCCGGCGCCGTGATTGCCTTCACCGGCTTCGCACTGGTGTGGTTATCAGCGTGTCATTGGCTCACCGGGCATGTCCGGGCCAACGCATTCTTCCGCTTGTGCTCCTATTGGAGTACACACATCACCATTTTTTACTTCATTCACTGGATCGTGATCGGTTGGGGTATCAGCCTCATCGGCCATGCCACGCAAAGTGTCCCCATGCTTGTGTTCCTCACAGGCGCGGTCATCGCATCGACAGATGGCCTTGTCAGGCAAATAGAATCAATAGGCAAGGCCCACGCAATGAGAAGCGTTTTTGCCCCAAAGATCGCCGAGAAATAGACGTTGCACGCCACACGCAGCATCTCCGCAAACGTCGCCTCAATGGTGACGCCAACTTGCCTTCACCGGGAAACGTGATAGTCTGTACTCCATAAGTGTCCCCGCTTATGCATTACGCACCACCGTGCGTCTGCATATTGTAGCAAAGTGAAGGAGTATAGTGTCTATGAAACCGAAACCGATGCGCACTTTTCCCATCATTCCTGCGTTACCTGAACCCCTAAAACCCCTATGGGATCTAGCCTACAACCTGCGGTGGGCCTGGAAACACGACATCATCGAACTTTTCCTGCGTCTGGACAGCGATCTATGGGAGAAAACCAACCACAATCCCGTTCGGATGCTAGGTATGATTGACCAAGCCCGTCTCGAAGCAGCGCTGGAGGACGTAGGCTTTATGGCACACCTCAAACGGGTCACGCAGTACTTGGAGGAACATCTCAGCGAGAAACAGGCAGCCTGGTTCTCTCGCACGTACGGTGAAACAAAAGACCCACTCATTGCCTACTTCTCGTTCGAATTTGGCATTACGGAATGTTTGACCATCTTCGCCGGAGGGCTTGGTATTCTGGCCGGTGACCACATCAAATCATCCAGCGATCTGGGTTTGCCGCTCGTGGGCGTGGGACTGCTCTACCAGCAAGGCTACTTCCGCCAATATCTCAATCAAGCCGGATGGCAGCAAGAATCCTACGTAGACAATCACTTCGACAATCTCCCGCTGCGAATCGCACGTGATGCGGATGGGAATCCCCTGACCATCGGTGTCGAATTCCCCGGACGTGTCGTCACTGCGCGCATCTGGCGCGCCGACGTAGGACGCGCGGTACTCTATCTACTCGACACCAACACCCCTGAAAATACCCGTCCTGAAGACCGCGATATTACCGATCAGCTCTACGGTGGCGATCAAGACATGCGCATCCGCCAGGAAATCCTGCTGGGAATCGGTGGGTATCGCGCGCTGCAAGTTCTCGGCCTGGATCCCACCGTCTATCACATGAACGAGGGACACTCTGCCTTCCTGGCGTTGGAGTGGACGCACTGCTTAATGGATAGATACAAAGTCAACTTCTACGAAGCACGGGAAGCGACCTCCGCCGGATTGGTGTTCACCACCCACACGCCGGTGCCTGCTGGACACGATCGGTTCCCGCCGCAATTGATGGAGTATTACTTCAAGGATTATGTCGCCAACCACCTCAAGCTGTCGTGGAATGATTTTCTAGCCCTTGGGCGGCAAAATCCTTATGACTATGGGGAACCCTTCTGCATGACCATCCTGGCCCTGCGGATGTCCGCATACAGCAACGGTGTCAGCCGGTTACACGGTGTTGTAACCCGGCAGATGTGGGAAAGACTGTGGCCGGGGGTGCCCCAAAGCGAGATTCCAATTTCGCACGTCACCAATGGCGTCCACATCCTTTCGTGGATCTCGCGGGATATGAAGGTGCTCTATGACCGCTATCTGGGGCCACGCTGGCGCGAAGAACCAGCGGATCAAGCCGTCTGGCAACGAGCAGGACATATCGCGGCGGAAGAACTCTGGCGCACCCACGAACGACGGCGTGAACGCTTAGTCGCCTTTGCTCGGCAGCGGCTACGGCAGCAACTCGAACAACGTGGAGTCCCACAGAGCGAAATCGAGTCCTCGGACGAAGCGCTAGATCCAGAAGCACTGACCATCGGCTTCGGTCGGCGGTTTGCCACATACAAACGTGCGACGCTACTGCTGCGCGATCCAGAACGATTGGCCCGGATACTCAATGATCCAGAACGCCCGGTGCAAATCCTCTTTGCTGGGAAAGCACACCCACATGATAATCCAGGCAAAGAACTGATCCAGAAGATTGTCGGCCTGGCGCGCCAGGAGGCCTTCCGGCCAAAACTGGTTTTCCTGGAAGATTACGACATGACCATCGCGCGCTATATGGTACAAGGCGTGGATGTCTGGCTGAACACCCCGCGCCGCCCGCGCGAAGCCAGCGGCACGAGCGGGATGAAAGCCGCAGCAAATGGCGTGCTCAACTTGAGCATTCTGGATGGTTGGTGGGACGAAGCCTATACGCCAAGCGTTGGTTGGGCAATTGGTCGCGGTGAAATATATGATAACACGGATGAGCAAGATCAAGTTGAGGCCGAAACGCTCTATGATCTCCTGGAACGCGACATCATCCCGATGTTTTACGATCGAGGAAGGGACAACTTGCCTCGACGGTGGATCGGTCACATGAAAAACAGTATCGGTGCACTGTCGTATGTTTTCAACACTAACCGAATGGTGGCGGAATATACCAATCGGTTCTATATGCCTTCTGCCAAGCGCTACGATCTCTTGACAGCCGATGACCTCGCCAGAGCCAAATCACTGGCGGCCTGGAAAAGCCGTCTTTACGAAAACTGGTCACAAATCCGCATCAAGAAAGTCAATGGCGAACTGCCCGCAGAGATCAAAGTCGGGGACAAATTCATAGCTCAGGCTGAAGTGTATCTAGGGGAACTTGCACCAGAAGACGTGGTGGTCGAGTTGTACATCGGGCTAGTCAATCCCAGTGGAGAGATCGTCAAAGGGCGCGCCGTGCCGATGCACGTGATCAAGCACGACAAAGACGGCGAATATTTATTCGAAACGAACACACAGTGCACGATGAGTGGTCTACACGGTTACACCGTGCGCGTCCTGCCGTACCATCCTGATGTGGTGTCATCGTTCCTGCCTGGCTTTGTCAAATGGGCGGAATAGGTTTGTAGTTACGACTTCAGTCGCTTTTCTGACAAAAAAACGACTAAAGTCGTTACTACCACCACTACTTAGCGATTTTGAGGACGCGATCCTTCTCGACAAGGTCGGGGAGGATAGAGACATTAGCTTTGGGGAAAGCGGCCTGGGCAAGCGCCCGGGCCGCTTCGCCTTGCCGCTCGCCGATCTCTACCACCATCAGCCCACCGGGTGCGAGCCGTGTACATGCTTGCTGCACCAAGCAGCGGACCGCATCCAGGCCTTCTACACCGGAGAGCAACGCCATACGTGGTTCTTGCCGCACAGAAAGGGGCAACGCATCCCATTCACACTCCGCGACGTAGGGTGGATTGCTCACGACCAGATCGACCGGTTCGGACAGCGGTGCCAACAGATCACCTTCGATGAACGTGATGCGACCGGCGACATTGTGCCGTTCCGCATTAGCTCGCGCGACGTCCAGCGCCGCGCGTGAGATATCCGTGGCAAAGAGGTGCAGTGCAGGTACGTGGGCTGCCAGCGCCACGGCAATACACCCAGAGCCGGTTCCCACATCCACGGCGGTCGCAGCGGGATGCGCCTTCAACCAGTCCAGCGCGACCTCCACAAGCGTCTCCGTCTCCGGACGTGGAATCAGCACGTTATATGTCACGGCGAACATCAGTCCAAAGAATTCGATCTGCCCGGTGATGTAGGGCAGCGGCTCACCGGCAGCCCGGCGCTCCACCCATTGAGCATAAGTCGTGGCTTGTTCCGAGGTGAGCAGCGCTTCGGGATGCGCGTACAGATAAGTACGTGGCTGATCCAAGAAATGCGTCAGCAACAATTCCGCCTCAACTTGCGGACGATCCATGTGCGCGGCAAGTAAAGAGCTTGCCCAACGCAATGTGGAGGCGATTGTAGAGCTAGACATCACTGCACAATCCGCGCGCGGCGCAGATCTTCCAGCAACATCCGCCGCAAGGGAACATCGGTGCGCAGCATAGCGTAGCGTCCGCCGTGTTTGCCCGCAAGCGTGCGCAGTTCGGTCTGCCAAGCTGCCAGACGGCGTTGGTACGCGTCCAACGCCGCGCCATCGACCGTCACCTCACGCTTGTCGCCGGTTTCGGTATCGACCAGGCGTAGGTCGCCGCACAGCGTTGGGGCAAGTTCATCCGGAGTGAGTATGTGCAGCAGCGCTACTTCGTGACCTCGACCAGCAAGCACAGCCAGGCCCGTGCGCAATCCATCGGGATCATAACCGTCGGTGAGCAGCAGTGCCAAGCCAGGGCGTTGCGTCCGTGACGTGATGTCGCGCAATGCGTCCGCCAGAGCCATCGTGCCGGAAGGCGTCGCAGCGGTACACCAAGCTTGCCAACCAGGCAGCAGTCCCCTACCCCTGCCCGGTCCCCAAAACGTCCTGGCAGATGTAGGGCGCAGGGTCGCACCCCAGAGCGCGTCCCCCCCAAGCAACGCGATCGTCCCAAAAGCCGCCGCGAGTCGCTGTACAGCAGGCCAACGGGCGGCTTCGCCCTCCCCCCACGCCATCGACGCACTGCCGTCGAGTAGCACCATCACGGCGAGGTCTTCCTCTTCTTCGTGGAGGCGCACGTAGGGACGGTCGAGCCGCGCGTAGAGGTTCCAATCCACCCGGCGCGGATCGTCGCCAGGCGTGTAATCGCGATAGTCGGCGAATTCCAAACCCGCGCCGCGCCGGGTAGAACGCCGCTCGCCCCACATCCCGCCGCGCTTGCGCCTCCGCGTAACGAAGCGCAGGCGTGCGAACAGGGCGAGGTCAGCGTCCAGCGTCATGGTCACGGTTCCGGGACGGTGTCCAGGACGGCCGTGATCACGGCGTCCGGCGTAATACCGTCGGCTTCGGCCTCGTAGGTAAGGATCAGGCGATGGCGCAGCGCCGCGGGAGCCACGGCGCGCACGTCTTCGAGGGCAACGTTGTAGCGCCCTGCCAGCAGCGCAGCGACCTTCGCCGCAAGGACGAGGGCCTGCGCGCCGCGCGGACTCGCGCCGTAACGCACTGCCCGGCGTGCGATCTCCGGTGTGTCGGGATTGTCGGGATGCGTGGCGACGGTGATCTTAGCTGCGTAGGCACTCACCGGCGTCGCCACAGGGACGCCACGGACAAGCGCCTGCATCGCCAGGACGGCATCGCCATCGGCGACGGGACGGGCGTCGGGTGTGTCAACGCCGGTCGTGCGCGCCATGATCTCCACCAGTTCGTCCGCCGAAGGATAGCCCAAGTTGACCTTGAACAGGAAGCGGTCGAGTTGCGCTTCCGGCAAGGGATACGTGCCCTCCAGCTCGATAGGATTCTGCGTTGCCAGCACCAGGAACGGCTGCGCCAGCGTGTACGTCGCGCCGCCCATGCTCACCTGGCGCTCCTGCATCGCTTCCAGCAGGGCGGATTGTGTCTTGGGCGTGGCGCGGTTGATTTCGTCCGCCAGCAGCAGGTTGGTGAAGACTGGCCCGCGGTGGAAGCGGAAGCGCCGCTCGCCCGTGTCGGCCACTTCGAGGATGTCGGTACCGATGATGTCGGCGGGCATCAGGTCGGGCGTGAACTGCACACGGCTGAAATCGAGTTGCAAAGCCGAGGCCAGCGTGCGAACGAGCATCGTCTTGCCGAGGCCGGGCAGCCCTTCCAGAAGCAGGTGCCCATTCGCCAACAGCGCGATAAGGGTATGGCGCACAACCTCGCGCTGCCCCACGATGACACGGGCGACTTCGGCCTCGATGGCGGCAGCTAAATCACAGAATTGACTTGGAGAGAGTTCTTGTATCATAGACAAACCTCGGTCAGCGCATGAACAACCGCATGAGTATGAAGATCACCACTGGCGTACACGCCACTAACAGACCCAAAACCAGCAAGACAATCCCCACCAAACGACGCGTCTCTTGTTCAGAGCCTTGCAGCACTAGAATAACTCCCGCCACAAGCATAGCCAATCCAATCAATCCAACAACGAGAAACAGCAATAGTAAAATGCTCATCTTCCTTCCCTCCTATTCCTGATGACTACTGTTCTTCCCACAACCGGCAGAAATTGCACAGGTTGGGGGCAACTGTCGGTTGTCCGCACTGTGAACACGGATGTAATTCCAGTGCAATCTCTGCATCAGCAAACAAGCCCATCTCTTTGGCTTTGAGAAAATTAGTGTAGAAGTGCATTTTTGTGCCCGGCGAGTCGTGTTCCATGCGAGTGAGGGTCTCTTTGTGGGCCAGGCTGGTTGCACCAGCAGCGTAAGGGCACTCGTCCTCGATGTAGTCGATGCCGCGGATGAGGGTGTAGGCAGCGGTCTCGCGTTCGTAGAAGCGGCAAAACGGCTTGACCTTACGTGCCAGTCCCTGCCCATCGGCGGGCAGGACGGGGAACTGGTGGCGGAGATAGTCCACCTGCCAGTGCAGGACGTTGCCAAAGAGCGCTGCAGCTTCGTCATCGAGGTTATGGCCGGTCGCCAGGACATCGTACCCGCCTTCCAGGGCAATGCGATTCATTTCGTGGCGCTTGATAAGGCCACAGATGGAGCAAGGACGATGCGGGCGGCGACGGCGATGCGCGACCTGCGGGATGTTCTCACCGTAGAGCTGCCGGATGTCCACGACAAGCAAACGCGCCGAGGGATATTGTTCTGCAAAGGCCACGGCTTTAGCTTTAGAAAGAGCCGAGTAGCCAAATCCACCGTCAATGCCCAGGTCGATGTATAGCCCATCGGCTTGATAACCGAGTGTAAGCAACACATCCCATAAAGCCAGGCTGTCCTTCCCACCAGAAACGGCGACGAGGATACGCTCTGAATGGCTGAACATCGCGTATTTGCGGATGATACGTTGGGTCTGCTCAATGAACCATTCGGGGAAATGGACAGCGCACAAGGAGAGCTTGTGTTGGCGCATGTTGATCACGCCTGGGTTATCACAACGACGACAGCGCATCCTTATCCCCCCGAGATGACGGAAACGATTTTGACCTCGTCCCCAGGTTGGAGCTTCTGATCCTCGGCGATAAGTTGCCCGTTGCGGAGGACCAGCACGCTTTCGGGGAGAAGTTTAAGGTGCTTCAGCATTTGGTTGACGGTCATCTCTTGATCCACAAACCACTCTTTGTCGCGGTAGACAATGTGCATTGTTATTCCTTCAGAAATAGTCGTTAATCAGGTAGTCAGCTTGAATTGTTCTAACGCAATCGCGGGGGCTTTATCGGCCCCCGCGTTTATTATATCACGAGAAATAGTTGGAAGGGTACGGTTGGAAACCGGCCCAGATCGCTTACAGGTGGTCACTTACAAGTGAGAATTACTCCTCGTTGAATCGCTCTTCCAGTTGTTCGAGCAGTTCCGCCGCTTCCACGAGTTTGTCGAGCGGATTCTGTAAACCGGTGAAGTAACGGTAGTCGCAAGGCATAATATCGAGCATCTTGACCAGGGTAACGTTGTGTTTGCGGACAGTTTCAGACGAGACATCGTAGAGCGTGGAAAGCCTGTCCAGCGGTACATCACGCAGGTTGACCTTGCGCACGGTGTAGTCTAATGCCGCCGCCCATGCTTCGGGCTTGGGGATGTTCAGCGGTTCTTCGCCCAGTGCGATGCGGAATTCCATCCACATCTGAATCGCAGCACCGATCATATCAATGGGCATTTGCGCCGATGTCATACGTTCGGTAAGCTGCTCTTCGATGGGATCCATGCCGCTGGCGAACAGTTGCTCGACACGGCTAGCAACCGAGGAATCCGGAGCGAGACGGAGATAATTCGCCAAAGAACGTAGCGCGCGATCAAAATCACCGGCACGCGATAGGATCTGCGCCAGATTCATGTGATAAGAGGCATTGTTAGGGTAGAGCGCTAGAGCACTTTCGAGCTTTTTGATGGCAAGTTCAACGTCCCAACGTTCGTAAGCGGCGATCGCTTCCTGGTAAAAGGCTTCAGCTTTCTTTCGATCTGTTGCGCTAGGTTGTGC
>JAFGSL010000347.1 GCA_016934645.1 Anaerolineae bacterium
CGTTTGGTCATTTTCCCTCCACATGCTTGGTTAGAATTGTACATCATTTCCAGTTAGCATGTGGTCTAGTTTTTGGGGGTAACTTCAACAACGTGTTTCCCCAATCTTTGAACAGTCACGAGTATAGGGAAAAGCCTCCCATCATTAATAACCCAAAGCTTGGAAAACATCATAAATGTGGTATCATTTTCCAACTTCTAAACGCTTCACAGGATCATACCGCAAGGAGATGAACGATGAAGAATATCGCCGTGATTGGAGTAGGCTACGTCGGGTTGGTAAGCGGAGCCAGCTTTGCCGATCTGGGTAACCGGGTGACCTGCCTGGATATCAACGAGACACGCATCGAAAACCTCAATAAAGGCATTATGCCCATCTACGAGCCGGGCCTTGAGGAAGTTGTCGAACGCAACGTGAAAGCGGGACGGCTAACCTTTACCACATCCTACGCCGAGGCGCTCAAAGACAGCGAATATGCTTTCATTGCTGTAGGAACGCCATCCGACGTGGACGGGCAAGCCGACCTGCGTTATGTGCGGATGGCAGCGGAATCCATCGCCGACGTTATCGACCATCCCATCATCATCATCAACAAATCCACTGTGCCGGTGGGCACAGGCGACTGGGTGGCAGATATCGTCCGCAACCGGAGACCCGATGCCCCGGAATTTGCCGTGGTCTCCTGTCCCGAGTTCCTGCGGGAAGGCTCAGCCATTACCGACTTCCTGAACCCCGATCGCGTGATACTTGGTTCGACCAACCGGGAAGCCGCCGAAAAGGTCGCGCAACTGCACCTACCACTGCGGACGACAATTATGATCACCGACTTACGCACAGCGGAGATGATCAAGTACGCTTCCAATGCCTTCCTGGCAACCAAGATTTCCTTCATCAACGAGATCGCCAACATCTGCGAGGCACTCGGCGCTGACGTAAAAGAGGTCGCCTCCGGTATGGGAATGGACAAACGCATCGGTGGGGCATTCCTGGACGCCGGGATCGGCTGGGGCGGTTCGTGTTTCCCCAAGGACGTGAAAGCACTGGCCTACATGGCCGAACTCGCCGGTCGGCATCCCCAACTGATCCATGCCGTGATGGATATCAACACCGACCAACGCAAAGCGCCTCTCCGCAAAGTCAAGAAACTGCTTGGCGGCACGCTCGAAGGGAAAGTCATCGGACTGCTCGGGTTGGCCTTCAAGCCCAACACCGACGATATGCGCGAAGCGCCCTCCGTGGATATCGCCTGGGACTTGCTCCGCGAGCGCGCCAAAGTCCGCGCCTACGACCCGGTGTCAATGGACAATGCACGACGGTTGCTGCCCGAAGTCGAAATGGCAGAGAACCCCTACACCTTGGCTGAAGGCGCCGACGCACTTATCCTGGTGACAGAATGGAACGAGTTCAAGAATCTCGACCTGCAGCGCATCAAGGATACTATGAACCAGCCCATCCTGATCGATGGGCGCAATATCTACGATCCTCACGTCGTCCGCGAAATGGGATTCTTGTACATGGCAATCGGGCGCGGCTACAATGGTGTGGGCATCGAAGAAATTATGGAGTAAGGTGAATGGCTTTACTACGTACCACATTGGATAACGGCTTGCAAGTCCTCATCCGCGAAAGCCACGCCGCACCGGTCGTCAGCGTGTGGGCCTGGTACCGGGCTGGCGTGCGCAACGAGCGCCAGGGCATCACGGGCATCTCGCACTGGGTCGAGCATATGCTGTTTAAAGGCTCGGAACGTTGGTCGGAAGGAACCGCTGATGAAGCTGTTGCCCGCGAAGGTGGCGTGTATAACGGAATGACGTGGTATGACTTCACCACGTACTACGAAACCCTCCCAGCGCACAAAATATCCGTAGCACTCGACATCGAGTCAGATCGCATGCGCAATATCATCTTCAAGCCGGAAGAAGTCGAGTCCGAGCGCAGCGTCATCATCAGCGAGCGCCAGGGCAATGAGAATTCGCCGCTATTTCTCCTCAGCGAGGAAGTCTCGGCAGCAGCTTATCGCGTCCATCCTTACGGGCACGAGACATTAGGCCATCTCTGCGACCTTCAAACAATGACATGCGATATGCTGCGCGACTACTACCACACGTACTACACACCCAGCAACGCGATTCTCGCCATCGCTGGTGACTTCAACGCCGGAGAAATCGAGCGCATCACCGAACGCTACTTCGGCAGGATTGAAGCCGGGCCAGAGCCCCCAGCAATCAGCGCCATCGAACCGCCCCAGCGGGGCGAAAGGCGCGTCGTCGTCGAAGGCGCAGGACAGACCGATTATCTCAACCTGGCCTTTCATATTCCCGCCCCCCGCCACGAGGACGAGGCTGGCAGGCCAACCTACTTCGCACTGACAGTGCTCAACGCCGTACTTGCAGGTGCGTCAGGATTTCTGGTTGGTGGCGGCGTCACCAACCACACTAGCCGCCTCTACCGCGCCCTCGTCGAGAAGGAATTCGCCATCGACGTCAGTGGCAATTTGATGACGACCGTCGATCCCGGGCTCTACCAGTTGGTGGCGACTGCCTGGCCGGGAAAAGCAGTGGACGACGTCGAAGCAGCACTGTGGGCAGAGATCGCCCATCTGCAAGAATCGCCTATTACCCAGGAAGAATTAGAAAAGGCACAGCGCCAGGCCCGCGCGCTCTTCGCTTACGCCAGCGAAAGCACTACGCACCAGGCATTTTGGCTTGGCTACAGCGAAATCTTCGCTGATTATGAGTGGTTTACGCGCTACCTAGACAACATTGCCGCCGTTACTACAGAAGATGTACAACGCGTCGCGCAAACCTACCTGCGCCCACAGAATCGGACTACCGGCTGGTATCTATCAAAGAAATAGCAAACCCTACAGGTTTACCAAATCTGTAGGGCCTTACTTGGGAAAATAACATGTACAGAAGAAAATCTGCATTATCCCTGCCCGGCCCCGGCGACATCTTTCGCCAGACGCTGCCCAACGGCATCACCGTCCTGGCCCGCGAGAACTTCACCAGCCCGACCGTCGTCGTCAGCGGTTACCTATACGCGGGTGCGGCGGATGTGCTTGCGCCCGTAGGCGGAGCGTCTGCAAGCAGACGGGACAAGATCGGGTTAGCTGGCTTCACCACCGATATGCTGGAACGAGGCACACGCAAACGCAGCTTTGCGCAGCTCTACGAAGAGGTCGAATCCATCGCCGCCAGCTTTGGCGTCAATGCCGGCGTGCAGACCACCGGCTTCGGTGCGAAGGGATTGGTCGAATATCTGCCGTTGCTGCTGGACATCCTCAGCGATATCCTGCGCAATCCGGCTTTCGAACAAGGCCAGGTGGAAAAAGCTCGCGCCGAAATCCTCACCGACATCCAGGAACGCGAGAGCGATCCACACCGCATGGCGTCACTTACCTTCCGCACACTGGCCTACCCGGAAGACCATCCCTATCACTGGAGCCAGACCGGTTATCGCGAAACCATCGAGCGCATTAGCCGCGATGATCTGGCACAGTTTCACGAGACCTATTTTGCTCCACAAGGAGCGGTCATCGTCGTTGTCGGCGCGATCAAGGCGACAGAAGCAGCACAAGCCGTCGCCGCTGCTTTCAGGGATTGGCAAGGCCACCGCCCTCCCATCGTTGAGATTCTTACCGCGCCCGCGCTAAGCGAGCGCCGCGAGCAGCGTCTCACCATCGATGACAAGGCACAAAGCAACCTCGTCCTCGGCTGGCCTGGACCGGCACGCGCAGACCCGGATTTCGTGCCGTGCTTCGTCGCCAATACCCTGTTCGGTGTCTTCGGGATGTACGGACGGCTCGGAAAAATCATCCGCGAGACCAACGGCCTGGCCTACTATGTCTACAGCAACCTCGACGGCGGGACAGGCCCAGGTCCCTGGCGCATCAATGCGGGCGTCAATCCGGCGAACGTCGATAAGACAACGACCCTTATCGTACAGGAACTACGCCGCATCCGCGATATGCGCGTCCCCAAAGAAGAACTCCACGACACGCAATCCTATCTCACAGGTAGCCTGCCCCTGCACCTGGAGACCAACGCAGGCGTTGCCCGTGCATTGCTCAACATCGAACGCCACAATCTGGGGCTTGATTATCTGCAGCGGTACACTGAGATGATTATGGCCGTCACTCCGGCGCAGGTGCAAGCCGTAGCTCAACGTTGGCTCGATCCTGAGCGTTACGCGCTCGCCATCGTCGATCCCACGGAGTGATATGCTCACCACCGGCGTTGACCTCGTCGACATCCCGCGCATCGAGCGGGTGCTGCATCGCTACGGCGAGAAGTTCCTTGCACGCGTCTACACACCGGAGGAAGTCCGTTACAGCCGTGGGCGTCTGCCGGAACTCGCGGCCCGCTTTGCGGCGAAAGAGGCCGTCGCCAAAGCACTAGGCGTGGGGGTGCGTGTTCTCTCCCCCGTGGGCGTCGGCTGGCGCGAGGTTGAAACACTGAACGAGGCCAGCGGCAAGCCCTACGTCATCCTTCACGGACGCGCCCGTGCACTCGCCCAGGCGCAAGGACTGACGGAGTGGGCCATCAGCCTCAGCCACGATGGGGGCATCGCGATCGCGTTTGTTGTTGCGATGTAATCTTCTATACAACTAAAAAAGGAGAACGATGAACGACAAATTTGAAATGCCCGATATGGATGAATTGGCAAAACAGATGGAAGAAGCCATGAAAGAAGCGCAGGAAGCAATGGGAGGTTTGTCTGGACAGATAGAGGGTATGGGCGATATCTTGGGATCCCTTTCCGGGCTGCTAGAGGGAATGCCAGCACAGATGGAAGCGTTAAACACAAGCATGGCCGAATTTGGAGAACAACATAGCGCTAATGTCGAATCCATGGTCGGAGAGCCGGATTGGCGTGTAGAGGCAAACATCCGAGTGGGAAATAACCTGCACGTTATCGTGAGTGCGGAGTTTGATTTCGAGCAAGTGAAAAACGCGTGGCGTAGCACACAAGACGCCGGGTTCGAGTCATTGGTCGCGGGAGTGGTGACAGAGACAGCAGGGGAGATGGAAGAAGGCGTCATGGACCAGGTTTTGGGACAGTTAAAGAAAGGCCGCAGTATAGCACTCGTCAAGGACGTGCAAATCGTGGCGTGCCGGATACAGGGCGCCCCCCGCAATGCTGCCGAAACCCTGCAGTTGTCACCGGAAGGAAACATTCCTCTAGTTATGAATGAAGACGGGATAGGCTTTGAGTTTGCGCCAATGCTGACAATACGCAACCGTTGGGAAAGGGCGGATATTCCGACATTTGTACCAATGGGAGAAGAAATCATCGTACCAATAGATCATTTTGAGCAGGCAGAGTCATTTAGGGTAGAGTTTGAACCGCAAGAGCAAGAAGACGAGATATCAGTGGAGTTAAGTTTCGAGCCGTTGAGGTAATTTCCTCAACGTCCGGACACTTAAGGAGAAAGATCATGCGCGCAGTTGTACAACGGGTATCCACCGCCTCCGTAGCCGTAGACGGCGAAATCGTCGGCGAAATCGGACCAGGATTGCTGGTGTTGCTGGCAGCCGGTGAAGGCGACACCGAGAAGGAAGCACGCTGGCTGGCGCATAAAACCGCCAATCTGCGCATTTTCAGCGATGCCGAAGGAAAGATGAATCTCTCCGTACAGGCCATTGGCGGTAGCGCGCTCGTGGTTTCCCAATTCACACTCTATGGTGACATTCGCCGCGGCTTCCGGCCTTCGTTCGTCAAAGCCGCGCCACCAAACGTCGCTGAGGCACTCGTCGACGTCTTTGTGGATGCTCTGCGTGTGGCAAACATCCCCATCGCAACTGGTGTCTTCCGCGCACATATGCACGTTAGCCTAGTCAACGATGGCCCGGTAACAATTCTCCTCGAAAAGGAATCTGGAGATCCCAATGGCTAGCGAAACACAACTCTGGATGTGGTTTTTGTTCAATGCCGGACTCGCGCCGCTGCGCGCCAAAACGCTGCTTGCGATGTGGGATCAACGAGGGCTAACGTTGCGCGCGGTCCTTGAGGCCTTGCCTGCCCAGGCCAAGGCCCTGGGACTAACACCCGAGGAAGCCACCAAACTCCATCCCCCACGCGAGTTGCCGGACGTTTCAGCCCTGAGATGGAACGAGACCCTCTATCCATTAGGATTGCAGCAACTGCCCTTCAAACTGCGCCCAGCGCTGCTGTTCTACACCGGCGAACTAAGTCTATTGATGCACCCGATGATCTACCTGGCGCCCGGTCTGCTCGATGCTGAAACCCATGAACTCTTGCAAGAGACCGTGGGGATTCTATTGGGGGAAAACCTGCTGCTCGCTGCGTTTCGGGAAAGCCTACAGGCAGCTTTACTGCTAGAAGAAATGATTGCCAGCGAAGGTGAAGCGCTGCTCTTTGCGAAGCAGGGCCTTGAACAACTCACACTACCGGAGCAAGAACAGACACTCCTGCAGGACGAACGCCTGCTTGTTCTTAGTCCCCTGCCACCCACCACACTTCCCAATCCCGCCTGGGACGATGTCTTGGAGCAAGTCGCCGCAGCGGCAGCTATGCGCCGTGTGTATAGCGGTCCCGCCGCCCTGGACAAAACAGAGGCTGGCACAAACGCGCTAGCAAATGCACTCCTGTTAGCTGCATCTCCTGGGACCAATGCACCACAGGGCATCCGTGTTGTTACAAATGCCGCCGAGGCTGCATTATGGCTGACAGAACTTCCCACCGCGCCGGTCAGCCCAACACAACAGGCAGCGGCGATGCCGTCACCTGAGCTTGCTGCAGCCCCCCTCGCTGATTCCCCACCCTCACCAACGGAAGCACTGCGCATTCTCGAAAAGGGCGGGCGTGTCCCCGAGGCTCTGAAAAAACGGCTCTTCGGCAACTAACCGACAGTAATTACGCGCTTTACCATTTTTCGACAGGATTTTCAGGATAGAAAAAACTTTTACATCCTGTTAATCTTGTAAATCCTGTCCAAAGAGCCCCCCATACCCTAACGTACACCAATCAATTCCACCGCATCGATTTCGTTCCAGAACCCAGTGCGCGACTCGTCAAGGTCAACATGCACACCGACAATACGCTCCGCGGTCTGTGGCACAACGACAGTCAGCACGCCTGGACAAGTCTTGTCTGTGTCTTCCCCTTCCCAAATCCGTTGTGCAACGCCGTTCTCATCAACAAGCGAGACGCGGAAGATCGCGCCCCGCCCCAACGTCTGGTAGATCCGCACCTCCGTCGCATAGACCGGCTGCGCGTACGTCAAACGCAGCCATTCCACGCCGTTTCCGCGCGCAGAGGCCCAGGCTCGCGCGTCATCTTCACAGGCATTGACCTCCGGCGCGCCGGTCGCTCGGGTTACGCTCCAATCGGGAAAGCCGAACTGCGAACTGGCCTCCGCCGCTATCGCCCACTGCGACAAAATGGCCGGTGTCGGCGTAGTTTGCGCGAGTAACGTATCGGTCCTTTCGCATCCCGTGCATAATCCAGCGCACACCAACAGAACAGACATAATCCACAAACGGTGCATCATCCCCCCAAGAGCCTTTTTCCGATCTACCATCTTCCCAATAAGATAAGCCTATTCTAATGCTTGTTGATAATAAGGCAACGGGTTAGCTCACAATATTTTATAATATATCAAACCAACAGCACAGTATATTTATGTTGAATAGCACCCTCTCCCTTGACCTCTGCATTTATATGTGCTATAATTTTTCTTAGCCAGTATTAACGTTGAGAGAGCCAAGCCCTACCTACCAGGACTAACACTTTGAAGTAAAGGAGAAAAACTATGTTTCAGGACCGTATACGAGAAAATTATGAGAACCTGACGCCAGGTTTCAGAAAATTGGCGGATTTCATCATGAACAGCACCCTTGACGCGGCTTTCCTCACTGCGACCGAGCTTTCCCGCCGCGTGGGGGTAGATCCGGCGACCGTCGTGCGCTTTGCGCAAGAACTCGGTTATTCTGGCTATCGCGAGCTTTCCCGCGAAGTTAAGCATTACGTACGCGATCAGGTGACGGAGACATACCGCAAAGCGGGCGAGGCAGAATCCATCGAGACGCTCCTCCACTCTCTCGTGGAAAACGCCGCGCAAAATATACAGCATTTCGTCACCACTGATCTGGCTAACGTCGTAAAAACCGTCGAAATTTTGAAGAATGCGCCGCACATCTGGTTCACCGGCGAGTTCACCGGCTACGACTTGGCAGCCTTTATGACCAAGAAATTCAGAGCCTACGGCGTGCCGGCAAGCGTCTTCTATCCCGGCATGAACGAGACCGCGAGTGTGCTTCCACAAATGCAGCCCGGCGAGGTTCTCGTCACCTTCGTGGGCAACGAGCCGAACATCGACACCGGATACGCCATTCACATGGCGCGCGAGAAAGGTGTCCAGACCATCGCTGTGACAAGCTCCGGCGTGGCTCTACCCGCACGAAAAGCTGAACTGACGGTCATCGTCCCCGGTAAATCCCCCATCGGTGTCCCCGCCTTCGGTGCGTTGATGCAGGTCGCCAGCTTGATTTGGGAAGCGGTCATGAAAGAGCGCGTCGAAGCGGCTGGCGAGCAAATGAAGGATCTGCAGGGCAATATGGAGGCGCTACTCCAACTTCGCGCTGCCACCCCCGAATACGAGGTCTCGACAGCGGAATAGCCTTACAGATTCACGAAACACAACGGCGTTGCCCCGTTGGGGCAACGCCGTTCTTTTTTGACAGGATTTTCAGGATGGAGAAACTTATCTGACACCCTACTCCCGCACTCGACGTTTGAGCCGTGCGGCTAATGTCTCTGGCTCCGCGTCCCCTTCGGCTCCGCGCGCGGGCGGCGCAGTCAGTGTTTTGGCGGACGGGATACCCTCACCATCCTGCGCTTTTCCCGACAGAACGGCGTCTGTCACAACCGGCTGCGCTTCCTGGGCGACGGTCGTGCGCTTCCGGCGCAATGTCGCTGCCAATGAGGCCGCCGTCCCCGCCGGAGGGTGCCTCTCCTGCGGACGTCGTCGCAGCGCCTTCGGCCACAGTTCCGGCAAGCGCGCCCTCAGCCACACGAAGAAACGTACCACATCCCCACGCGTCAACGCCAGACGCCGCCATGCAATATCAACAGGCCATGCGAGCGCCACCAGCAGAACGAACAGGGACATCAATAGCTGACCCGCGACTAAACCTTGAAGATCATGGACGAAGACCTGTGCCGAATCCTCGATCTGAATCGCATCTCCTTGCGCTACCAGGCGCGCCACCGCCGCACCAGCGTCAGCGGGGATATACTCAGGTGACGCCAGAGCAGCCCAGCCCGTCACCAGGTCGCGATCACCAAAGAGACGTAACAACACCGCGCTGCGATCTTGTAACGTAAATTTCCCTTCGTAGCGCCCCGGCGCACGCTGCACCAAAGAGATCGTCTGGGCCTCCCCCTCCCCTAAGGAAGGAGCTACGTTCAATTTCAATGACAATCCATAGACATAGGCTGGCTCTTCGGCCTCTGAGTTGACCACATCCACGATCACCCGCGCATCATCTTCGTCGGGCAACACGCGCAGCGCCAGATCCGCATCAGCAGAAGACGGCAGCACTGCACGCACCACCGCACTCCAAAAATCCGCAAAGCCTTCCCAGTCCACCCAACCAGCCGCCCACCGCCCGGTTGCGTCCGAAGTCCAGGCCACCGAGCGCCCCAGACCATACTGCCACACCGCAAGCAGCGGATCGCCCTCGAGCGCTTCCCACACCACCTGCGCCGCGCCCTTCGGCGTCGTGGCGACGTATCCGTGCAATGGCGGCGCAACGGTGATATCGGCAACAGGCAGCCACGGCGTCAACGGTGCGGGATAGAACGTCCGCTCGACGATATATGAGCGCTTGGCACGCGCCGTCTCCTCGGTGAAAATCGCAGGCAAATCGGCAGCACGCTGTGTCAGATAGAAACGTCCATTTCCGATCTCAGCGACGTTCTTCAAGAAAGGGACATCCCCACCTGAGCCAATCGCCACAACACTGACCGTCACCCCCTCCTCCGCCAGCGACTGTACCAACGCCGGGACATTTTCCTGATGTTCAGCGTCCGCGCCATCGGCCAGCAACAGGATGTGCCGTTGCTGGCCAGGGGAAAGCGTCACGCTGCGCAGCAGATCGGCAGCATAGGACAGGCTTTCGCGCACGTAGATGCCACCGCCCCCTACTTGCAGACGACGTAGTTGTGCGACCAACAGACCGCGCTCCGTCATCGGAGCAGGACCGATGGTGTCCGCCGGGCGATCATCGTAAGCGACGACGGCCAACGTATCCGCATCGTTCAAAGTCTCCGCTACCCGGATCGCCGCTTCTGCCGCCAGACGAATCTTGGTCATCCCAGCTTCCTGGACGCCCATACTGCCGGATTTATCGATCACCACCGCCATCACCATCGGCGGGAAGCGCGTGGGATCCTGTACCTGCATCTGCACCGGCAGCGCTTCCTCCAATGGCGTCCCCAACCAACCACCAACGCCGTAACTCTGTGGCCCACCCACAGCCACCAGCCCACCGCCCAGATCACGCACGAACGCGCGCAAAGCATTCAACGATTGGGGTGCAAAGCTCCTGGCGGGTGTGTTGACCAATACCACGCCGGCATAATCCGCCAAGCTCTGTGCGGTCAGCGGAAGTGCATCGGACGTCGTCTGCTCAACGGCCAATCCGGCGCTCTCCAAGGCATAGGCGACATCCTCACGATCTTCCAACGCACCTACCACGAGCACACGCGGAGCCCCCTGCACCAACACCCAACCATCGGCGCAGTTATTTTGGGTAAAAGTGTCCAGTTCCGGTTCAATACATACGCGCACGGCGACAAAACCCGGTTCATCTGCCATAAATAAGAATGCTATCCCCGTCTCCTCACCAAGGGCATCAACCTCACCAAAGCCAGTTTGCCCCAGCACAGTCCAGGCAAATCCAACGTTTTGCTGTATAGTACTGCCAATCTCAACGAGCGCCGGGATACGATCGCCGGGATAGACACGCGCGGGCAGGGATATATCTGCGATCCACGCTTCGGCACCCGGTGTTCCCGAACCGGTTTGGACAAGCTGCACGTCCACGCCACGCGTCCGCGCCTCCTGCAACGCGAACGCGCCCAGACCGGAGGTCTCCAGCCCGTCCGTCAATACCACCAGACGCCCCGGTGCGCCCTCAGGGATGAGCGCCAGTGCCAGTCGCACAGCCTCCTCAATACGTGTGGCGTCAATGCGTGGCAGCGTCGCGATACCCGGCAGCGCCGACGCAGTTGAGAGCGGGCGATCCACCCAGGCGTCCCCGGCGAAGACGACCAGCGCGGCACGATCCTGAGGTGCTTTGCGCGACAATGCATCTTCGACGAAGGCCACCTGCGCGTCCCACACGCTCCTGGTGCTGGCCGAACGATCGAGCAGAAAGACGACCGCCAGATCGCGCGTGCGCCGGACCCGACTGAGGCCGAACAATGCCAGGAGCAGCAGTCCCACCAGAACCAATCGTAGGAGAAACGGAGGCTTTGCCGCATTTTGGATTTTAGATTTTAGATTTTGGAGTTTGGCATCTGGAGTTTGGCGTTTTGACGACAGCAAACGATGACTTTGACTTTTGACGAGTTTTCGGCGCCAACTCGGACCCCACCACAAGATTGCTTCCAGCAACAATAATACGATGGCCATCCCCACACCCCAACGCCCCAAGTCGCGCCAGCCGGGAACTTCCTCTGCCGGGGGGATAACACCGTCCCCCACACGCACCTCACGCGGGCGCAGGTCACTCTCGATAGCGTCGAGTAGAGAGAGAGCCACGTAGCTCACAACCGGTCCGGCGGGCGTCTCGGCTTCAATGCGATACAGTCCCGCCGCCGTCTCCACCATCTGCGGCGCATCAAGCGTCAGGGGCAAATGCCGGCCATCGGGCGTGACCAACGTCGCCGCCGTCGTTACTGCCGGAAGAGATGGTACCCAGGGAGAGCCTGAGGGCAAGGATAACACCGGCTCCGTCGAGATCTGCGGCATCAGCCATCCCGTCAGGTTGGCCGTGAGAATGGGAAAAGCCAGACGCAGTGGCAAATCCGAATCACGGAGGTCAAATGCCATGCAGGCGATTCGCTGCCCAGGTCGCTCAACAGCCCACAACAAGGGCCCTGTCGCTGCCTCCACCAATATCTCTGCATCAGCGGGGAGGGTGTAGGCCCGCGCGCTCGCCACGTGAACGTCAGCCCAATCGACGTAGCTCAACAGCGGGTGCGACCACTGACCATGCACACTCGCCGTAGGCGTCACTACCGCGCCCGGTTCACCACACGGAGAGCCTGCGCCCGGCGCAATGAGCCAGAGGTTGGTCGTGGGAAGAGTCGTCGTCACTGAACCGTCGGCTACAATGACGGCGTACTCAGGATACGCGGCGTTCTCCGAAGCCGCTTCAGAGTCGTCCGCCAACGTCGCGGTCTGCGAGAGCGCCAGGTCAGGCAGCGTGGACAACGCCTGCGCCAGAAAACGATTGCCAGGCGTCACCAGGAGCACACGCCCGCCGGCACTCGCCGCGAGCGCCACCCACGCGCGATCATCGACGGCGAGTGCGTCCGTACCAGCATCCGTGTCCTCAAGCCGCACCTCAGCCCACGCCAAGGCAGGCAGACCATCGAAGCTCAACGATGCCATCGCCCACTCCGGCAAATTGACAACGCGGCGTTCCACCAACACACCATCGGCGTATAGCGCCACTATGCGCGATGTCGCCGTGCCAGCATTGTAGACCTGCGCAAAAGCCATCAACCCTTCGGCGGTGCGCCGCAGCGCAAAAGCTACAAGGCCAGCGTTGTCTACCGCTTCCTGTCCTACTGTGATAAGGCGCACCGTGCCCGGAAGAGAGGGCAACACTTCGTCGAACGCAGCGTCGGTCACGAGCAGCGTAGTGACGTCGTCGCCAGTCGCCAGTCCAGCAGCAAGCACCGCTGCCGCGTGCCAATCCACCGCCCCATCGACAGGCGCAACGTCGTCGAGGGCGCGACGCAACGCCGAGGCATCCCCACTCTGCAAAAGCAAGCGCGGTGTCGGGCCAGCAGCGATCAAGGACACACGGTCACCGGGGTTGAGCATCGCCGCCAAATTGCGTAGGGCGCGCAATGCCTCAGCGAAACGCATGACATCACCATGTCCGGTGGTAGCTTGCATACTGGCGGACACATCGAGCAGAACAATCGTTTGTCCATGGAACGTCAACGGCGCAGGAATAGCCGGGCGCGCCAGGGCAAAGACCAAAGCGAGCAGCACCAGCAACTGCACGAACAGAAGCCAGTTGCGGCGAAGTTTCTGCCAGGGACGGTTGGCGTGACGATCAGCGAGGACGGCTTCCCATAGGAGCAAACTCGGAACGGGCACATTCTGCCGGTGCAGCCGCAGCATGTACAGCAGCACGATGGGCACTGCTAACAGCAGGCCTAACAATCCGGCCGGATTCAGCAGACGCATGATCCCTCGTCAGCCGTTAGAATTGGCCAAAGAGCCAACCGACAGAAGAGGTCAACATCCAAACCAGACTGATGACGACAAACAATCCAAGCAAGCCTAGCAACACATTGACGATGCGTATGCCCAAGCCCTCGGTGCGCCTGGTCAAATACGAACCCGCCTGCTCAAAACGATCCAGGGTGAATAAGGTCGCGCCGATAGCACCGCCGATCAACAGCACCATCGTGCGGTTGTCGGGTTGCCAGCCGAGTGACGAGCCAATCTGCGTCGCGACAGCCATCACCAGTATACCGGCTGTCGCCCCAGTTATCTGTTTTCCCCATCCGCGCGTCATCGGAGGTTCAACTTGTTTCTGCGTCCGAGTTTCTTCCGGCCGGGTCTCTTCCGGCTGTATCTCTTCCGACTGCGTTTGTTCCGGTTCTTCTGTCATCTAAATTCCCCCTGTCAAAATAGTCAAGGCACGCAGCTTCGCACCGCAAAGTTTCGCGCGTCGAAGGTCGCATATTTGAAAATCCTTCAACACATTGTACAGTCGCCAGGAAGAAGAGCAAGCACGCAGATACACCCCTTCCCTGGCCCCCCTTTCCGCGTTCGGGAAGGGGTAAATTTGAAATGCGACAGCTCTAGCGCGAAAATGGCAGGTAAAGACTCAGGCAAAAACAAAGACGGCCCATGTGGGCCGTCTTTGTATCAGGTTGACAACAGATTTACGCTGCGGCGTGCGCAAGCGCGTATTTGTGCTTGTACTCTTCCCACACCACGAGCAACGGCACAGCCACGCACAGCGAGGTGAAGGTTTCCGAGAGCATACCTACCAGCATCACCGCAATAAAAGCCTTGATCGTCGTTCCACCAAAAAGCAAGATGGCAATCATAACAAACATCGCGTTGAGCTGCGTCGCCAGTGAACGATGGACGGTTTCCAGCACACTGCGGTTCACGACCAGTTCAAACGGTTCGTTGCGATGGCGAGGAATGTTCTCACGGATGCGGTCGAACACAACGATCACATCCTGTACCGAGAAACCAATCACAGTGAGCAGCGCCGTCAGGAAAAGGGCGTCGGCCTCCCAACCTTGCAGAATGCCCATCAGCGCATAAAAGCCCAGGGTGATGACGACGTTGACCAGCATCGCCACAATCGACACCACACCGTAGCGGAAAGGATTGGGAACTTTGCGGAACGAGAACCAGACAAAGGCCAAGACCGCCAGCGCTGCCGCCAACACGGCCAGCGCCGCATGCTGGGCCACTTCAGCCCCCACGGTCGACTCGACCGTGTTCCAGTTCGAGAGCGTGCGGTTGACTAGTCCAACCTGTGCGTCAAGATCATCGAGGATCTTTTGTACCTCTTCAGTCTCCGCGAAGCGCGTCCGCACCTGCCACGTGTTATCGGCTGCCGCACCTAGGCGTTGCACAATCGGCCCCGTATGGCCGTTGTCGATAAAGACTTGGCGGATCGCCAATTCCTCAACCGGCGTATCGAAGTGCAAGACAAAAAGCGTCCCACCCTTAAAATCGATGCTGACGCGCAGGAATTGCCCATCGAACATAATGGCTGAAGTCACCAGCGCGACCAGGCTGAGCGCAATCAAAACACCGGCAATGGTAAAGAACAGACGTCGTCTTTGTACGAAGTTTATCATAGCCGTTCCTCCTACAAACCCAACAGCCAGGCGTGCTTCTGAACCCACTCCCCGGCAGCACCAAAGGCTAGGCGAATCAACGTGCGCGTCACGATAATCGCTGTAAAAAGGTTGACGAACGTACCAAGCGCCAGCGTAATCGCAAAGCCTTTCACCAAACTCGCGGCAAAGGCATTACCGAAGATGTAAAGGATGACGCAGGTCAGCAACGTGGCCAAGTTCGAGTCGCGTACCGAAGTCCACGCGCGGGAGAAACCTGCTTCAGCCGCTCGCATCAACGAGCGCCCGTGTCGCAACTCCTCCTTCATCCGCTCGAAAACAAGGATATTCGCATCCACTGCCATACCCACCGAGAGCAGGAAACCGGCAATACCCGGCAACGTCAAAGTCACTGGCACAAGTTTATATAGCAGCAAGTTCAGCAATACGTACAGCGCCAATGCCAGATCGGCAGCCAGCCCATTAAGGCGATAGTAGATGAGCATAAACAGGAAAACCACTATCAGCCCCACGACGCCAGCGCGCACACTCTTTTCCACCGAGAGCGCGCCGAGGCTTGGCCCAATCGCTTTGTAGCTCTCAATCTTCAATGGGATTGGCAATGCACCGTACTGTAATTGGACGGCCAGTTGGCTTGCTGAATCGTAAGTAAAGTTTCCCTCAATCGTGGCGTTACCAGAGGGAATAGCGGATTCAATAGTCGGACAAGAAATGATAAGCTTGTCCAAGACAATACACAGGCTGTCCCCAATATGGCTCGCGGTATAGTCCGCGAAAGTAGACGCCGCCTCGGACTTAAATTCAATCGCGACGAGAGGCTCTGACGTGTTGGGGTCACGGACGACATAAGCGCTATCCAAATCTCCACCGGTCAGCTCTGTTTGGAACAGCATCACATCTGTCATCGCAGAAACGCTCTGGATCTCAGCCTCGTCCATCAGATAAGTCGTGCTGATTGGCAACTGCATCGACTGGATTGCGTAGATCGTGTCCCTTGTCACCCCAGTAGGTGGCGTGACGAATTCCAACATCGCCGTCTCGCGGATCGTGTCCACTGCCTGCGCGGGGTCCTCGATACCGGGGATTTCCACTACAATGCGTTCTGAGCCTTGAACCTGCACCACCGGTTCAGTCAGTCCCAGAGCATTGACGCGGTTTTCGACGATGGTGCGCGCCGTTGCCATATCCTGCGCGTTCACCGTGCGGCCTTCCGGCAAATCCGCGACCAGCAACACTTGCAACCCACCCTGCAAGTCCAGGCCCAATTGGAAGTCCAGATTCCGCGAGGACTCCGGCTGCCAGAAAAGCAAGTTCGTGACCCAATCGGGATGCTGTTGCCACGCAACGCCGTAAATTGCCGCAGCGGTCAAAAGAAGAATCAATACAAAATAGGTGATGGTTCGTCTATCCATAGTCACTCCTGACAAGAAAAGAAGGCCCTCCCCGGAAAAAGCGAGCGCCTTCCAGATAACAACAAAGAACATTATAGTCCGGCAAGGGGATTTGTCAATGCGTGATGTGCAATGTGTGATAGGGATTCCGCAGTAAAGACCCACCCATTTACGACAGAAAAAAGAGAATTTATGCGCGTCTGCGATAGAAAACGCGCCGGATGAAAACGACGAGCGCAACGGGTGGCAGCACAAACGGCAGCACGACGATGCTGAACCAAATCGCCAACTCGACCAGAACACGCAGGATCGCCGTGAAGGTTTTACCCGCATCCTCGGCGACGCGACTCGCGCTCCAGGGTTCGGGGACCGGCGTCGGGGTCGGTGTGGGCGTCGGTGTTGGTGCGGGTAGATCGGGCAATTTCGGCGAAAGCTCCACGGTGATCGTCGAGTACGACGCACGGTCGAACAGGTAGTTCATCCGCCCCTGCACAGCTTCGATCTCCGCCTCGACGGCCTTGAGTTCTTCATTGACCTTTAGCGCCTCTTCGACGGTCTGCGCCTGATCCAGGAAGGTGCGGATGCGATCCCGTGTCGCTTCGAGGTTGCGCAGGCGCGATTCCAGATCGACGTACTCGTCCGTCACATCCTGCCCGCCGGCGCGCTCATCATCCACGGTGAGCGCAATGTCGCGCAGACGCCGCATCGCCGCCTCGAACTGGTCCACCGGCACACCCAGCGTGACGCTCGCGTACTTGTACTCCGCGTCCAACCACGACTGGTACCACACCCGCGAGCTGATGATGTACCCGCCCACATCGCCGACCACCTGCGTCAAGCGGTCGATGGCGACATCGGTGTTCTCCACCGTCAATTGCAAGTCGGCGTTCTTGACGATGAAGCGATTGGCGCGGGGCGCAGCCACAGCGGGCAGCACGTTTGCTCCGGCGATGGCCGGCAACGGCGTCGC
>JAFGSL010000348.1 GCA_016934645.1 Anaerolineae bacterium
AACGTGTGATTGGTGCGCGTCATCGCACTCAGCACGCCCATCGGCTCCCCGTTGATCAGCATCGGCACGAGGATGGTGCTGCTGATGTGTTCGTCCAGGAATGCGGGCACAGCGAGGCGCGACTCGTTCTCCCAAGATTCGATGATGATCGTCTCGCGGTTCAGCAACGTCTCCCAGGCCAGCCCGATACCTTTGGGCAGATGGACCGGCTCGTGGGCGAACGCCTTCATGCCACGTTGGGCGCGGATGACCAGTTCCTCGCGTTCGGGATCGACGACGCTGATGGCGGCCGCTTCGACGCCGAGTACGGTGCAGACGGCCTCAACCGCCTGTTTCATCACCCATTCCAGATCGAGGCTACGCGTGACGCGCAAACTCACACTGCGTAGCGCTTCGAGCTGGCGTTGGTGTTTTTCCAGAGTTGCATACAACTTATCGATGGTTGATGTGGTTTGCATCCGCATCTCTCCCTATGATTCCCTTGGCTCGAGGTAAGCCAAGGGCTTTCTTCAAACCAATCAGGTTGGCTCTAGGATATTATAGCGTACTTTTTCTAGACTACAAAAGTCTTAGGCTTTTGACCGGCTGCAGGCCGGTGCACGTGTACGCCTTTGCTTTTGCCAGTTTTCCCTGGCGTATTGAGCCTATTCGTATCGTAGAGCGTCAATCGGATTGAGGGCAGCGGCGCGTTGCGCGGGATAGATGCCAAAGAACAGGCCGACGGCGGCGGAGAACAGCGTCGCCAGCAGGACTGCGTTGGGTGTGATGACGGCGCGGAATCCTTCATCGCGCAACACGTAGGAGACAATCGTCGCGCCGCTCGCGCCGAGCAGGATGCCGATGATCCCGCCGACCAGCGAAAGCATCACCGCCTCGGTCAAAAACTGCGCGAGGATGTCACTTTTGCGTGCGCCCACGGCCTTGCGTAGCCCGATCTCGCGGGTGCGCTCGGTGACGGAGACGAGCATAATGTTCATAATGCCGATCCCGCCGACGAGCAGGCTGATGCCGGCAATCGCTCCCAGGAAGACGGTGAGCACCCCCGTGATCTGCTGGAACGTGCCCAGGATCTCCGATTGGCTGATGGCGGTGAAGTCGTCCGGGTCGCCGGGCGCGATGCGGTGCCGCTGCCGCAGGATTTGCGACACCTCTTCGATGGCGGCGTTCATCCGGTCCTCGGAGACGGCCTGGACATAGATGAACGAGAGACGCGGCTCTCCCGTGTTGGTGCGGCGCGGGAAGATGCGGCTGAGCGCCGTGTTCAGAGGGATGAAGATGACCTCGTCCTCACTGCGGAAACTGCTCCCGCCGCCGCGTTCTGCCATCACGCCTACGACGCGAAACGGCACACCGTTGATGCGGACGATCTCTCCGCTTGGATCAGGTGTGTCGGGAAAGAAATAATCGGCGGTCTTCTTGCCCAAAACGGCGATGCGCGCTTGTCCTTGATTATCCGCTGGCGTGACGAAGACGCCGACTGGCGTCTCCCAGTTGCGCACGGCGGCGTAATCCTCGGTGACACCGGTGACGTCCACGCTGCGATCTTTGCCGGGGGTGGTAATCCGTGCGGTCCCTTGAACTGTGGGCGCGACGCGTAGAACGTGTGGCGCTTCGGCCACGTTGCGCAATGCTTCGGCGTCTTTCAGCGTCAGGTATGCCGGACGGCGTAGTTCCTGATCGAACGATCCCGGAATGAGGAAAAAGAGGTTGCTGCCGATGGACTGAAACTGCTCGGTGATGTATTGCTGCACACCCTCGCCCGCCGACATCAGCGTGATGACCGCGCCAACCCCGATGATGATGCCTAACATCGTGAGTGCTGCGCGCATCTTGTTGGCCGCGAGCGCCTTGAGCGCCAGGCGCAGGCTTTCCAAAAGCTTCATGTGGTAGCCTCCTCGGCAGCCAACCGGGCCTGAATCGGTTCGGCGACGGTTTCCTCTTTCAGCACTTTTCCGTCGAACAAGTGGATAACGCGTTGGGCGTGATGGCCGATGCGCGGGTCGTGCGTGACCAGAATGATCGTGATGCCGCTCTCGCGGTTGAGTTGTTGCAAGATATACATCACTTCCTCGCCGGAGGCGCTGTCCAGGTTGCCGGTCGGCTCGTCGGCGAGGATGATAGCGGGTTCGTTGACCAACGCACGGGCGATGGCGACGCGCTGCTGTTGTCCACCGGAAAGCTCGTTGGGCGTGTGGTGCATCCGGTCTCCCAATCCCACGGCTTCCAGTACTGTTTTGGCGCGCTCGCGGCGCGCCCGCGCGCTGGTTCCGGCGTAGATGAGGGGCAGCATCACATTGTCCAGCGCGGTGGTGCGTGGCAGCAGGTTGAAGCTCTGGAAGACGAATCCCACTTTGCGGTTGCGCACCGTCGCCAGGTCGTCATCGCTCATCTTGCTCACGTCTTTGCCATCGAGCGTGTACTGGCCCCACGTCGGCTGATCCAGACAGCCCAGGATGTTCATCAGCGTCGATTTCCCGGAACCGGATGGCCCCATGATCGCCACGATCTCACCCTGATTGATGCCAAGTGAGACGCCACGCAGGGCATGGACTTCGTTCTCGCCCATTTTGTAGACCTTGTGCATGTCGTTGATCCAGATGACGATAGGTGGATGTCCCACTATACCGTTGGCCATAAACACCTCTCAGCGTCCCATAGAAGGCGGGCCTTGTAAGTCGAAGAGGCTGCGCGTTTCTGTAACCAGCGCCACAGTTATACCCTCTGCCAACCCGGAGACGACGACCGTCTGTGTGTCGCTGCGCTCGCCGGTGGTGATGGGAGTGCGCACGGGAACACCGTCTACGATGCGATAGACGTAGGTCTCGCTGCTCGCCTGGTCGGTGCGCACGGCCCAATTGGGCGCGAGGAGCACGTCGCGGACGATGTCGGTCTGGATGAGGGTGCTCACCGTCATCCCGTCCAGCACCAGCAGTCCACCGGTGTCGGCCAGCTTCACACGCAGTTTGTAGGCGATGACGCCGCTCACAGTCGTGGGCGTTGCCGCGATACGCTCGACCGCGCCGCGCAGTGTCGCTTGCGGATGCGCATCCAGCGTGACGCTTACCGGCTGCCCTACAGCGATCTTGCCGATGTCGATCTCATCCACGTTGACCTCGATGTACAACTCCGAGGTGTCCAGCAGCGTGACCGCCGGTAGGCCGGTGGGCGCGGCAGCTCCGGCCTGGATATTGACCGTAGCAATGATGCCGTCGAAGGGCGCGATGAGACTGGCGTTCGCCAGGCTTTCTTTCGCCTGTTCCAGGTTCAATTGCGCCTGCTCGATTTGCAATTCCGTCTGGCGGATTCTGTCGGCATCTGGACCGGCTTGTAGTTTTTCGAGGTTTTGCTGCGCCTGCCGGTAAGACTGGTACGCGGATAGCCACTGGCTCCGAATCTGTTGGAGCTGGTACTCGGATTTGACCTGTGTGATGCCGACGTTGCCTTCGGCTTCCATATAGGCGGCAGTGACGCCGGCGCCGTAAGAGAGCGGCAGTCCCATTTGATCCAGGCGCTCGATGGTACCTTCGTATGCCTCTTCCAGTTTATCGGCCATATCCTGGGCCGTACGGATGCTCAGACTGGCTTGGGCCTCCGCTGCTTCCTTGCTGATGCGCGCGACTTCGAGCGACTGCGCGGCGCTCTGGATCGCCAATTCTGCCAGGCGAATGTCCTCTTGGCTGACAGGTTTTTGCAGCGTTGTCAGGTTGACGCGCGCCTGTTCGAGCGCAATTTCGGCTTGTCGCACGGTACGTTCGAGGTTGGCCGTGTCCAGGCGTGCCAATCCCTGCCCGGCTTTGACGCGATCGCTGACCGCCACGGAGACTGTGGCAACGTTCCCCGGCAATTTGAAACTGAGGTTTACCTTCTGATTGACGATGACGTTGCCGCTGGCCGGCACGGTGATGACCAGATCGCCGCGCGTGACCTGCCCGGTGCGCAGTACGTCGCCGGTTGCGCTTTGCATCTGCGCCCGCCGTTCGCGTAACCAAAGCACACCCCATACCCCGGCTGCGGTGACGGCCAGCACGATAATCCACGTTATCACTTTCTTCATATGTTCTAATTTCTCACTTCTATTTTTGATTCAACTGTCATTGCCCACCCGACATCATCAAATCGAGCAGATTGCGCTCTTCGCTGACCAGGGCTACGGTATCCCCGGCTTGCAGTCCGGAGAGGATCTCGGTGAACGTTTCGTTGTAGCGCCCGCGGGTGATCGTGCGGCGTTCGGGGACGTCATCGCCGCGTAGTACATAACAGTACAAGATGGTTTCCCCGGTAGATTGATCGGAGCGCACCGCCCAGTTTGGCGCGAGTAACACATCTTCGGCCAAATCGGTGTATATCACGATGCTCGCGGTCATCCCGTCACGGATTACGCCACCCCTTACATCCCCCCCATCGGGGGGGAGATTCTCTCTTACATCCCCCTCATCGGGGGGGACAGGGGGGGGGAAAAGCTGCATCCGCAACCGATAGGAGATGATGCCGCCGACATTGAGCGCGCCCGGCGCGATGCTCTCGACGACGCCGTCGATGCTGCTATCCGGATAAGCATCCAGCGTCACCTCCGCCGTCTGCCCGATGCTGACCTTGCCGATGTCGATCTCGTCTACCGTCACATCCACGTAGAACTGTGAATCGTCCACCAGCGTGAAAGCGGTCGTACCGGGGGATGCTTGTACACCCTCTTGTACGTTGACTGCCGCAATCAACCCCGCAAACGGTGCGGTAAGGCGGGCATCATTCAAACGCGCTTGCGCCTGCTCCAGGTTCAGTTGCGCCTGTTCGATTTGCAACTCGGCCTGGCGAATCTGTTGCTCCTCCGGGCCGGCTTCGAGCCTGCGTAGACTCTCGACGGCCTGTTGGTAACGATTGTAGGCCGCCAACCATTGCGCCTGCGCCTGTTCTTGCGTGACCTCAGCGTTCTTTCTGGCGATGTATTCCTGTTCCTCAGCGTTTTGGAATCTCAGGCGCGCGTCTTCGCTTTGCCGGTTGCTGTAATCGTTGTAGGCGCTCTCGCGGGCGCGTTGCGCCTGCACGATCATCGCGTTGGCATCGACTTGCGCCGTTTGTTTACCGATGCGCGCCACTTCGAGAGCCTGCGCCGTGCTCTGGACGTTCAAGCGCGCCAGTTCCATATCTTCCGCGGAGGGCGGTTTGGTTAGGATGTTGCGGTTGAGCGTTGCCTGTTCGAGCGCGATGGTGGCCTGCTGTATGGCGCGCTCGAGATCAGTCGTAGCGAGTTGCGCCAGTACCTCGCCGGTCTGTACTCGCTGGTTGACCTGAACGTACACGTGATCGACGATCCCGGCGCTGTCGAAGCGTAAGTCGAGTTTGTTCTTGACCGCCACGTTGCCGCTGGCGACAACTGTGATGCTCAGGTCGCCGCGCGTCACTTGCCCGGTGCGGAGGATGTTGCTGCTTTGCTGGGTGGCCGCCTGTTCTCCGCGCCACCACAGGTACGCGGCGATCCCTCCGCCGATCAAGGCAAGGATGATAATCCACGTTATAACCTTCTTCATTGGAGTGTTTCCTCCTAAATATATGACCGGGGTCAATTTTGACCAGGGTCATAGTTGACCCAGTCATTATACCATAAAACCCTCCTGAAAGTTGCATGGATTCGCGCGGAAAGCGCAAACAAAAAGCCCCATCCCGGGGCTTTGAGCGTGTTAATCTGAAGGCTAACGGCTGACAGCCAATCGCTGTCTACAGCTTGGCGAGGGTCCGTTGCAAATAGGGG
>JAFGSL010000349.1 GCA_016934645.1 Anaerolineae bacterium
AGCGAGATAGTGAAACACATCATCGCGCACAACCTCGGCCGGTCCCGCCAAACCGGTCAACGCCAGGTTGCTATGGATGACACGCAGCGCAGCGTGATGCAATTCGACGAAGACGGTCCGTGCAGCCCCTCGGCTAAGCGCCTCGATGCCCACCTGCCCTGTTCCAGCGAAGAGATCGAGGAAGTTCGCATCCCGCACGTCATTGTCCAGGATACTGAACAGCGCTGACTTTGCCCGGTCGGTCATCGGACGGGTGCCCGGACCCGGCACCGCCTGGAGCTTACGTCCCTTTGCCTTTCCCGCAATCACGCGCATGAGCAAACTCCTAAAGCATCAACCACAACTCTACACCAGTTTTCACAAATGGGAAATCAGGTTAGGGCAAGTTCCTGAGAATCTTTGACAACATCGTCATCCTCAGTGTGAGGGATAGGTTGAGTAGCCTCTTCGGGGATCGCCTCCGGCAGCACCGGTTTGCCATCTTCAGTGGAGAGGGCGCCGAGGGCGACGGAGGACAGCGGCGCCACTTCAGGCGGCAGTACAGCCTCGGGTGGTGTCACCGCCTCAACGACCGGCGCGAGCTTGCGCCGGAACAGGTGAAGGTTGGCGATCAGACCTAACATCCCACCCCACAGCAATCCCCAGACGCCCACGGCCACAATGCCCACGAGCTGCGCCGTCAACTGCCCTGCGCCGCCGCCAAAAAAGACGCCAATCACCCCCCCACTACCGGAAGTTGCCGTTACGCCGTTCCACCCCTGCCCGCCCTGCCCATCCGCAAAGAGAGCGACGCTGAGCAGCCCCCACAGTCCTCCTACCAAACCTAAGGCGACTGTCGCTGCCGCATCCCGCAAACGCAAGATAACATTCGTCAGATACAAGACGAATGAGAACAACAGCCCGCCCAACAGCCCAATCACCAACGCCGCCCAGGGCGGCACAAAGGGCGCTGCCGCCAGCGCCGCGCCCCACCCCGCCGCCAAACCGCGCGCGGCCAACAGCGATTCCAACGCACCGGTAACGAGCCAGGCATAGAGCTGCGAGGTCAGTGTTGCGCCAGCCATGCCGAGTAGTGCGGAGAGCGCAGCGCGATTCCAATCCCACGTTGCGCCGCTGGTATGAAAGGGGGCGGAGAGTGTCCAGCCGATCCAGCCAATGCCCATCAGTAAAACACCCAGGTTTGCCAACAGGGGAAAGTAAGCCGGGGGCGGTGTGGGCAGATCCTCCGGCGTTTGACGTGCTTGAAACAGCAAAATACCCAGTGCTAGCGCGCCGGGTAACCACAGCACCAACGCACCGCCACCAAAGTCCACAAAACCGTGCCCCAGCGCCAGTGTGTCGCCCAGGTGCGCCAGCCAGCCCCCGCCCCACATCCAGCACGCCGCTACCGGGAAGACCAACGTTCCCGCGAGCGCACCCGCTGTGACCATCAGCCAGCGGCGGGTATCGGCCAACGCCAACGTCACCAACAACACCGCCGAAGCCATCAAGGGCAGATAGGCGAGGAACAGCTCAAGCACCGCTGGGGTGATTTCCGGGCCGGAGAGAAAGAATCCAGATAAGCCAACAAAGCCCCATCCAACGTCTCTAGGGACCAATGGAAACAGCACCTTCAGTCCGGAAAGCGCAGCGTCATCCGGGCGCACGGCCTGCGCGCCACCGAGGTGGAAGGCAAAGCCGACGGCCCAATATCCCACCACCGCTAGCGCCAACGCCAACGCGGCTACTGGCGTCACACGACGCGCTTTATGGGGTGACAATCCCCCCCACGTGAGCAACAGCAGGCCGACGGGAAGAAAATAACCCCACAACCAGGGCTGTGGCATTCCATCAAATGGCATCAATCGACTCCCAAGACTGGATTTAGACTCTATCCGAAAACTGTGCTTGCAAGCGTTTCTGATGCGTCAACGACAAATTCTTGGATAGGTTCTTAGCAGAGTTGCAGCGGCCTTATCTTACCAGAGTCTCCAAAATCCGCCAACGTGATATCAATTCTAAGGGTTCGTAAAAATATAACTTCCCGTTTTTCGTTCTAAGCCCCGTCCCCGGGGCGCTCCGCGCGGGAACTTATTCTTTTACAGGCTCTAAGGTTGCCGGTTCATGATTTTATGGTAGAATCCTCATCTGGGCTATGCCTAGAAAACACACGCGACCGGACTCGACGGGGGTGTGCCGGAAAACAACGGTCCTCGAAGGGGATGAAGGCGCGGAGGCCCATAACAAAATCACAGGAGGTTTTTTACAGCAATGGCAGTTGTTACAATGAAGCAGTTATTGGAGACAGGGGTCCACTTCGGGCACCGCACGCGGCGCTGGGACCCCAAGATGGCGCGCTACATCTACACCGAACGCAACGGCGTGCACATCATCGACCTGCAACAGACGGTCAAGGGCCTGGAACGTGCCTACGCGACGGTGCGCGATGTTGTCGCCGAGGGACGGCAAGTGCTATTCATCGGCACCAAGCGCCAGGCACAGGAAAGCCTCCAGCAGGAGGCAACCCGCGCCAGTATGCCCTACGTCAACCATCGTTGGCTTGGTGGTACGCTGACCAACTGGCGCACCATCCGCCAGCGCATCGACCACCTGCGCAATCTGGAAGCACGTCGCGATTCCGGTGAGTTCGACCTGCTGACCAAGAAAGAAGCGCTGATGTTCAACCGGGAGATCGAGAAGCTCAACGCGCGTTTAGGTGGTCTACGGGGTATGGAGCAACTTCCGGGCGCTGTGTTCGTCATCGATGTCAAAAGTGAAGAAACAGCGATTAAAGAAGCCGACCGGATGAGTATTCCCATCATCGCCGTGGTTGACACCAATTGCAACCCGGACATGATTGATTGCGTGATCCCCGCCAATGATGACGCTATTCGCGCCATCCGGCTGATGACGTCGAAAATCGCCGACGCCGCTCTCGAAGGGCTAGCTCTACGCAAAGAACGCGCGCCGGAAGAGGAAGTCTATGCTGAGGATGAGAAGTACCTGAGTGCTGAGACATTGGCCCGCCTGCGGCAGATCCAATTCGACGACGCAAATGAAGACGAAGAGATCGACGAAGAGTCTGAAGATGAGTACGAAGATGAGGATGAACTCGAAGAAGACGAAGAAGACCTCGCAGATGAGGGCGATCTCTACGAGGATGACGACGACGAGGAGCTAGCGTAAAGATGGAAATCACAACTGAAATGGTCAAAGAGTTGCGACAGGCAACCGCAGCCGGGATTCTGGATTGCCGCAAAGCTTTGGTAGCTGCCGAGGGCGATTTCGAGAAGGCCGTGGACTATCTGCGGGAAAAAGGGTTGGCAAAAGCCGCCAAGCGCGTAGATCGTGAAGCGAAAGATGGTTTGGTCGTTTCCTACATTCACGGTGGCGGGCGCATCGGCGTATTGCTGGAAATCAATTGCGAAACCGATTTCGTGGCTCGCACCGATGAGTTCAAGAACATGGTCAACGACGTCGCGATGCAAATTGCGGCAATGTCGCCCCGGTACGTCAAACGCGAGGATATTCCCGCGTCCGTTATCGAGCACGAGAAGCAGCTTTACCGCGCACAGGCGCTGGAGGAAGGTAAGCCCGAAGCGGTCATAGACCGCATCGTGGATGGGCGGCTGGAGAAGTTCTACACGGATATCTGCCTGCTGGAGCAGGCGTTCATTCGCGACGAGGACCGTACCATTGATGACCTGGTCAAGGAACAAATCACAAAGACCGGGGAAAATATGGTGGTTCGCCGTTTTGCGCGATTTGAGTTAGGCGAGAGCCTGGAGTAGGTAGTAGTCGGGGCAATAGCTGAAGCTGTTGCCCCGGCTTTTTATCGTTCGGAGGCGCAGCGTGACCCATCCCATATACAAGCGAATCATCATCAAAATCGGCGGGGAATCACTCTCCAGTCCAGGCGGGATTGGCATCGATCCTCAACGCGCCGAAGAAGTCGCGCGGCGCATCGCAGCAATCCACGCTCAGGAAATTGAGATCGGCATTGTCATCGGCGCCGGCAATCTCTGGCGCGGCATCGATGGGCTGGCGCACGGGATGGATCGTGCGCGCGCCGATCAGATCGGGATGCTCGCCACAGTGATGAATTCGTTAGCTCTGGCAGACGCGTTAGAACGCGAGGGGATTATCACGCGCGTGCAGACCGCCATCGAAATGCGGGCGATTGCCGAGCCGTACATCCGCTTGCGCGCTATGCGCCATCTCGAAAAAGGGCGTGTTGTCATTTTCGGGGCGGGCACTGGCAACCCCTACTTCACAACCGACACCGCTGCCGCACTGCGAGCCGCCGAAACAGGCGCTGACTTGCTCATCAAAGCCACCAAGGTGGATGGGGTCTATAGCGATGATCCCATCAAAAACCCCAATGCACGCCGTTTCGAACGACTAACCTACCTGGAGGCACTGAACCTACAATCACGAGTAATGGACTCAACGGCCATCACCCTCTGTATGGAGAACCAGCTCCCGATTATTGTGCTCAATCTCTGGGACCCGGGAAGCCTGGAACGTGTGGCGCGTGGGGAATCTGCCGGAACGCTCATCGGTGGGTAGCAACCCAAGAAGGAGGCAGTATGATCAGAGAGCTTATGAATGAAACCGAAGTCCGCATGGACAAGACGGTGGAGGCGATGGAGGAAGACTTCAAGAGCATCCGCACCGGGCGTGCGTCGCCAGCTTTGGTGGAACGGGTGGTGGTGGAATACTACGGCATGCCCACCCCCCTCAACCAACTGGCCGTTATTTCCGCGCCGGAGCCACAACTGCTCCTCATCCGTCCCTACGATACCGGTTCCATTGCAGCCATTGAAAAAGGTGTTTTGCAGGCGGATTTAGGACTAAATCCGGGGAATGATGGGCGTGTGATTCGTATCCCCATCCCCCGCCTGACGGAAGAGCGTCGCCGCGACCTGGTCAAAGTCGTAAAACGACGCGTCGAAGAGAGCAAAATCGCTTTGCGCAACATCCGGCGTGACACACTGGAAGAATTGCGTGAGTACGAAAGTGAAAAGCTGATCTCCGAAGATGATCTCAAACGCGGGCAAGACGAACTGCAAAAGATCATCGACCGCTTTGTAGAAAAGGTAGATGAGGCTGGTACTCGCAAAGAGCAAGACATTATGGAAATCTGAATCAGTGCCGCAGGAGGCAAGCGCTCCCGATCCAGTCAGGCCTCCTGCGGTTCTCGCGCATTTTCTTTGAACCACATCGCACTCCTATTTTATCGTTTCTCCCGTTCGCACAGCGACGTACAGGCTGATGCATAAGCTAATGGAGATCGCATGAGCAATACAGATGATCGCACGCGAAGTTCTGCGTACCCTCCCCTGGAAAACCTTCCGCAACATGTGGGCATGATTATGGATGGTAATGGGAGATGGGCCCGCCAACGTGGTCTGCCGCGCCTGGCCGGACACCGGGCCGGCGTCGAAAACCTGCGACGCGTGCTGCGCGCTTCCGTGGAGTTTGGCGTGAAAATCGTGACCTTGTACGCCTTCTCTTCCGAGAATTGGCGACGCCCTATTGAGGAAGTACGTGGACTGCTCAACATTCTCCGCGACGCACTGGGAAAAGAAGTTGGCGAATTACACAAAAATGGTGTACAATTAAGACATATCGGGGATTTGACGCCCCTGTCAGATGACCTCAAAGAACAGATTCAAGCTGCGGTAGAATTAACGCGCAACAATGACCAGTTGATCGCTAATATCGCGTTCAACTATGGCGGACGTCAGGAAATCGTCGAAGCCGTGCGCCGCATCGTCCAAGCCGGAATTCCTGCTGAAGCGATAACAGAGGCATTGATTGACGAACACCTGTATACGGCAGGACTTCCTGATGCAGATTTGATTATCCGTACCAGTGGGGAAATGCGAATGAGCAATTTCCTGCTCTGGCAAGGCGCTTACGCTGAATATTACTGCACACAGGTCTATTGGCCGGACTTTGACAAGGATGAGCTTTACAAGGCGCTGAAGACATTCAGCCAACGGGATCGACGTTACGGTGGGCTGAATACCTGAAAACACAGAACAGCGCATACCCTCCATTTGTAGGGTACCCCTCATCCTCTCTGAAACCTAACCACGGTGAATATTTGCGACGCCCAAATCCAGTACATTAGGGTTAAAATACGGATAGACTCATTTTTCTATGCCAGTGTGTGACCTCAAGTAGCGGATGATGTAAATCATCAGAAACTAACAGATAGAGCAAAGAAATACATATTACATGAAAACCAGAGTCATCAGCGTCGCCATATTGTTACCGGTCGCCATCGCCATCATTATTGTGGGACAATGGCCTTACGCACTTTTAATCAGCGCTCTGATGCTAATCGCGTCCGTCGAATACATGCAGATGCTGCGGCGCAAAGCCTATACGCTCGCCCTGCCATGCATCTTCGCGTTCAATCTTCTGTGGCTGGCTGAAGCACTGTGGAGCAACGGGAAGTGGTTCACACCGGGTCTGGCCGGACTGACGCTATTGACGGCAGGATGGATTCTTTACCGCCGTAGCCACCATCCCACAATCGCCGACCCGACTGCAGAGTGGGCGCTGACCCTCGCGGGCGGGATATATATGGGCGTCGGCGGCGCCTATCTGTGGCGTATGCGCGCGCTGCCCGATGGACTATGGTGGACACTCACCGCGTTACCTATCGTATGGATCAGCGAATCGGTAGCCTATTTCGTCGGGCGGAAGTGGGGACGGCACAAAATGTCGCCCACTATCAGCCCAGGAAAGAGTTGGGAAGGTTATGCCGGCGAGGTTATCAGCGGTATGCTGACTGGCTTGTTATTCGGTTGGCTCTGGCCCACTGTCGCGCCGGGTGCGATCAGCCTGACGCCAGTTAAGGGTCTGGTACTTGGTGTAGTGGTCTCAGCACTGACCACCGCTGGTGATTTCTTTGTCTCAGTGATTAAACGCGAAGTAGGGGTCAAAGATACCGGAACATTGATTCCCGGACATGGTGGCATCTTTGACCGCATCGATAGCCTGCTCTGGACGGGCTTTGTGACCTGGGTCATGGTCACATTATGGGCCTGAAACCCCACATGCATCAATGACTGACCTGAACATTGAGAAACCAAAGCTATTCCGGCGCTTGATAGGTGTAGAAAGTTTAGCATAATACATTCGGGTCAGTAGCATAGGACCTTGTTTTAAGGAGGATTCCATGGATCTAGAAGAAGAACTACAATCGGAAAATCAAGCCACTGCAGATTCTCATAATCTGCCTGATCAAAACAGCACAGCAGACGCGGCTGACACGAACGATGCTGTCAAAGACGATGCTGTCAAAGACGGTGCCGTCAAAGACGGCACCATCACAAGCGACGGCGTCGTGAACGACAGTGCCGAAGCAGACACCGCTGACGAGAGCCCAGATGCCATAGAAGAATATTATCCTGACGAGGACACAGGTGAGAGCGACCTCGCAGAGGGCGACCTCACAGAGGGCGACCTCACAGAGGGCGACCTCGCAGGGGGGGGGGGAAGAAGAGCCAGGAGAAGCACCCAGCGCGGCGGTTCTTGAGATTGAAGAACAAGCTGACGCGCTGCGACATATGGATATGAGTGCGCTGGAAGCTATGCGGCTACCAGAACTGCGGGATTTGGCTCGCACTTACAAAGTTTCCGGCTACAGCGGGCGCAAAAAAGAGGACCTCATCCTGCTCTTGCTCAAGGCGAAGGCCGAACGCGAAGGATTCAGCTTTGGCGGCGGTGTTCTCGAAATCACCAACGAGGGCATCGGCTTCCTGCGTTCGGCACGTTACGTGCCCGGCTCGCAAGATGTATACGTCTCGCAGAGCCAGATCCGCCGCTTTGGTCTGCGCACCGGCGATATGGTTATCGGCCAGGTGCGCCCGCCCAAGGAGACGGAAAAGTACCGCAGTCTGTTACGTGTGGAGGCCGTCAATGCTATGGACCCGGAGATGGCCAAACGCCGCCCACGCTTCGAGCGCATGACGCCGATCTTCCCGGAACAGAAATTTATTATTACCAACGATCCCCGCAATCTGACCGAACGCCTGTTGGACTTGGTCGCTCCGATTGGCTTGGGGCAGCGTGGCCTGATCGTTTCGCCGCCCAAGGCCGGTAAAACCACTGTTCTGCAAAAGGTTGCCAACGCGATTTCGGAAAACCACCCTGACGTGCACTTGATGGTCGTCCTTATTGGGGAGCGCCCCGAAGAAGTCACCGACATGGACCGCTCAGTGGAGGCCGAGGTGAGTAGCTCCACCTTCGATGAAGAGGTCGGGCATCAAACCCAGGTGGCGGAGATGGCGCTGAATCGCGCCAAACGCCTGGTCGAAATCGGGCGCGACGTCGTCATCTTGATGGACAGCCTGACGCGCCTGACACGCGCGTATAACCTGGTGGTACAACCGAGCGGGCGCACCCTCTCCGGCGGCCTTGACCCGGCAGCCCTCTATCCGCCCAAGAAATTCTTCGGCGCGGCGCGCAATATCGAAGAGGGAGGTAGTTTGACAATTCTTGCCACGTGCTTGATCGACACGGGCAGCCGGATGGATGATATGATCTACGAGGAGTTCAAAGGCACCGGTAATATGGAGCTGCATCTGAACCGCAAGTTGCAGGAACGACGCATCTTCCCGGCCTTCGACATTCTACGCTCCGGCACGCGGCGCGAGGAGTTACTCTTGGATAAGGAAACAGTGCGCAAAGTGTGGCTGCTGCGCCGTATGCTCTCACAGATGATGGCCGGTTCCCCCACCACACCCGGTTACGACATCACCGCGGCCACCGAGGCGCTTCTGCAACAAATGCGTCGCACGCGCACCAACCATGAATTCCTGGACGCCCTTACCCGCGACCTGAAATAAACATCAAAGGCGTATTTTGTGGCGGGCCTGCCCGCCACAAAATACGCCCCCGGCCCTCAGGCCAGTTTTGAGCCAGCAGGAACCTCAGGTACATTACACCAAAAGAATGTAAGCCCCTGGGTAAAAAGTTGACAAATACCTTCCCCGCGTTAGAATAGTGCCATGTTTATGTCAAGAGGGGAAAGTCAAAACCCAGAGCGCGAACGGCTCAGTGTAATACTGGCAGCGACTCTGGCAAGCGCTACGCTCTTTCGCTTTGTAGAACTGCCTACCCTGGCCTGGGGTGTGCGGCACATCCTGGGGTCGCCACTACAGCTCAGCTTTGGTGGCGACTGGCTGTTGACGTTGCTCATGGTGGGGCTGGTCGCCACCGGCACCTTCTCACTGATCCAGAGCCATCCTCTGCACGAAAGCCAGGAACGCCTGCTCATCTTCTCGCTGATCACCCCCACCCTGGGAACGCTATTGGCCTCAATGCTATTGATCCGCGCGACCTCATGGGCGGTCTGGCTGGTCACGCTCTTGATCGGCGGGGTGCTCATCGGTCTCCTGATGCACCTGAGTTACCGCGCCTTCTCACCGGACAGCCCGGGATACACGAGCGCTCGCACGTTGCTCAACATCGCCGATTATCTGCTCGGATTCGCGCTCACCAGCATCATCCTGCGTGAGCAAGGGCGCGCGTTGATCACCGGTCCGGCAATGCTCACGCTGATAGGCTTGCTGGCCTGCGACCTGTTGAGCGCCAGCGGTGCCAGGTGGACAAAGGTACTGCTCTTCAGCGGGATTATCGCTCTGCTGGTCAGCGAGATGGCCTGGGTCTTGGGCTACTGGCCAGTTTCTACCTGGACCGCAGCCACGATGTTGACGTTAGCGTTGTACCTGCTCAGCGGGTTGAACTACCAATATCTTCTCGGACAGATGACCCGCCGGGTGTTGTTAGAATTTGGCATTGTCGCTATGATCATGTTTGTTTTAGTCTTATGGATCAGACCTTAAACAGGTACTGAACTTATCAAGGGCGCGGGAAACCGCGCCCTTGACAGTGTAATTATTCACAAAAGAAATATTATTGGAAAACATAGAGGAATAGAAGGAAATTATGAACAAGGCAAAACCGTCAAGTTTACAAGGGAAAATTCCACCACGCCTGGCACGTCTTGAGGAACTCGCCTACAACTTCTGGTGGGCATGGCATCGTGCGTCGCGCGATCTCTTCAAGCAACTGGATCGTACCCTATGGACGACTACACGCCACAATCCGGTGCGCATCCTGCGTGAAACCCCTCAGGAGAATCTCAATGAATTGGCCAAAGACCCGATTTTTCTGCGCGATTTCGACGCGGTGATGATGGAAATGGACAAGGAGACGCACGGCATTACGCAATGGTATAGCAAAAACCCCATCGCCTACCTGTCGGCAGAATTTGGGCTGCATATTTCGCTCCCCATCTATTCTGGCGGCCTGGGTGTACTCTCCGGCGACCACACCAAGGAAGCGAGCGATATGGGCTTGCCCCTTGTGGCCGTGGGTTTCCTCTACGAGCAGGGCTATTTCCGCCAGCGTCTGGACCACAGCGGCTGGCAGGAAGCGATTTATCCACCACTCAATACCGAGGAAGCCGCGATGCTCCCGGCCTTAAACGGTAACGGCGACAAACAACTCATCGCGGTAAAAGTAGGGGACCGCGACATCCTCCTCCGGATCTGGGAAGTGCTGGTGGGACGTTCCCAGCTCTATCTGATGGACGCTGACGTTGAGGAAAACGCGCCCTGGGATCGCCAACTGACAGCACGTCTGTACGGTGGCGACCGTGAAATGCGCATCCAGCAAGAGATTCTCCTCGGCATCGGCGGCGTTCAGATTCTGCGCCGGATGGGCATCCAGCCAGTCGTCTGGCACATCAATGAAGGCCATTCGGCATTTATGGTACTCGAACGCGCGCGTGAGTTTGTCGCTCAGGGGATGTCCTTCGAGGAAGCGTGCACGTACGTGCGTGCCAGCACAATTTTCACCACCCACACCCCGGTCCCGGCCGGCCATGACACCTTCGATTTCAACCTCGTCGACAAATACTTCCACCATGTCTGGCCGCAGCTCAATTTGAGTCGCGATGAATTTCTGAGTATGGGCGGCCACAAGATGAACAACGAGGAAGCTTTTAACATGACCAAACTAGCCCTGACGATGGCAGGGCGTTCCAACGCGGTCAGCGCGCTCCATGGAGAAGTTTCACGTAAAATGTGGCTCAGCCTTTGGCCGGAAAAATCGGTCGACGACGTACCCATTGGTCATGTGACCAACGGCGTCCATCTACCCTCGTGGACTGGCGAAGCGATGCACAGGCTTTACCGCCGCTACCTCAGCCCGGATTGGATCGCGAACCAGGATAACCCATTGCTGTGGGCATGCGTCGAGGAAATCCCCGACGAACGACTCTGGGACGCGCACGTTTTCCTGAAGCGCAAGATGTTCGCTACGATGCGGGAACGGGCGCGAGAGGCGCGCATGCAACAGGCCACGCCTCCCGATCAACTGCTCAGTTCCGGCATCTTCCTCGATCCTGATGCGCTGGTGATCGGGTTTGCGCGCCGCTTTGCCACGTACAAACGCGCTAACCTCATCTTCCACGACCTGGAGCGGTTGAAGACCCTCATCCACGACCGTTACCGTCCTGTCCAGATTGTCTTCGCCGGCAAAGCACATCCCGCCGACGATCCTGGCAAACTGCTGATGCAACAAATCTACAACATTGCGCGCAACCCGGAGTTCGGCGGACGTATCGCCTTTGTCGAAGACTACGACATGCATGTCGCCCGCTACTTGGTCCAAGGCGTCGATGTGTGGCTAAACACACCGCGCAAACCGATGGAGGCAAGCGGCACAAGCGGAATGAAGGCCGCGCTCAACGGTATCCTTAACTTGAGCATCCTCGATGGATGGTGGGCCGAAGCCTACAACGGGCGCAATGGCTGGGCAATTGCCTCCGGGCAAAACTACGACGATCCCAACTTGCAGGATGACGCCGACGCCAATGCACTGTACCACGTCCTCGAAGAACAGGTCGTCCCGCTGTTCTACAAACGCGACCGCGATGACATCCCGCGTGGGTGGGTCACGATGATGAAAGAGGCCATTCGCACCGTCGGCCCGCACTTCTCAACGCGGCGTATGTTACAGGAATATCTGGATGACTACTACATTCCGGCGCTGAAGGATATCACCGCGCTCAACGGCGACATCATACCGTAGGCAAATCACGGAGTAAGCAAGAAAACGTCCAGCGTGATCCGGCGCGCTGGACGTTTTTATTCACCTCTGTAAATAACCTTACTTCAACGCTTAAGGCGGATCACAATCCGCCATCCCCACTGCGCCGGATTGTGATCCGGCGCAAGCATTTTCATTGTCGAGCGTCAATATGCCCCCATTTCCTTCAAGCGCTCATCGCTGATCCCGAAATGATGCGCGATTTCGTGGCGTAAAACGTGCTGGATGGTCTCGCGGATCTCTTGCGGCGTGTGGCAGTGCAACTCAATGGGCCGCCGGTAGATGGAAATCTTATCCGGCAGAACCAGGCCGTAATGATGGGTGCGCTGCGTCTGTGGGACGCCGTGATAGAAACCGAGCAGTCCCGCCGGATGGCCCACCCCAGCCCGCTGTAACGTGTCACGGTCAGGCCAGTCTTCCACTACCACCTCGACGTTATCCAGGCTGTCGCGGAAGGCTTCAGGCAGCGCGTCCAGGGCCTCCACGACCCAAGCTTCGAAAATCTCACGATCCAAAGGTTTTCAATACCCCGCAGGCGTGCTCTTGTCTGCGATCTGAATCGGCTCCAGTCCCAACCGCGCGCGGCACTCGTCCAGGATTTTCGCCGTCGCCGACGCACCGACACGGGTCACGCCAACTGCGCGCACTTCAAGGAGCGCGTCGAGGGTACGCACGCCGCCCGCAGCCTTCACCTGTACGTGTGCGGGAGAATGCGCGCGCATCAGTTTGAGATCCTCGATGGTCGCGCCACCGGTGCCATAGCCAGTCGAGGTCTTCACCCAGTCCGCCCCAACCTCGCCGCAGATTTCGCACAGCTTGATCTTGTGTTCATCCTTGAGGTAGCAGTTTTCGAAGATCACCTTGACCTTCTGCCCTGCCGCGTGTGCTACATCCACAACGGCCTTGATCTCGTCGCGCACGTAGCTCCAATCGCCACTGAGCACCTTGCTGATGTTCACCACCATGTCCAACTCTTGCCCGCCATCCGCCAGTGCCTGCTCCGCCTCGGCGACCTTGATCGCCGTGGTATGCCCACCGTGCGGGAAGCCGATGGTACAACTGGCTTTGATCGTGGAGCCATGGAGTAGTCGCGCACAACGTTTGAGATAGTAGGGCATAATGCAGATACTCGCCGCGTCGTAGGCCAACCCGACCATGATGCCCTTCTCCAGCGTCGCCACGTCCATCGTGGGGCTCAACAGGGAATGATCGATCATTTTTGCTATGTCTAAATACGTGTAATCCATTTCTGTCCTCCTCAGATTGGTTACTGAAAACCGTAGGATATTTGTCAGTATACACAGAATTCATCGTCTTGTACAGGTGCAAAAATAGCCCGGGCGTGTCTCAGAATTAAGGCAACATATAAGGTGCAACGCACTTGCGCACGGCAAAACGTCAAGCCACAGGCAGTTGAAGTGCGTTGCACCTTAAAAGTAAAACGCGCCCAATAGCCCAGCGTTGACTCACTGCTGCTCATCTTTTTGACCGTGCAGGCCATGAATCGCCAACGCAATACCCCCGAGTAATCCTGCCTGATTGCCAAGTCGCGACGGCTCGATACGCACATTGTCCGGTGGGAACATCCCCACGCGGCGTTGCACAGTTGCGCAGACGGTGTCGAAAAGCAGCGGCCCGATCTGCGCGACGCTACCGCCGAGGACGACCAGGTCGGGGTGCAGGGTCACGATGACGTTAGCGACGCCGATGCCCAAGAATTCGGCGGCGCGTACGAGCGCATCCCGCACGGCGTTGTCGCCCGCGTCAGCCGCCTGCGCCATCTCACGCGGCGTAAGCCGCGACACATCGCCTCCCACGATGTCGTAGAGGAGCGGCGCGCGTCCGCTTTGCAGCAACCTCACCCCCTGTGCGACAATCGCCGGGCCGCTCGCAAGTGTCTCCAAACAACCGCGATTCCCGCAGCCGCACAACGGGCCATCAGGTAAAATGGTTTGGTGGCCCAGCTCGCCTGCTGCGCCCAGCGGTCCGAGGCGCAGCTTGCCATCGACAACCACCCCGCCGCCGATGCCTGTGCCCAACGCAAAGAAAGCCATCGTCACGCCCGGTTGGTCGCACCCCACGCCGAACGTAAGTTCGCCCAATGTCGCCGTCCGTACGTCGTTGAGCAGGTAGACCGGGCAGCCGACACGCGGCCCGAGGCTATCCCGCACCGGAACATCGCGCCAGTTCGTCGGCAGGTTAGGCAAGAATTTGACCACACCACACGGCACATCCACCAAACCCGGCACGCCCATCCCCAGCGCGGCTGGCCGTTGTCCGATCTCGGCAGCGAGCGCTTTCACCAGGTCTGCAATGCGGGCCAGAACAGCCTGCGGGCCTTCATGCGATAGCGTCGGCACTGCGCGCTCCGCGACGATCTCGCCGTTCGCCGTCCCAAACGCACACGCGATCTTCGTGCCGCCGAGGTCAATGCTGGCGTAAAGTTCGGACATAAGCATCAGGAACTCCATACATCTGTAGTGGCCATAGGATAGGCAAAAAACGCGGTTATGCAAGACGTCCTTTGCAGGCGGGTACTCTACAAAATTAAGGCGACTTGCCAGGTGGGACGCACTTATACCTGGCAAAAGGGCGGGGAAACGCCAAGACGCCCCGTTATAGATCAACAAAGTGCGTCCCACCTCAAAATCGAAACACGTCCTTTGCAGACAGGGGAAATGCTTTATAATGCGCGACGAAGGGGGCGATGGTCAGATAGCCACTAATCCCGAGTGATCACAATCGAACAAAGGAATCCCTATCCAATGAAAACGCGCCACAAAATCCTGCTTATCCTCATTATCGTCTGTGCGTGCGTAGGATGCGATCAGGCCACGAAAGTCATCGCCAAGCAACATCTCGCACAATCGCCGCCGATCAACTTGATGAACGGTATGGTGATCTTGCGTTACATAGAGAATCAAGGCTCCTTCCTCGGGTTGGGCGCAAAACTGTCGGACACCGTGCGTTTCTGGCTATTCATCGTTCTCGCAATGTTGATGGTTGTGGGGATGCTTGGCTTCGCCATGACCGTCCACGAACTGACTGCGTTCGGCATCACAGGCGCAGCATTGGTCATTGGCGGCGGGGTCGGCAATCTCATCGACCGCATCACGCATCAAGGCGCAGTGGTAGACTTTTTGAACGTCGGTATCGGCAAAGTGCGCACGGGCATCTTCAACGTCGCAGATGTGGCGATCATGGCCGGTATCGGGGTGCTGCTCCTGGCAATGTACAGACAAAAGCCAACGGACTAAGACCCATCCAAAGATCGTGCTTGCGAGACGGATTTGATTTTTAGATTTGCTGATTTAGAGATTTTCCAGGGAGGATTCCAATGTCTGATCAAGCAGTCTTTGCCACCTGGGTATCGACGCCTAAAGAGCGCGCGTACGCGCGGCTACTCATCGAAAGCATTCGCGCGTTCAGCGGTTGGCTGAACCAGTGCCCGATCTGGCTTTTCGAAGGCAATCCACAAAACGCGCCTTGTGCGGAACTGGCGGCGTTGGAGAACGTCCAAGTGCACCCGCTCACCGTGCCCGATGCGCTCAAGCGCACCATCCTCGCCGACAAAGTCTGTGCGTGCGCGCAAGCGGAAGCATTAGCTGGGCCGGAGGTGGGCTCTCTCATCTGGTTCAACCCCGACTGTTTCGTGATCCAGCCGCCCGAACTATTCGACCTCGCACTTCCCGATGAGAATGGGATAACATACGACGTCGCCATCAGGCCGGTCCACGTCAAGAATGTGGGCCTGCTCGCGTCGGAGCCGGTGGATCGGTTCTGGGGAAAGGTTTACGCCACCGTGAGCGTGGACGACGTGCCACTCATTGTCGAATCGTACGTCGATGGGCAACGCATCCGCGCCTACTTCAACACGCACACCTTCGCAGTCAACCCGGCGATAGGCTTGTTTCGACGGTGGCTGGAAGACTTCACAGCACTGGTCAACAACCAAACGTTCCAGGAAGAGGCGTGCAGCGACATCGCGCACCGGATCTTCCTGCACCAAGCCATCTTGAGCGCCTTGATTGTAACAATGGTGCCACCGGAGCGAATACGCCTGCTGCCACCCGACTACAGCTACCCGTACAACTTGCAGCACGCCATCCCGCCGGAGCGACGCGCGCAGGTGCTCAATGATCTGGTATGCATCGCCAACGAGGAACGCCCGATGCACCCCGATGATGTGACCGACATCACCATCCACGAACCGCTGCGGACGTGGCTCGCCGATCACGCGCGGTAAAGAGTTTCAGGAAATCGAAAAATGCTCCGAGGGGATCGCCAGATCCCCGTTCTGGTCTGGATCTGGCGATCCAGA
>JAFGSL010000350.1 GCA_016934645.1 Anaerolineae bacterium
CTGCGCGCTGACCGGGAGCGTCATTCTCAAGGGGCAAAGTGTCCGCGCTGCGTTTGTGGCCGCGACCGTCGAACGGGGATTGACGTTGTCGCCCTTGACGCCGGTTCACGAACCGGCGCAGGGGGCGATTCGGCTGGGAAAAGCGTTGCTATCGCGCTAAACCTGACAGGTCTTCTGAGACCTGTCAGGTTTAGGGCTTTACTCGTCGGGTATCCGTTCCAATGTTTCCTGAACAAATGTACAGAGTCGTTCACCAATCAACGCTTGCCAAAACAGACTTTTCTCATCGTTCGTCATCTCGGCAATGTATTTTCCTGTCTTGGGATCAATCTGTAAAGACTCGATTGGATAGCCCGCAACAATTTTAGGACTCGGCTTGCTGACAAAGCCTCGCGGTTCTATCAAGGTGGTTTCGAAAATCTGTCCGGTTGGTGTGGCTATACATACCGCAAATTCCCAATAGCCGTTCGCTTTACCGCCGAGACCGGCGATCAAACCAGAGTAATAAGCCAACAGCTCTTTATCAGAGGGGCGCGGGTAATTGCCTTCACCATAGATTCTGCGGACGTAAATCCCTGGTTGAAACGCGTCGAGTAACCCTGCCAGATATAATCCGTTATCCATTGCCAGGGTGGTGACGTTAAGCTGCTGTGCGTATGCCGTAGCCTTAATTCGGGCATTTTCTTGAGCTGTCTTACCATTTTCTTCAACCTCAATGGCATCCGTCCCTAGCATGTCGGCCAGACTTTTGAGCACCAAATTGAGCGGCTTCAATGCATCTCTCAATTGACTGAATTTACCCGGGTTGGTTGTGGCAATCAATAGTGCTTTCATAGCTGTTTTCTGGTTGTCGGGCTGTAGGATACCAGGCCGTAGAGCGGCGTCGGACTGCACGTGCTTGTTAGGTGCCTTTATAGTACATCAACTTCAAGATCACTGAGCCTCCTCATTACCAATTTTGAGAGAGCTCCTGCTAACGAGACTGATAGAGAGAAGAATGACACCAATCGTCTCAACTAGCCCTACCCAAGTCCATAGCCCCAATTCGACTGGAGGAGCAAACAGCAAGTCCCAGTAGCTATGATGAGTTGATATAACTCGCCAGTATGTCCAAATAATCCCTACCCAAAGTGCAAGTAACGCGACCATAACCAGGCCAACTCTTGCGGCCGTGCTCAGCCTGTTCGCTCGTCTACCAGCAAGAATAACTCCAAGCAGCCCACCCACCAGCACCATAGCGATAGTTGGTTGTATTACAGATGGGAGAAAGACATCCTTCACAATGTTGATAGGGTGGTTAAAGAACTGATCTGTTGCAGGAAACTCCCTTGATAAAACTTCCCCGCCCCCTGTCAAAAGAGGTGCGAGAGTCAGAAGCACCAAATATCCCCATCGTTTCACCTTGCTTCTCATCTCTCTATTGCTCACTCTGGGTAACGTGATATCCAGTTCCAAGTTCAGGCACCTAACGAGTACTATAACGAAACCAGTGCTTTCAGACTCTTGATGAGTTCCTTCGCCTTCTCCGGCGTATCCGCCTCGGCGAACAGGCGCAGCAGCGGTTCGGTGCCGGAGAAGCGCAGCAGCGCCCAGTTGTCGTTCTCCAGCAGGAATTTCGTGCCATCCAACTCAGAAATGCTGACCACGGGATATGGGCCAAGCTGCACCGGCGTGACGGCGTGCTCTTGCGCCAGCGCCTTGATCCGCCGGGGGATGACGATGCGCATCTCCGGCGTCGCCTGGATGCCGTCTTCCTCGGCGTAGAGCCGTCCCGTGATCGCGTAGACCTGCTGCAACAACTCCGAGATCTTCTTCCGCGTGCGTGCCAGCATCTCCACAATGAGCGCCGCTGCGAAGATGCCGTCCTTCCCCAGGATGTGCCCGTGGATCGTCAAGCCGCCGCTGGATTCGCCGCCGAGTAACGCGTTGTGTGTCACCATCGACGCGGTGATGTGCTTGAAGCCCACCGGTACTTCGTAGCACGACTCGCCGAAGTGCGCCGCCAGCCGGTCGAGCAGGTGCGTCGTCGCCAGGTTGCGGACCACGCCGCCGCGCTCGCCGCGCACCGCGCGCAAGTACCAGTAGAGGAGCAGCAGGATGTCGTTGACGGTGACGTATTCGCCTTTCTCGTCCACAATGGCGATGCGGTCGGCGTCACCATCGGTCGCCAGGCCTAGGTCGTAGCCCTCGTTGCGGACGTGCGTGACGAGCATCCGCAGCGCGTCGAGGTTCGGCGCGGGCGAGCGCCCGCCAAAGAGCGGATCGTGCCGCTCGTTGATGAAGGTCACGCGGCAGCGCGCTTCGGTGAGGATGATGCCCATTGTCAACTGCCCCACGCCGTACATCGGATCGACGATGACCTTCAACCCGGCCTCGCGGATCGCGTCCAGGTCGATAAGGGCTTCGACCGCGTCCACGTACGCGTTGGTGAAATCCCGCTGCCTGACGATTTCGGCTTCCAGCGCTAGGTCGAGATCGATTTTCACCACGTCTTCCAGACGCAGGGCATTGGCCTCGCCCTCGATCTGGCGTGTTTCGTCATCCAAGAGCAGCGAACCGTCGCCACGGAAGACCTTAAGGCCGTTCCACTCAGGGGGATTGTGACTAGCCGTAAACGCAAGGCCGTAGGCCGCGTTTACGGCCGCTGTCGCGTAGGTGATGAGCGGCGTCGGCGCATCTTCGCTCAGCAGCGTGACGGCGATGTTGTTCCCGGCGAAGACTTCCGCCGCAGCCTCGGCGGCACGGTCGGAGAGGAAGCGCCGGTCGTAGCCGATGAGGACGCCGCGTTTTTCCTCGCCTCGACGGGTGATCTCGTTCGCCAGCGCCTGAGAAAGACGGCGCACGTTGTGCAGCGTGAATCCCTCGCCGATGACGGCCCGCCAGCCGCCGGTGCCGAACGCGATGAGATTTTGTTCCTCGGTGCGGCGCGGGCGATAAAGGCGTTTTTGCAGGATGAAGATGGCCTGGTCGAGGTCGTCGCGGTTGTTGATACCCTGCACCTCATCCTGATCGTAGATTTGGTAGCTCTCCACGCGCATCCCGGCATGAATCAGGCGGTGCGCGCAGTCGGTGAGGCGATATTCGCCATCCACCGGCGAGGGCGGCAGCTTCTCCAGAGCAGGGAAGAGCGCACGCGTTTGCGTGACATACGCGCCCACATTCAATTCGCGGATTTCGCGCACTTCAGGTGAGGCGTCGGTTTCCTCGATGATGTCCATGATGCGTCCGGCAGCGTCGCGGATGATGCGCCCATAGGGCAGGGGGCGGTGAACCACAGCGGAGAGCAGCGTCAGATGCGCTTGCTTGAGGCGATGGCGGTTGAGCAAGCCACGGATCGAATTCAGCCGGAAGAGCGGTGTGTCGGCATAGAGGATGAGCAGGTCACCCTCGAAATCCTCGAGGAGCGGGGCAAGTTGCAGTACAGCGTGACCGGTGCCGTGCTGTTCGTTTTGCACCACGTAGTGATAGGGGCACGACGCGTCCACGCCCCACAAACACATCTGCGCTTCGTTCTGTGGCTCGCTGACGACGATGTAGAGGTCCTCCGGCGCAACCAGGCGCAGCGCGTTTTGGATGACGTAATCGGCGATTTTGCGGTCACCCAGCGTTTGCAACACGATCGGCACACGGTCCTCGGTGATCGACTGTTGGCCCGCTGCCAGGATGACGGCTTTGAGCGGTCGAGTGGGGGTCTGATTGTTTGTTATCATACGTTCCTCGTAACGATCTTGCAAGACTCAGTAGATCGAAAATCTGCTCGTAGTAACCGCTTCAGCGGTCAATCTGACGGCTTATGAAGTTTTATAAAAATTAGTCCGGCAATGTGCATGCAGAGGTCACTGAGAATGCCGAGTATTTATAAATGCTCTGCGATTCCTGCGTACTCTGCGGTGAATTTTCGTTCGTTAACGCTGCATTTTCCCGACGACGAAGCCGGCTCCGAAGCCCAGCAACAGACCAATGCCGCCGACAAGTCCCCAGGGCAGCGCGGCATTTTTGGCTTCTGGCGTCGTCGCGGTTGGGCTTGACGTTGCTGTCGTTGGTGCCGAGAGTGCCATCGCGCCGGACGGAATCGAGGCCGGTGTCGGTGTGGCCATTGTCGGCGCTGCCCACGTTGGCGTCGCCGTTGCCGGTGGAAGTGGCGTCGATTGCGCCGCCGGGCTTGCTGGGGATTCGGGCGCGGAAATCAGCAACTCCTGCCCAATCGATAGCATGTTGATGTCGGTCAACCCGTTCAGTCGCACCAGTTGCTCCGGGGAGACATCGTACAGAAGCGCGATGGCGTAGAAGGTGTCATCCGGTTGCACCACGTGAATAATCGTGCCATCGGGGTGCGGGGTTGAGGTCGCTACC
>JAFGSL010000351.1 GCA_016934645.1 Anaerolineae bacterium
ATTTTCTTTGAGATTGAACCAAAAATGCCCATTGCGTGACCTCCTAGAAAAACTCCGGCATTTCGATAGGCTCCGGTTGCGGCTGACACTCGCCGCACCACAGCACGTTGGAGACGACCACCGCTTTGGGCGTGTTATCTCTTCCCAGGTACATTGCCATAATGGTGGGCAGGGACGTGGAGTGGTGATCCTGACAGACGCCGCGCCCGCAAAATTTGCATATCCCCATTGCCGGTTGACCGCATTTATGGCAGATCATAGCCGGTTTCCTAAATAGCCTCAATGAGGGTGACGACGTTGCTAATGCTTCGGCTGAAGGGATGATCGGGGTAGCGCAGCGAGAAGATGTCGGAGGATTGCATACGGGCCACATCTTCCGAGAGCGGCAGGATGGCAGCGACATGGCTGTTGTAGGTGGCTTCGACCTGTTTCTGCAGCGCATCGAAGTCGTAGGAGGTCAGCGCCTTGTTGATGACCAGGTAGAGGTTGGGCACTTCCAGCTTGCGGGCTACATCTACGGTAACGGCAGTGCCCTGGAAGTCTTGCTGGTCGGGACGCAGGATGATGATGAGCGCGTCGGAGATAGCGATGGAGAGCAGTGTCTCTTCGTTCAAGCCGGGGTGTGTGTCGATGATGAGATAGTCCAGATTGAGCTTGTCGATGAGTGCATCGAAGCCGTCGTTGAGCAGTCCTACGTCGTAACCCTCACGCAGCACGCGCGTGATGTCGCCCGCGCGGATGCTGGAGGGGACGAGATAGATTTCCCCGCCAATGGTGAACACGACACCCTTGCCGATGCGCGCGCTGACGGGATAGGCAGCCTCCTCGATAGCGCATTTGTCCCACAGATAGTCGTTTAGCGACCTGGTCATCTCGTCCTCATCCATGCCAAAGAGCACATGGATTCCCGGCGAGCTGATGTCGGTATCGACGACGCCGACGCGACTGCCGTCCTTAGCAAGTTGAGCTGCTACATTCGCGGAGATATTCGATTTGCCTGTGCCGCCACGAAAGGAATGGATCGAAACGATTTTTGACATGCCTAGCCTCCTTCATACGGTTTGATTATAATTATAGTATATATAGCAGAGACTACAAAAGTCTCCCGAAGCACCTATTTGAATGAATACCTACTTCAAACACAAAATGTGTAAGTGTAAACACGCGCGAAGACTTTTGTAGTCTGATTGTTACGTTCTGCTGCGGAGTTCACGCGCTTTCTCGCGCAACTCCTGAAAATAATCCGATTCGGTGATTTCCGCGACCTGCCGTTCTTTCTTCGCCATGTCGATCTCGATACGCAATTCTTGAATCTGGCGGTGAAGGGCTTGCTCGCGGATGTAGGCTTCTAATGCGGCGACAGCGAGTGAGGAGAACGACTCCATCATCTGTTGCAGGTTCTGGTCGAAGGGAATCGGGGTTTCGGTCTCCGGGTCTTCCGCGTTGATCAGTTGCAGCACGCCCAAAACTGTCCCGGCGCTGTTCTTGAGGGGGATGGTGAGCAGGGATTCGATCTTGTAGTCGCCGACGATCGTGCTTTTTTGGTCGTGCCGTGGGATGTTGCTGGAAACGCCGCTCAAAGCAACCTGCGTGGCGATGGCGTAGTATGCGATGCTGGGTGTATCGTCGGACATGGCCGTACTGAGGGCCAACGATGGGTAGGTCACCGGATTACCAGTTGTTCCGCCCATAGCGATGTTGCGGCTGTCGTTGCGCACAATCACGAATTTGAGCTCGTCTTCTTCGATCAGATAAAGCGTACCGGCGTCGGCGTTGCAGAAGTCTTTGGCTTCCACTAGCATCTTTTCGAGCAGGCGGTTAAAGTCCCTCTCCGTGCTCAGCTCAACGCCGATGGGGATAACGACTTCCAGCAGGTCGTCGGCACGGCGTTTCTCTTTGCGGACTTGCAACAGCGTCATCCGCAGTTGTGTCGTCATATTGTTGAACGTGGTCGCAAGCACACCCACTTCATCCCGTGACTCGACACGTGCTTGCGCCTCCAGGTCGCCCTCGCGGATCCGTTCGGCGATGTTGGTGAGACGTACAACGGGGCCGGCAATTGTCTCACGGGTGACGTAGGCCATAGCGACACCAACGAGTAGGGCAAAGATACCACCACCGAGGATGATGAAATTAGTTTGTGTGAGGTCACGCCTGCCGGTAGCCAGGTCTTCTGTGAGTCGATCTTGTTGGTCGTTGGTCATTTCTTCAAGCAGCAGCTTCATTTCGTCAGCCAGGGGCACAGCCTCGGTTCTGAAGAGGTAGAGGTCTTCGCGTGCGTGTTCACCCTCTAATTGGGCGAACAGCTTTTTCGGCAGGTTCAAGAATTCAGCACGATTTTGGGCAATGGTATTGAGCAATTCTTGTTGGCTGCTGGTAAGTGCGCTGGCCTTGCTTTCTAGACGTTCCCAGGCGTTCTGGTTATCCACGAGGTTGACCTCGTACTCGCCACGGTAAATGCGGTTGTTGGTCGTGACGTAACCGCGCAGTGCCGACAGCATCGCGGCGAAATTCCCCTGGAACTTTGCCATATCGCTCAACAACGCGAGGTTCTCTGTCGTTGCGTCTTGCTGACCTTGCAATTCGATGAGAGTGTTGGTCGCGATGAGCACCTCACCGGCATAGCGGATGCCGTCGGTCGCCAGGAGCCGGTAAGCCGGTTCGCGGTCGAGTTGATCGTCGCGCAGATCGAACAGCGGTTCCGGCAGTGCTACCCACTGATCGTAGGCGATCTGAAGACGAAGCAGGCGGCGGATGTTGGTCTCATCCAGGTTTTGGAGTTGGCTATTGAGGAGCTCCAGGTCTTCCTCGAAGGCGCTTGCGGATTCGGCATAGCTTTCGCGGTAGGACTGCTCGCCCAACGCAAGATAACCGCGCACGTCAGACAACATACGCAGCAAGTCGGCCTGCGCGCGCGAGGCGTCGAGCGCCGTCGGTGCACGTACATCGGTAACGCGCATAATCTCCTGGGTGGCGCGGCCGCTGCCCAGGTAGCTCACGCCCGCACTCACGAAGATGAGCAACACCAGAATCCCGAATCCCAGGGTGAGTTTGCGCCCGATATTCAAGTCCTTGAGCCAGGTCATGCCCGGTAATTTCTCAATCCAGGGGGCCATTTTCGGGTCAGTTGTAATGGGTTCTTTATCTTTGGTCATGGCGTGCGCCTCCAATCCTTGATATTCCAGGTGTTCATATCCCATGGCGTCAGTACAATGTCCGTGAGCGCGGCGCTGACACCGGAGACATCACCTCGCAGTACCAGCGGAATCATCACCACGTCTTCGATAAGCATATCGTTCATCTGGATGAAGAGTTGTTGGCGTATCTCGGGATCGATTTCTGTGGTGGCTTGTCGATAAAGGTCATCATAGGCTTCGCTGCACCATCGTTCGATATTCAGACCGGCTGACCAGTTGTTGGCTTGTTGCGGTATTTGTGCGCAAGTCCAAAACTGCATATAGGGGCCGGGATCAGGACTGTCACTGGAGATGTTGAACATTTGCATATCAGCGTTGAAGCGCAGAAAACTGTCGGGATTCTCTGCTGGATCGCCGCCGAACATGATGCTGGCATCGACGATTTTTAGATTCACGTCAACGCCCACGGCATTCAGGTTCTGTTTGACAATTTGTTGCATCTGCTCCAGAGCAGTCCCTTGCGTGGCCGCGTAACCTTGCAGCGTCACGGTCAACTTCATACCGTCGCTATTAACACGTACGTTTGAGCCGCTATTCAAAGTCCAACCGGCTTCATCCAATAACGCCATTGCCTTTTGTGGATCGTAAGTATAGAAGACGTTGGGCGAGTTATATTGTAAGGGTGCAACCAGATTGTTATGTGTTTCACTACCGAGTGGGCCATAAAGCGCGACAATGGATTCTGTGTCAATAGCATAGGCGAAGGCCTGCCGCACTTTCTTATCACTAAAGAAGGGATTGGGAATCTCGATGCTTGAACGTTCGCCGCTGGCAGTGCTTTGTCGTGGGTCTGTTTGGTTGAGCAAGATGCGTTCCACATTGGAACCGAACTTGGTCAGCAGAACGCCGTTACCGCTTGCCTGGAGGCTTTCTAATTCGTCAGGGGGGAGTGAAGTGATGTTGTGTGCATAGTCAGCTTCCTCGGCTTCCAAGACCAATCGTGCTGCCTCGCTGGCTGTGCCGCCACCTCGTAACTCGATCTTGCTAAAATAGGGTAGATCTGCCTCGCGGTAGTAAGGATTTGCTTCATAGACGATTTTGTTCGTCTCCACGATCTGCGTGCCGAGAAGTAACACCTCCTGCGGTTTGATTCCTGGCTCGACGACGCGATACGGTCCCGTACCCACCGGAAGGGTGTTCGCAGGAGCCTCGCGGGCGTTCGCACCCTTGTATGCCGCGAACACGTGCTGTGGAAGGATCACGCCCTGGATGCCGACAAACGGCAGTGACCAGGCTGGGGTCACGTCGCTGAAGATCACCTTGACGGTGAGTGGGTCGAGTACTTCAACCATCTCGACGTTCCCATAGACGTAGGCCGACTGGGCATTCACCGCCGGGTCGATGATGTACTCGTAGGTGAATTTGACATCCTCTGCGGTAAACGGTGTGCCATCTGACCAGAGGACGTCGGACTTCAACTTCCAGGTGACCGATTTTCCATCTTCAGCCACGCCGTTTTCCAGCGATGGAATCTCCGCAGCCAGGAAGGCGACCAACTCACCATTCTCGTCGTAACTCGCGAGCGGTTCATATGTAATGCGTGCAGCTTCCCAGTCCTGTATGGTCACGGTCAGGTGTGGGTTAAGAATCGTAGGGGCTTCCCAGAATTGCATCCGCAGCGTCCCCCCAGTTCCCCGGTTACTCACCGCTGTAGGTATGGCTGTCGGTTCGGCTGCTTGTGGAGTGGCGGTACCGCCACAGGCCGTGAGGCTCGAAAGGCAGATTGCCAGTATAAGCACAAGAAGAGTACTGCGATTCCAGAAACGTTTATTGATCATCATCGTGTCCTTTCGTCATTGTGGTATAGGCGGGAGAGCAGCGTGACCCACAAGCGCAAATATTGTACTCAGTTATTAAACAGACTCAAGCTGCTCGTGTATCGAACTGCTGTTTGACGCTGAGGGGGCGCATATCAGTCCAGACTTCTTCGATATAAGCAAGACATGCGGCTTTAGGGCCATCAAACCCAGCATCTTTCCAGCCTAGTGGATTTTGCTGATCAACAGGCCATACAGAATACTGCTCTTCGTGGTTAACGACGACTTTGTAAATTTGGGTTTCTTCTGCGATAGTGTCATTCATAGTGTATCACCTTTCATATCATTGCCAAAATGCTGCCGGAAGCGCCGAATGGTTGCAGGGTCCAGAGTATAGTTTTCGCAATGTAAGTCGCCGGACTCAAATCCTAGTTGATGAAGCATGGTATAGTGCTGCAAACTCGCATCGACCTGAACCAGGCCTACTGTCGGTTTCAGATTCTTGAACTGTGCTGAGAGCAGACTGGAGAGAACACAGCGGGTGATAGTGAACTCGTCCTGGTTAGCATATCGCGACAGTATCTCTTCTAGCGCTTGTGGCATATAACTGATTTGCTGAATAGCGTGAGACGATTTCAGAGTGTCTCCCTTGGTAAACAGGATATCTGCGTGTTTCTCAAATCGTTGGATTGCTAGTTCACGGTTGAAACAACGCGGCGTTGACTCATCTACAATCAACGTGCCGGGTTTCACCTGCATAATATCAAGGACCTCGGGAACATTCGTGGCGCCGATAATTAAGGTGGCTTTGTAGAGCTCTTCGGGCGCTTGCACTTGCGAGTGTGCTATACGGACCGTCCCCTCAAAGCCCAAGTCCGTGACAATCTCGTGCTTAAGCTTTTCCAGAACATCCATTTTGCTGTAGAGATCGCATAGGATGATTGTTTTAGGATGGTGAAGGCTTCTAAGCATCAGGCGTAGCGCAGTTTCACTGATCGAGCCCAAACCGAGTACGCCGACATGTTCCTGGCTCAACTCTCGTCCACTTTGCTCAAGGATTTTCTCAATCACAAGGATTGTGCCGGCTGTAATGGTGGCATAACCAGTGGTGACTACAGGCAACGCCGGTTGTTCCTTGGCAACGCGGTGAATCGTTACTCCGTATTCCGTTGCTGGGGCAAGAAGTCCGGGTAAAGAGACGACCCGCGCTCCGATATGCTGAGCCATCTTCAGGCCATCCAAAAGGGCTGCGGTTAGCCGGGCCTTTTCGCTGTAGAGTTCCGCTTCGAAGATTGGGAGATAAATCAGAGCGACTCGCCCCAGGTTTGTTTCCAAAACATCGGTGAGCAGCGGGACATCACCAAACCAGTCCTGGAGGACGGCTTTGTCTTCCGCTTCAACAGTGTCGAGATAGGTTAAGGCAACAGAATCCACGGGCGCTAACTTACCAAGCACGAACTGGGTGAGTAGAGGGTGCCGGTTGATCGTTACGAAGGGAGAAGTCGCCGCGATATGGGACAGCGATGGGAAACAACCTTCTTTTGTCGATGCTGAAGCAGTGGGTTGGTTTGTAAAAGGCACAAAATCAGGTGTGACCTGGCTCAGGACTTGGGCCAGGGCTTCCACGGTTGGATGTAGAAAAATAGTCTTGATGGGCAGGGGGTGACTCAGATTGGCCGAGACTGTTGATATTAGTCTCACCGCTTGCAGTGAATGTCCTCCCAATTCGAAGAAGTTGTCATAGATACCCACGCGCTCTACACCAAGCACGTCCTCCCAGATGGCGGCGAGTTGTTTTTCGTGCATAGTGCGCGGTGCAACATAGGTTGTGGATGTCGTGATCTGCACGTTATCAAGAGCTTCGAGCGCCCGATGATCGACTTTCCCGTTGGGGGTCAAGGGCAAGCTGTCACGCATGATGTAGTGCGTGGGGATCATGTAACTCGGTAATATCTCCCGGAGTTCCTCGCGCAGTGCTTCACTGTTGATCGGAATACCTTGTTCTGGCACGATGTAGGCGACAAGCTGATTTTGACCTGCTGTGTCTTTGACCGCGACGACAGCCGCCGTTTTGACGAATGGCTGCTTGAGCAGTTCCGACTCAATTTCACCGAGTTCGACGCGATAGCCACGCACCTTGACCTGCTGGTCGATGCGGCCCAGGTATTCGATGTTGCCGTTGGGTAGGTAGCGAGCGAGATCACCGGTGCGGTAGAGGCGGCCACCGGGTTTGTTGCCGAAGGGGTCGGGGACGAAGCGCTCTGCCGTCAATGCCGGCCGGTTGAGATAGCCACGCGCGACACCATCCCCGCCGATGTACAACTCGCCGGGCGCGCCGATGGGAACTGGCTGCCCCTTTGGACCAAGAATGTAGAGTTGCGTATTGGCGATAGGGCGTCCAATGGGCACGGCTCCCATGATGCGTTTGCCTTGTGGAACCTCGTAGACACAACAGCCTACGACGGTCTCGGTGGGGCCGTACTCGTTGATCAAGCGCGTATCTGGGGCGTGTGTCTGCCAGAAGGTGAGATTTTCGCCCCGCAGTGCCTCCCCGCCGATGATGAATGCCCGTGTCCGACCGGCAGTTTCGTCCGCCGGCACGAGGTGGGTTAGGACATCGAGGTGCGCCGGAGTTAGTTTAATCAGGCTGAAATCATGATGGTGGCGGAATGCCTCGCCGAGGGCTTCCCCGCCAGGCGTTTCCGGTAGCAGTGTGAGACTGCGGCCTGTCAGGAGCGGTGGAAACAGGCTGGTGATCGTCAGATCGAAACTCATTGCGCTGTGAACTGGTGTCCCCTGTCCGTCAATCACATCGTAGGCACGGGTGCACCAGTGGAGATAGTTGCTGAGACCCTGGTGGGTCACCATCACGCCCTTTGGACGACCCGTAGAGCCGGAGGCGTAAATCACGTAGGCCAGGTTGTTCAGGGTTACCGGATTAGTAGGATTGTCCGCACTTTCGTTTTCGATGATCGTCCAATCGCAATCCAGGCAGATCGTATGGACGGGCGGTGACGTCAGGTTGTGAACGAGATGCGACTGGGTTAGCAGTATCCCGACTTTTGCATCCTCCAGCATCAAGGCGGTGCGGGCCGGTGGATACGTGGGATCGAGCGGCAGATAGGCGGCGCCAGCTTTGAGTATGCCAAGCAGTCCGATAACAGCCTCTACTGTGCGCTCGATGTAAAGCCCGATCAACGTTTCGGGACCAGCGCCCAGTTTGTGCAAATAGCGTGCCATCTGGTTCGCACGGGCGTTGATTTCACGGTAAGTGAATCGCTGTTCCCCAGCAATAACGGCAACAGCGTCGGGCGTCTTTTGAGCCTGAAGCTCGAATCCGTGATGGGTGCAACAATCCTGTGGATAGTCCGTCGCTGTATCGTTCCAATTCACGAGGATTTGTTGCTTTTCAGCCTCTGTCAAAATCGGCAGCGTGGCAATCGGTTTGTCGGGATTCGTCACGATGCCCTGCAACAGCATTTCAAGGTGTCTCGTCATGCGCTGGATGGTGTCCGCATCGAACAAGTCCGTGTTATATTCGAAATATCCGTGCAAAGCCGTGTCTGTCTCGTCGAAGGTGAGCGTCAGGTCGAATATCGCTGTGCCACTGTCGATGGTGCGAGACGTAGCGCTGATGTTCTGGAGGTGCAAGGATGTTAATTCGCTGGCATTATGGAACACAAACATCACCTGGAATAGTGGATTGCGGCTCAGATCACGTTCTGGTTGCAGTGCTTCAACTAGCCGTTCAAAGGGCAAATCCTGGTGTTCGTAGGCTTCGAGCGCACTCTGTCGCACCCGGTCAAGCAGTTGGTGGAAGGTGGGATTACCGGATAGATCGCCGCGCAGTGCCAACGTGTTGACGAAGAAGCCAATCAGGCTCTCGATCTCGCCGCGGGTGCGGTTAGCAATGGGCACGCCGATGAGGATATCCGCCTGTCTTGTATAGCGATAGAGTAGCACCTCGAATGCCGCCAGCAGCAGCATAAAGAGCGAAGCGCCCTCGCGTTGTGCGAGTGATTGTAGATCTGTGCGCAGGGCGTGGGAGAGTGTGAAGTGGTGTAGTGCGCCATTATGGGTCTGGATGGGTGGGCGAGGTCGATCGGTGGGTAGTTGGAGCACCGGCGGCGCGCTACTCAGGCGTTGCCTCCAATATGCGAGTTGCTGTTGCAGAGGTTTGCCTTGCAACCATTCACGCTGCCATACAGCAAAATCCGCATACTGGATGGGAAGTTCCGGCAACGCTGCGGTGCGGCCGGTGACGTGTGCCCGGTAAAATGTTTCGAGCTCCTGAAAAAAGACACCCAGCGACCAACCATCGAAAATGATGTGATGGAAGGTCAATTGGAAGATGAACTCTGTCTCCTTGAGGCGCAGCACTTTTGCCCGCAACAGCGGCCCTTGCATGAGATCGAAGGGTGCACGCGCTTCCACGATCAGTTGCGTTTCCACATCGGCCTTGGTTTGTGATGTCACATCAGTGACGACGAGCGGGATGTGCAGCGTTGGTGCGACGATCTGCACCGGTTCGCCATCTATGGCCGTGAATGTCGTACGCAGGATGGCATGCTGCTGGATGATCGCATTCAGGCTCTCTTCCAGCGCGGCGATGTCCAGCGGGCCGGTCAATATGACGGCGATGGGGACATTGTACGTCGGTTGTCCAGGTTCCAGTTGGTCATGGAACCACATCCGCTGTTGCGCGAAGGAAAGTGGAGCCGGGCCAGAGTCTGTGCGGCGCGGAATCCCTGTCACGCGCGCGGGTGCCCCTCGCAGGCGCTTTTCGAGTAGGGCGCGTTGTGCTGGAGAGAGTGTATCTTTCGTTGCGGGAGGCCGCACGGCCTCGAGGATATCAGTCATGATTGATCACCTGGGTATGAACTTTCGCGTCGCTCAAGGCTTCAATCTCGCGGATCAGTATCGTTTCGACAGCGGTCGCCAATCCCGCTACGGTTGGCGCTTCGAAGATGGCGCGCAGCGGGATGGAAACCTGGAAGGCTTGCTGGGCTCGTGAAACGACTCGGGTCGCCAGCAGCGAATGCCCGCCCAGCGCGAAGAAATTGTCGTGGACGCCGACCTGGGTAACTCCGAGCACCTCTTGCCAGATCTCTGCCAGCGTCTCTTCGGCTGTGGTGCGCGGCGCAGTGTAGGTCGCGGCGCCATGCGTCCAATCCGGGACGGGGAGTGCGCTGCGATTCACCTTACCATTGGGGGTCAGTGGGAAAGCGTCCAGTAGCATAAAAGCGGAGGGGATCATATAATCGGGAAGTGCGGTCTGCAGCGCCTCGCGCAAGAAGTCGGCGGCGGGCTGCTCTTCTGGCTGGGCGACGATGTAAGCCACCAGCCGCTTGTCGCCGGGGGTATCCTCGCGGGCCACGACGACGGCGTTTTGCACTGCCGGATGCTGTTCGAGACATGCCTCAATCTCGCCAGGCTCGACGCGATAGCCGCGAATCTTCACTTGATTGTCCAGCCGTCCCATAAACTCGACGTCCCCAGAGGGCAAGTAGCGGGCGCGGTCACCGGTCTTGTAGAGCCGAGCGTCTGGCTCGTCGTTGAAGGGGTGAGGGACGAAGCGCTCGACGGTCAGTTCGGGCTGATGCCAGTAATCGCGCGCCAGCCCGTCGCCGCCGATGTACAACTCGCCAGGAACGCCAATCGGGACGGGCCGCATCGCGCGATCCAGGATGTAGACCTGCGTGTTGGCGATAGGACGTCCGATAGGGACGCTGGATTGTGATCCAGCGTAAGCAAGGGCAAACGGAGATTGCATCGGATAGCAGCAGGTGAAGGTCGTGTTCTCGGTGGGGCCGTAGCCATTGATGAGCGTATATCCCGCCGGGAGAAGGTCGAGCATATGTTGCACGTGAGCGACGGAGAGCACATCGCCGCCCGCCAGCAGTTGGCGGACGTGACTGAGGCTTTCGGGGTAGCTTTCTACCATTTGGTGGAACAACCCGGCGGTAAGCCACAGCGTTGTGATGCCCTGTTCTTCGATGAAGTGCGCCAGCTCATCGAGTGACGGCTTGTGGGCAGGAAAGATGACGAGTTTCCCGCCGCTAAGCAAGCTTCCCCAAATTTCCAGCGTCGAGGCGTCGAAGGAGAGTGTTGCCAGTTGCAAGAACGTCTCATCGGCGGTCATGCTGGCGAAGTTCGTGTTCTTGACCAGCCGTACCACCGCGCGGTGGACGATGCTCGTCCCCTTGGGCGTGCCGGTGGAGCCGGACGTGTATATCAGGTAGGCCAGGCTGTCGGCGGTTGCACCGCCGTCGAGGTTGCTGTCTTCGCCGGTTGCGGTGAGTCGCTTGTCATCCAGATTGACGATATGCCCCTGGAACGCTGGTAGCTTTCCCGCCATCCGTGTATGCGTCAAAATCACCGGGGTCTGCGTGTCGTGGATCATAAACTCGAGGCGTTCCTGGGGGTAGGCCGGGTCCAGCGGGACGTAGGCCCCGCCCGCCTTGAGGATGCCCAGGACGCCCACAATCATCTCGAACGAGCGCTCGACGTAGATGCCGACGCCGACTTCCGGCCCCACGCCCAATTCGCGCAGATGCCGCGCCAGACGGTTAGCCCGCCGGTTGAGTTCGGCGTAGGTCAGCGTGGTGCCCTCGAAGCTGAGGGCGACGGCGCCGGGCGTTTGCGCGGCTTGGGTCTCGAACAGGCGGTGGATGGGCGTCTCGCGAGGATAATCCGTGCGGGTGTCGTTCCACGCGACGAGGATTTGCTCGCGTTCTGTTGGGGTGAGTAGCGGCAGGTCGCCAGGTGACGCTTGCGGTGTTGCGAGCATCCCCTCAAGCAGTGTTTGCAAGTGACCGAGCATCCGTGCGACGGTGGCGTCGTCGAAGTGTTGCTGGCGATAGCTGATGCGTAATCCTAACGATTCTCCAGGCTCGACGATGACCGTGAGCGGGTAGTTGGTCTTTTCGAGCGTGACCATATCGGCGATGCTGAGCCGGGGGTCCGCCGGTTGGACATCCGCCTCTCCGGGATAATTCTCGAAAACGAGCAATGTGTCGAACAACGATTGGCCTTGAGCTACGTCGCTCCACCGCTGGATATCCACGAGGGGCGCATATTCGTAGCGGCGGGCCGCGGCCTGCTGCGCTTGCAGTGTTTGCAGCCAGGGGCCGAGTGAGCCGTCGTTGAGAATATGGACGCGCACAGGCAGGGTGTTAATGAACAGCCCGACCATTGTCTCGACGCCGTCCAGCGCGGCGGGGCGTCCGGCGACTGTTGCACCGAAGAGTACGTCCGGTTCGCCGCTGTAGCGGCTGAGCAGCGCCGCCCACGCGCCTTGGATCACCGTGTTGAGCGTCACCCGCTGCTGGTGGGCGAAGGTGTGCAGCGCTGCTGTTGTTGCAGCGGATAGGCGCAGGCGCTGTTCGGCGTAATCGTCCGCGGCGGGATCGGCCTCCGGCGTCCGCTGGACGTGCAAGGATGTCGGCGTGGTGAAGCCGTGTAAAGTTTCACGCCAGAACGTTTCCGCTTCCGCCAGGTCCTGGGCGTGTAGCCAGGCGATGTAATCGCGGTAGGGTCGGGGCGCTGACAGGCGCAGGTCTTGTCCCTGGCGCACCGCTTCGTAGAAGGCGAACACGTCCTCGAGTGCCAGCGACAGGCTCCAGCCATCGAGGATCAGGTGGTGAAAGCTCCACACGCAGCGCCACGTTTCGTCCGCCAAGCGGAAGAGGGTCAGGCGCATCAATGGGGCCTGGTGCAGATCGAAGCCGCGTGCCTGATCGGCCTTGAGCCAGTCCGCAAGCTGGCTATGTTGTGCGTCGGGAAACAGTGCGCGCCAATCGTAGGTCGTCCACGGGAGCGGTGCACGCCGACGCACCACCTGGAGCGGTTTGTCGCGCGTCTCCCAGGCGAAGACGGTTCGCAGTGCCGGATGCCGGTCGACGAGGGATTGCCACGCACGCTCAAATGCGGCGACGTCGAGGTTTCCACTAAGAGTAAAGCACAGTTGCTCGAAGTACACGCCGGACTCCGGTGTGTACAAAGTGTGAAACAGCATCCCTTGCTGCATAGGAGAGAGTGGGTAGATGGCTTCGATGTTGTCTTGTGTGTTCATGGGAATGCCTCAGGTCAGGATATCGCCGAGTTCCACCAGCAGTGCCTCCAATTCCTCCTGCGTCAGGTCTACGTCGGGGAAATCGGTGGACGAGGGCGGGAGGGGGCGGGCAGGCGTGGCGGCGGACAGGGCGGCGATGGTCTGGTATTCGAATAGGTGTTGGACGGTGAGGAGCAGCCCGGCAGCGCGTGCCTCGGCAATGATATTGAGCGCCAGCAGCGAGTCACCTCCCAGTTCGAAAAAGTTGTCGTGGACACCTACCGGTGCGGTTTGTAAAACCGTCTCCCAGATGTGCGCCAGGGTTGTTTCGGTGGGCGTGCGCGGCGCGACGTAGGCATTGGTGAGGGTGGGGCGGGTTGCATCCGGCGCGGGAAGGCGCCTGCGGTCGATTTTGCCGTTGGGTGTCAGTGGCAGCGCATCGAGATGGACGAACGCACCGGGAATCATGTAGGCTGGAAGACGCTGTTTGAGAAAATTCTGGAGTTCGCCGGTGGCCGGATGATCGATGGATGGGTCGCTTGTGGTCCAGTAGGTGATAAGGCGAGGGTCGCCGTCGGTGCCAGGATGAACGACGGCGACGGCTTGGCGCACGGCAGGATGGCGGGCGAGCGCGCTCTCAATCTCGCCCAGTTCGACGCGGAAGCCGCGGATTTTTACTTGATTGTCCAGACGCTGTAAAAATTCGATGTCGCCGTTTTCGAGATAACGAGCTGCGTCGCCGGTTTTGTAAAGCCGCGCACCGGGTTCGGTCGAGAAGGGATTGGGGACGAACTTCTCGGCGGTGAGTTGTGGGCGGTTGAAGTAGCCGCGCGCTAGCCCTACGCCGCTGATGTAGAGTTCGCCAGGGATGCCTACAGGAACGGGCTGCAAAGCCTGGTCGAGGATGTACAGGCGGATGTTGCCAAGCGGTTGTCCTACTGGAACGCTTGGCGCATCGCCGGCGGTCGTGACCTGTCCGCAGGCGGCCCACACGGTCGATTCGGTGGGGCCGTAGAAGTTCCACAGTGGGATGTCCCATGCCAGCACCTTCTGTGCCAGCGCACGGGGCATGGCCTCGCCGCCGCAGCAAATCAAGCGCAGGGATAATGGGTCGGCAGCATCGTGAAGGTCCACCAGCCGCTGTAGTGCTGACGGCGTCTGGTTGACGATGGTGACGTGCTCTGCGCGCAGCAGTTCGAGAAATGCTGTGGGCGACTGCACGACGGTTTGCGGGACGATGACCAGCCGGCTTCCACAGAGCAGGGGCGTCCAGATTTCCCACACTGAAAAATCGAAGGCATACGAGTGGAAGACCGTCCACACGTCATCGGCATTGAAACCGAAGACCGGGCGGGTAGCTTCGATGAGGTTGATCACGCTCTGGTGGGCGATTTCGACGCCTTTGGGCTGTCCTGTCGAGCCGGAGGTGTAGATGACGTAGGCTAGGTTGTGACCCTGCGCGCTGTCATCCAGGTTTGTGTCCGCGTGGGCGGCGATAGCAGGCCAGTCGGCATCCAGGCAGATGATGTGCGCCTGGGTGGATGGAAGCGCGTCAACGAGCGCGCTCTCGGTCAACAGCACCGGCGTCTGCGTGTCGGCGAGCATAAACGCCTGGCGATCGGGCGGGTAAGCGGGGTCGATGGGGAGGTAAGCGCCACCGGCTTTGAGGATACCGAGCATCCCTACGAGCATCACCGTCGAGCGGGCGACACATATCGCCACGGGAACTTCCGGGCCGACACCGAGCTCTTGCAGGTGCTGGGCTAATTGGTTGGCGCGGGCGTTCAAGTCGCCATAGGTGAGTGTCTGCCGGGGTTTTCCCGGTTCGGCGTAAACCACGGCGACGGCTTCCGGCGTTTGCGCGGCCTGGCGCTCGAAGCGACGATGGATGCACTGTCCGATGTAGCCGGTGTCAGTCGTGGTGTCATTCCAGGCGACGAGCATCTGTTGACGTTCGACTTTGGTCAACATAGGCAGGGATTTGAGGGGCAGTTCCGGCGTGCTGACGAAGCCTTCTAGCAGTGTGAGCAAATGGTCGGCCAATCGCGCTACGGCAGCGGTTTCGAAACGGTCGGCATCGTAGTCGATGCGCAGGCGCAGATCGCCATCGACGGTGATGATGAAGGGGATGGCAGCGTGCGCGTCCTTTGCGTGGCTGCCAAAGACGAGGAGTGTCTCGAGATGCGAAGGCTCCGGCTGGCGTGTGGTGGTGGAATTGGCTTGCAGTGCTGTGAGCCAGGCGCGCGCCTCTTGTTCCGGCTGGACAGTTGTGTGTGTGAGGATGGGTGTGTGGGAGACAAGCATCCCGAAGGTCGCATCCGCTTCGCCGCTGTAGTGGCTGAGGAGCAGCGCCCATGCACCCTGGATCAGCGTTGAGACGTCGAGGTCGTTCTGTTGCGCACGGTCATGCAGCGCGGTGGTGAATTCCGGTGCAGGCGTGACCTCGTAGTATGCGCGCGGCGTCACCCCGCCGGATAACGGCCGGGGTTTGGCGATAGCCAGTGGCGTCGGCGCAGGGAAATCATCAATCATATTGATCAAACAGCTTGTTGAGTTGGCGCGGGCGAGCGCGGGTCAGTTCGGCGATGCGGTCGTTGGATTCGCGGAGCCGTTCGCTGAGGACGTTGATGAGTGCCAGCGACATCTCCGGGTTTTGGCGCGCCAGGGCGATAAGCGGTTCGCGGCGCAGACGCAATGTGAGTGTGTCCTGGATGGCGACGGCAGAGGTGGTGTGAGGACTGTCGTCGAAGAAGTTGGTCTCGCCGAAATAAGAGTGCGCCCCCATGGTTGCCAGCCGTGCGAAAGAACCGGTGCGCTTCTCTTGCTCAATACCGACGCGCCCGTTCACGACCACGTACAGTGCGCCGCCGGGATCGTCGTTGTTGTAGATGCGCGTGTCTTCCTCGTACATTTCTTCCTCGCAGACGTTCGCCAGGATTTTGAGCTGGTCGATGGTCATCCCCTGGAAGAAGGGGACTTCTTTGAGGAA
>JAFGSL010000352.1 GCA_016934645.1 Anaerolineae bacterium
CAACTGTGCAGGAGGTATTATGAACCCCATTTGAATTATACATAAGACAGCGATTTTGTCTATTTTGATGCTTGCACGCGGGAAGGGAGGAATTAGGATGTGTGGTTTTTGGACGTGCTACGCCGCGCCCAAAAACCACATAAAAAAGTTGTTGCTCTCTCCCTTTTTGCTTCAGTCGGAGTCGAGTCCAGTGTGGATGACTACCTGTGACGTCATCCCGGAGCACAAATTCAAGTCGGTCGGGTCTAGCTCGATCATCAATGTGTACGTTGTGTCGCCCTGTTGCACCACAGCGACCGGCGAGACAGTGACGACGTGTCCGGTCAGCGTCTCATCCCGGAAGGCATTGATCCGTACATTCACATCTTGTCCCACCTGCACACGGGCGATTTCCAGTTCCCCGACGTTCTTCGTCTCGATGCGCCAGCGCGATACGTCAAGGAGTTCGACGACCGGCGCGCCGGGTGCAGCCCATTCGTCAACGTTGACGTGGACTGCCGCGATAATGCCGTCGAAGGGTGCAACCAAGGTTGTGCGTGCCAGGTTTTCCTGGGCGATGGCGAGTGCCTGCTCTGCGCGTTTCACGGCAAGGTCGGCCAGCGCGAGCGTCTCCGGCGCGACGGGATGTTGGGCTTCGTAGAGGGCGAACTGCGCCTGCGCCAGTTGCGCTTCTGCGCTGGCGATGGCAGTCTCATAGCTTCGGTCGGCGCTGTGCAGCCGGTATTGCGCCAGGACCAAGCGGTAGTGGTCTTGCATATCCTCTAAAGCTTTGGCTGTCGGAGAGTAGGGCGCCCAATCTTTGGTGATGGGATCGTTGAGCAGATTGTTATAGGCGTTTTGGGCGTCGCGCAGGGCCTGCTCCGCTTCCGTCAGGGCTGCCCGATCGAGGATGGCTTGATTGTCACGCAGGTCGTATTGTGCTTGTGCCTGGGTCAGCGCGGCCTGCGCGCTACTGATGGCGGCGGTCGCGGCGACCACCTGTTCTGGCACGGGGACGGCCTGCGCCTGGAGTTGCGCCAGTTGCAGTTTGGCATTCTCTACGTCCAGCGTTGCTTGGGTTACAGCGCGTTGCAGGTCGGTGTCGTCGAGCACGGCCAGTGTCTGCCCGGCCTGCACGGACATCCCGACTTCAGCATCCAGCGATTGGATGTCGCCGCCGGTGTCGAAGCTCAGGGCGAGGCTGCGATAGGGGTGCAAGATACCGTTAGCGCTGAGGCTGCCGGGCAGCGTTTGGAAAGACGTGGCTCCGTTGTCTGGCGTCGGTGGTGGTTCGGTGGATTGTGCTGTATCTCCGTTACACGCTGTTAGGACAAGGATCAGTAGTAATCCTAGTAGGCGGGAGAATTTGCGAAAATGATGAAATGGTATGGATATGTTGTTAGCCATCAGGCTCTCCTTTCGATAATGGATACGGTATCAAGGTTGGACAGTATCCAGGAGGTGGTGCCGACTCCGGCTATGACGACGGCCAGAGGGATCGGCAAGGTGAACAGCCATGGTGAGGGGTTGAGCAAGTTCAGGTCGAGACCGAGCGGCATATAGACGTGCGACCGGGCGTAGAGAAGACCTAGCACGCACACAACTGCGCCGATGAGCCAAGCGGTCATGACAACACTTGCCGTTTCACCAGTGGTGCGCAGTACTAACCAGAGGCGGCTTCGCCCAACCGCATACAGAACCCCAAATTCCTGTTTGCGCTGTGCGAAAAAGATGAAGTTTAGAGCTGCCAGCGAAATTGATGCAACGATGGCGATAAGGCCTTCAATCCCTGCGAGCAGCAGGTAAAAGTTGCGCATGACCAGTTCCATCTCGCGGGACAACTGCCCGTAGGTTTCAACAAGCGTGCGCCTGGAGGCGATGCTTTCTTGCAGCCAGGTGTCCACATCGTTTTCGCGCCCCGCTTTTGGGACGACGAGCAAGCGGGTGGCAAGGTTCGTGTATAGTTCGTGGTTTTGCAAGTACTCCGCCGATGCGAAACCCACGGCCGTTGCTTCGGTGGAAAGACTGCTCTGGGGGTGACCCTCTTGTGATGCGCCATGCCATTCCAGGATTCCAACGACAGTCATTTCGGTTGCGATGTCGCGGTCACGGTCATTCACCGGTCGCCCGACGACATCGCCCACGTGTAGCCCCCGGTTCAGGGCGGCTGCTTCAGGCAAGATGAGTTCGTTCGCGTAGGGGCGGGGTAGGCGACCTTCCTTGAGGCGCAACTGGAACAAGTCCATGAGATAGGGTAGGTGTTCCTCGGAAATGCCGTAGACCAGGGACACACTCTCGCTGACCGGTGGGATGCTCACCGGCAGAAACATCTCGGTGACCGGGATGACGTCCCCGACGTCGGGATTGGCTCTGATTTGTGCTACAACACCGGCGTCAACGGCGTTACCGATGGCGGGTTGCACCTCGCCAACATAGCGCAGGTGGTTGAGCATGAAAGGTTTTTGCGTTTCGATGATCGATCCGAAGAAAAAGCCCGGAAAGGCGATGCCCAGGATCATCAGCCCGATTACGGCAATCAACGTCGCTGCGCGGCGGCGATGTCGCCGGTAGAATGTTAGAAAAGAGAGTGGTTTGGCAGTGCGCAATGCGCGATGTGGAATGTGTGACTCTTCCGCACCGAGTGTGCCGCGTTCGATAATAGCGACCGCGTCGAGCCGGGCGAAGACCCGGACCACACTCCACGCTGCAAAACCGATCACAGTCAGTAGGGTGGGCAGGGCAAACCACAAAGAGAGAGGGTTTACCAGGTTCAGAGTGATGCCTCGTGGCGAATAAAAACTATCTCTCAACCATGCCAGTGCCGGCCATGAAAGCGCCAGACCGGCCAACCAGCCTATCACCGCGACGACTGCCGTCTCCATCGTCAGTTGCCGGGTGAGTTTGCGCTTGTGAAAGCCGAGAGCGTTAAGCACGCCCAAATCCGTCAGCCGCTGGGTGAGTGCGATCTGGTTGATCATACCCACGACCAGCGCGACCACCACCGCAACCAGGCAGTCCATCATGCCGATGACCATATTCAGGATGCGGTGAAGCCTGGCAACGTAGGCCGATTCCTGACGATGGGTTTTCACCTCTGTTTGTGGGGATGCGATCGCTGTTTCCAAAAAGTTATCCACGGCTGCCTTGTGTCCCTTTTGTGCAACGACGAGTAGTCCCGCCTGGCGTGGAGCAAACAGTTCGTGATGGGCGATGTATTCGTAGGACACCAGCGCCAAGCGTGCTCTGTCCTTTGCAGGAACGGTCGGTTCGCTTTCGAGGATGCCGACCACAGTCAGCGGTGAGGGGATGGCAAAATAATAGCGTTGCTCGCCCACGGAGCGGTCAATTGTATCGCCGATGTGCAATCCCAGCGCGTCGGCCAGTTCCTCTGAGAGAAGCATCTCGTTGGTGTTGGGTGTGAGTATCCGGCCTTCTCGCAGCCGTAAGCCACACGTTTCTAGCAGATAAGGAAGATCGACCTCCGTGATGCCCAGGACTTGGGATGTGCTCATCGTCACCAGTGAGGGCACGTTAATGATCAGGCCATATCCATTTTCCGGGATCACCCGCGCCACCTCGGGATGTGTACGGATTTGGGCCACGACGGCCGGATCGGGCACTCGATCGTAGGTAGGATAGACACGACTGAAATGGCTTAACGGCCCCAAGAGCACGATCTCGGTGTGTTCCAGGATAGGATAGATCATGCTGACCATCACTCGGATGCCCAGAGTCACCAGCGCGATGAGGCCGAGCATCAACAGAATCTGGCGCTTGTGACGGCGATAATAGGTTAGGGGCGATAAAGGTTTCATCTGACTATGTCCTCCTCTCAATCACAGCTATCGGGTCTAGCCGGAAGAGCATCCAGGCAATCAGGCCGGTGCTGACCGTGACAACGGCTATCGGCATTGGCAATGTAAAGACCCAGGGAGCCGGGTTGAGTAGATTGAAAGTCATGCCCTTAGGGGCAAAGATTCCCACTTGCATCGCTATCAATCCGATCCCACACAACACCGCACCTAACAACCAAGCCACGGCGACGACGCTCGCGCTCTCCCGGGTGCTGCGCAACACGAGCCACCGCCGACGGTGGCCGATGGCGTGCAAGACGCCGAACTCTTCTCGACGTTGAATGAAAAAGATGGTGCTCAAAATGGCGAGCGCGACGGCCGCGACAATGGCAATCACACCCTCAATGATGCCGAACAGCACCAGTATGATCCATGTCGCGATACGGTATTCTGTCTGCATACGATCAAAAGTCTGCACCGCTGTCTGTTCAGCAGCCACGGTTCCCTCCAACCAGGCGTCCATCTCGCTCTTGCGTCCTTCCCTTGGGAGAACGAGCATGTTTACGGGGTAAGAAGCGTAGAATTCGTGGCTGTCCAGGTACTCGAAAGAGACGAAACCAGTCCACAAATCCTCTTGGCCCGGCGGAGAAGAGAAATTACCGACGACAACCATCTCGCTGGGAAGCTCGTCATCCTCTTTCTTATCATAGGCTCGCCCGATTTTATCGCCTACGCGCCAGTTGCGGTTCTGGGCCAACGCCTTGGACAGTATGATTTCGTTGGTACGAGGATGGGGTAGGCGGCCTTGTTCAACGCGCACGCCATAAAGGTCAATGAGTGTTTGCAGATCACGCTCAGACACACCGTAGAGGGGGATTTTGGGGTGCGACATCGGTGGTACGTCAACCCGTATCTGTAACCGAATCGCGGGTATCATATCGGCGACGTCGGCGTATCCCCTGATTTGTGCGGACACGGCAGGGTCAATGGTCAAGTCTGTCAGCGGCGAGACGACACTGACCTGACGCAAGTGCTCGAAGATCTTTAGCCACGCATCCATCATCGGCCCAAAAACGAACCCCGGAAACGCCACCCCTAGAATCATCAACCCCATCGTCACGGTCAGCGCCAACCCTCGGCGGCGATGGCGCAGATAGAACGTCCAGGAAGAGAGTGGCTTGTCTGTTGAACGTGCCGTCGACTGTTGCTCATCCACCTCCGTACTGAGTTGATCTCGTTCGATGATAGCTACGGCATCGAGCCGACCCATCGTACGCCGGGTGTTCCAGGCTACAAAAACAACCGCGGCCAGCGGAACGGGGATGGAGAACACGATCGGCGTAAAATTTGCCAAACTCAGGTTGATCCCATTAGGCTCGTAGAGTTTGACTTTGAGCAGTGCAAAAAATCCCCAAGATAGCGCCAGGCCAGTGATCCAGCCCAATGCTGTCACGATGACCGTCTCCGTTGCCAAGCGACGGACGAGGTGGTCTTTGTCGTTACCCAGGGCGTGCAGTACACCAAACTCGGCCAATCGCTTGGACAGGGCGATCTGGTTAATCAGACCGACCACCAGCGCAATCGCCAGCGCGACCAGCACATCTACCACGCCAAACAACAGGTGGAAATTGCGCGAGACGCGCACGAAATTCTCTACCAACTGGCGGTTTGTCCTCACCTTAGCGTAGGGAGAGATCGCGGTCTCCAGAAAATCGTCCACCGCCGCCCGCCGTCCCTCTTTGGCGATGACGATCAAGCCGGGCGCCCAAGGTGAAGCAAACAGTTCATGGCCATTGACGTATTCGTAAGAGACGATGCCCACAGGCGGGCCTGGCCGCGAACTTGTGCCATCGTCCTCCAAAATCCCCACCACGGTCAAGGGGGATGGAATGGTCAAGAGCCAGTTCTGATTGGACGAGTTGTTGATCTCGTCTCCGATCCATACCTTTGCCCCCCTGGCCATTGTCTCTGAAAGCACCATCTCGTTCGTGCGCGGTTGGGGTAAACGCCCCTCCTTCAAGCGCAGATCGAAGGTATCCAGCAGGGCTTGCATATCAAACTCGGACACGCTAAACAGGTGACTATCTCCGGTGATGGGGGGCCAAATCACGGTCACTCCCTTTTCCTGCATGACCTGCGCCACGTCAGGATGAGATCGGATCTGCGAGACTATACTTGGGTCCATCGTTGGGCCAATGGCAGACACTAGGCTAACTCGGGTTTTGTAGCTTTCCGAGTAGGCCATATGTTCCAGGAAAGAATCCGGCAGACGCACCATGAAACTGATCCCCACTGTCATCAAGCTGATGAGGAGCAGCAGTAACAATGTCTGTCGCTTGTGGCGGCGGTAGTAGGTAAATGGCGATAGTGGGTCCATCTTTTATCTCCTCTCGATGACAGCTACCGGGTCAAGTTTGGACAGCATCCATGCGATTGTGCCCACGCTGGCTAAAGCGACGGCCAGCGGGAGGGGTAGTGTGAGTAACCAAGGTGCAGGGCTAAAGAAGTCCAGATTCAGACCGCGAGGGGTGTAAACCAAGCTTTGCATCCCGAGCAGGCCGATCCCGCATAGCACCGCGCCGAAGATCCAGGCTATGCTGACCACACTGCTTGTTTCTTTTATTGTGCGTAACACGAGCCACCTGCGATTGCGACCGATGGCATTCAAGACGCCGAACTCTTCTCTGCGTTGCGTGAAGAAGATGTGATTGAGCGTCGCCAGGGCGATAGCGGCCACGGCAGCGATCATACATTCGAGCAGGGTAAAGGTAAGGACAATGGATGTCGTCATTTCTCTATACTCGCGTTCTTCCATAGCGTAAGTTCTGATGCGCGCTTGTGTCGAGAACGTGCTTTCCGCCAGCCAGTTGTCCAGAATTGTTTTTTGTCCCGCGTGCGGGACAATGAGCAAACGCGCCCCTCGAGAAGCGGTGAGTTCGTGGCTGCGCAGATATTCGTAAGAGGCAAACCCAATCCACGGCAGATCGGGAGATAGAATACCCGCGACGACCATTTCGGTGGGCAGGTTGTCGGCAAAGAGGGAACCAACGCTATTGGTTTCTCCACCGATCACGTCACCCACGTACAGGCCACGGTTGGCGGCGATCGCTGCCGAAAGCACGATTTCGTTGCTGCGAGGCTCGGGGAGGCGTCCTTGTTGCACGTGCATTTCGAACAACTCCAAGAGAATGGGTAGATCGGTCTCAGAAATGCCATAGATATTGACATCGGTCCCGCCGCCAGGTGGCAGAATCATCCGCATTCCAAGCGGAATGACCGGGATGGTACGCGCTACTGCCGGATGGCTTCGGATTTGGCCCACGATGCCGGGATCAAGCTCGGAGCGGATGGGCGAGATGACGCTGACGTAGTGCAAATATCCCATAAACGGCTTCATTGCACTCGTCATTGCCGAGAACAAGAATACCGGAAAGGCGATGCCCAGCACCATCAACGCTGTGCTGAGGATCATCAAGATCCCGCGCCGCCGGTGACGCAAGTAAAATGTAAGGGAAGATAGTGGCCTGGCCGACGAAGATTTCACCATTTTGCGCTCTTGTGATTCTTCACTCAATGCGCCCCGCTCGACGATAGCCACGGCGTCAAGCCGGGCGAAGATTCGCTTGATGCTCAAAAAGGTCAGGGCGACAGTGATCAGGGGGATAGGCAGCACAAACAAGAACGGTGCCGGGTTGAACAGGTACACTTCTACACCCAGGTCGTAGAATAGGCTGTTTTTGAGCCACGCCATCACCGCGAGAGCGATGCTCAATCCGGTCAGATAGCCAAATCCGGCCACGGTGGCTGTTTCCAGTGTCAGGCGGTGGGTGAGTTGTTTTTTGTAGCGACCCAGGGCGTGTAGCAGGCCAAATTCGCTCAGACGTTGGGTGATGGCGATCCGGTTGATGATGCCGACGGTAAAGGCCATCACGACCGCCACCACGTTGTTGACGACACCGAAAATGACGTAGACGCCGACGCGCGCCATCTGGTAAGCCTCAACGAGCGTGCCGAATGTCTGCACCTCTGTATATTTGGAGCTGATTGTTTTTTCTAAATAGTCGTCTACGGCAGCTCGGCGCCCATCTTTGGCGATGATGAGTAAGCTTGTGGCGCGAGGGGCGTAGAGTTCATGGTTCCTCAGGTACTCAGCCGACAAAAATCCCAGGCGTACACTTGGCCCTGAGCTGACTGCCGAGTCGTTTTCCAGGATGCCCACCAGTACCAAGGGGGAAGAAATGGTTGCGTAATAGTCTGGATCAATCGCGCGTCCAATCTCGCTGCCCAACTTCAGGTCCAGTGCGCGAGCTACTTCTTCGGAGAGGATAAACTCGTTGGCGCTTGGTTCGAACATGCGCCCTTCCTTGAGGCGCACGCCGCAGTGTTGCATCAGATACTGGGCATCTTGTAGTGAGACCCCAAGCAGGTGTTGAGATTCTGTTCCTAGCAGGGTGGGGAGCGTAATTCCCAGACCGTTGTCGGGAATGGCGCGTGCTACGTCCGGGTGCGTCTGGATTTGCGAGACGACGGCCGGGTCGAGCTTGCCGCCTGTGGGCGTCACGCGGCTCAATTTGGTCAGATAGCTGACGTCGGCGCGCATGGGAATGGTATCGAGCACACCCACGAGGATAAATAGTCCTGCTGTCGCTAGGCTGATTAGGACAATTTGCAGCAATGCGCTCTTTTTGTGGCGCAGGTAGTAGGTAAAGGGTGATAATGGATTCATAACCTATATCCTCCTTTCAATGACGGTCACCGGATCGAGTTTCGAGAGCGTCCGGCTCACAGTCCCGGCGGTAGCCATTAACACGGCAACGGGGATCGGTAGGGTAAACAACCAGGGCATGAGGCTGAAGAGGTTGAAGCGCAATCCCAGAGGGGTGAAGACGCGGAACTGGAGGTATACCAGGCCCGATAGACACACCAGGGCACTGATCGCCCACGCAACTCCTGTCGTGAAGGCGGTCTCCCGCACGGTGCGCCACACCAGCCACGGACGCGCGCGCCCCAGTGCGTGCAGCAACCCGAACTCGACCTGACGTTGGGCGATCGAGATAATGTTGAGCACCGCCAGCGCCAGCGCCGCGACCGCAGAAACGACACCCTCGATCAATGCCATTGTCAGCAGGGTTGTGCGCGTGCCCTGACGCGCGGCGATGAGTGATTTGCGGTAGGTGGCCACTCCCATCTCCCCCATCTCGGAGACTTCGGCCAACTCGGTTTCGAGCCAATCGTCCATCGCCGCCTTTTGCCCGGTCTTGGGCACCACCAGGAACTGATTAAGGAACTCGGCAAAGTGAAAGGCTTCGTGGCTTTGGAGAAACTCAAGTGAGACAAAAGCCAGCCAGTTCTCGTCTTCCGGCGTTTCAGATTTGGCAAAGATGCCGGAGATAACAAAATCGGCAGGCAGCGTCATTGCGCCGGGATAGGCCGGGTGCTCACGGTTGCCGATCACGTCGCCGACGTGCAGGTTGCGATTTTGGGCGACGACTTCCGGGATGACCAACTCGTTGGTATTGGGGCGCGGCAGGTGACCTTCTTTCAGCTCTAAATTGTTGAGCGCGACCAGGTAGGTCATGTCCTCGGCATAGACGCCGTAGACGTTGATGTTCGCCTGCTCAAAGGGAGGAATGGTGATGTGCATTATGGTCATTTCGGTGCAGGGAATCACTCGCTCGACGGTGGGATGCGTCCGCACCTGCGTGATGATACCCATATCCATAGACGAGCCAAGGCGTGTGCGCAGGACACTCATCTTCTTCAAATCGCTCAGGCGCGCGTGTCGAGCATCATCGGCCGCTGAAAAAATGAAAATCACCAGGGCGACAGCGATAATCATCAGTGACATAGCGCTGGTGAGCATCGCGGCGCGTCCCTTGTGGCGGCGGTAAAAGGTTATCGCGGCTAGTGGTTTGGGTGAACTGGCGGTGGCTGTGGGATGAGGCTGTGTCTCCGGCCCTAACTCGCCGCGTTCGATGATCGTCACAGCATCCATCTGCGCCAGCAGGCGGCTGAAACCGGCGCGGGCAAAGCCGATCACAGCCAGCGGCACGGCCAGGACTAACAGCGCCGGGGTGACGGTGATCACCGCGAGCGCGTGCCCACGCGGAGCGAACACGACCAGTTTGAGGGCATAGAGCGCTCCCCACGACAGCAGGACGCCCATCGCCCAACCCGGCGCCGCCAACAAAGCAGTTTCGATCGTCAGATGGCGGGTGAGCCAGCGGCGACTGTATCCGGCCGCGTGCAGGACGCCGAATTCAGGGAGTCGGCGGGCAAAGGCGATGTGATTGATCGCGCCGATCACCAGGGCCACGGCAACTGCGATAATGGCGATGACGGGGACGATGAGCACATAGGTTTTGCGATATTCGCTCGCCATCTCCGCGTTCAGCGTTTGCAGTGTCTGGATGAGGGTCTGGGGAGACTGGATTTCGTTTCTGAGAAAAGCGTCCACTTCTGCCTCGTGCCCCAGACTTGCCGCCACCAGAAAGCCGACCGGAAAGATACTGTAGATTTCGTGATTGCGCATGTATTCGGCGGAGAGGATGCCCAGGCG